>NZ_CP113056.1:3401535-3714842 GCF_026625645.1 Ancylobacter sp. SL191 | reverse complement strand
TTCGCCGGATCGGTGTCCGGCGTCGCATGAACAGCGTCGTCGTGGTCCTTGGCGTCCGGCGGGTCGATGGTGAGCAAGGGCAGGTCGCGCCAGTCCTCGCGCCCGGCGAGGCTCGCGGGCCGCGCCGCCTCAGCCTCAGTCAAGGTGTTGCGACGGAACACGCTGGGAATGCCATGGGCGTGGATGGCGATGAGGCTGATCGCCTTCTCCGTGGCGATCGAGCCGAGCCGCTCTTTCACCTTTGCCGTGGGCAGTCCATAGGCGTGGTGGCGGACGATCTCGACCGAGACCAGATCGCCTTCCTCGGCGCCATTGGCGAAATCCGGCGGGATGGCGAGTTCCCGGCCCATATTGCGCTTGTCGATGGGGATCAGCCGGCCGCTGCCCTGCGCATCCCGGCGGTAGAGGCCGAGCACCAGCGTGCGAGACTTCTCCAGCACTTTGAGCACATGGCCGCTATGGCGGACGCTGCCATCCGCCTCGGGAATCTCCTCGGTCTTCAGCAGCACCCGGTCGCCGACCGTCGGCGCGGGACCGGCAAGTCGCCCGCGCCGGGCGAGCTGCACCAGAATGCGCGGCGCCTCTCCCTGTTCCTCGGTGTCCCAATCGATGGGAACAGCGATCAGCTCGCCATCCTCGTCGCGCTCGATCACCTCGGACATGACGACGGCGGGAAGCGCGCCCGGCAGATGGAGCTTGCCGCGTTTGCGCCCGATCAGCCCTTCATCGGCCAGTTCGCGCAGCATCGCCTTGAGCACGATCCGGTCGCCGCCATCGAGGCCGAAGGTCCGGGAAATCTCCCGCTTGCCAACATCACCACCATGGGTCGCGATGAAGGCGATAAGTTCCTCGCGCGTCGGCAAGCCCTTCGGCTGGCGCGGTGCCGGGGCTTTGCGGGGCTTCGGTCGAGAGGGCTTTCGCACGATTCACAGGTTCCTGGCTGGTGCCCGACGCTAGCGGCATCATGTCCGCGCGTCGACATACGATCCGGGCTGGGCGGAGTTCGTTCGTCTTTTCGTTCGTCGGGCCTCTTGCCTTTACTGTCTCGCGCGACAATTGTCCCGCGGCCCGGGGGCAGGGCACGCATTTTGAGAGACGTGACATGGATGCCCGTTCGCCAGACGCTCAAGCGGCCCCGCTGGACCATGCCGATATCAGGACCATCATCATCGGCGTCATGCTGGCGATGTTCCTCAGCGCGCTGGATCAGACCATCATCGCAACGGCGCTGCCGACCATGGGAGCGCATTTCGGCGATCTGGAGAATCTTTCCTGGATCGTGACTGCTTATCTGCTCACCGGGACGGCGGTGACGCCGCTGGTCGGCAAGCTCGCGGATATCCATGGCCCGCGTCCTGTCCTGCGCATCGCCATCGCGCTGTTTCTCATCGGCTCGGTCGCCTGCGCCCTCGCGCCCAGCATGCTCTGGCTGATCGCGGCGCGGGCGGTGCAGGGGCTCGGCGGTGGCGGGCTCATCGCGCTGGCGCAGACCATAGTCGGGCTGATGATCGCGCCGCGCGAGCGCGGCCGCTATCAGGGCTATTTCGCCGCCGTGTTCATCACCTCGAGCATCGCCGGGCCGGTCCTCGGCGGCTTTTTCGCTGAACATCTGCACTGGTCGCTGATCTTCTGGATCAACCTGCCGATCGGTCTCGTCGCTGCGGCCATGAGCGACCGGGCGCTGCGCCGGCTGCCGGCCCATCACCATCCCCACCGGCTGGATCTTCTCGGCGCGCTGCTGATGTGCGTTGCTACCGTGGCCCTGCTGCTGGCGCTCAGCTGGGGCGGCGCGCGCTATCCCTGGCTGTCGCTCCCGATACTCGGGCTCATGGCCGCCTCGGTCGTGCTCTGGCTCGCCTTCTTCGCGCGGGTCGCCACCGCGAGCGAGCCGCTTCTGCCGGTGAGCATCATGGGCAACAAGGTCGTGCGCGCGGGCGTACCTGCCGCCGCCTTCGCCATGGGCACGCTGGTCGGCCTGTCGATCGTGCTGCCGCTCTATCTCGAAGGCGTGCTGCGCCTCACCGCGAGCGAATCCGGTGTCGCGCTCATTCCGCTGATGTCCGGCGTGGTGGTGGGCGCGACCGGGGCCGGGCGGATGATGGGTCGGGTGCGGCACTATAAGCGCATTTCGCTGCTCGGGCTGGTAGCGGCGATCCTCTCTTTGGCGCTGCTGGCGCTGGAGCCTCGGGGCCTGCCCATCTGGCTGTTCGCCGCCTGTCTCGCCCTGACCGGGATCGGGCTCGGCACCGTGCTCCCTGTCTCGACGGTTGCGGTGCAGAACGCTGTGCCCATGCCGCAGATCGGCGTGGTGACCGGGATGGTGAACTTCTTCCGCTCGCTTGGCGGTGCCGTGCTTACGGCCGGCTTCGGCGCCATCGTGGTCGGCGCCTCCGGCGTGGAAGGTGGACGCCTCATGGAGCAGATGCTGGTTGCCGGCACGGACCCCGTTCCGCTGGCGCATGCTTTCCGCTGGGTGTTTGTCGCCGGGGCGGGCGCACTCATCCTGTCGCTCATCGCCATGCTGGCGATGGAGGAGCGGCCGCTGCGCTCCGGCGAGGGACCGGGCCCGTTGCCGGAGTAGGAGCGCGGCGGCCGGTAACGGTCCAAGGGCGCGATTAAGCGCCCTTGGCCGTGCGTTTCGATGGCGCTTTGGCTGTCTTCTTGGCCGTAGCCTTCTTTGCTGCCGGCTTCTTGGTCGCGGGCGCATCCGCGTTCTTGCTCGCCGTCTTGGTCGCGCTGCGCGTGGTGCGGCCGGCGGGCTTGGCAGGAGCCAGCGCGGCCCTCGCCTCGATCAGCTTCACCGCCTCGTCCATCGTCACGGCCGCAGGATCGATATCCTTCGGCAGCGTGGCGTTGACCTTGCCGTGGTTGACATAGGCGCCGAAGCGGCCGGGCCGCACAGTCACCACGCCGCCCAGTGTCGGATGCTCGCCGAGTTCACGCCCGCCGGCCGCGCCGCGACCGCGACCGGGGCCCTTGTTCTGCTTGTCGGCGATCAGCGCAACGGCGCGATTGAGGCCGATGGTCAGGACATCATCGCCCGCCTCAATATTGGCGTAGGTCTTGCCGTGCTGGACATAAGGCCCGAACCGCCCGATGCCGGCGAGAATCGGTTCCCCAGTCTCCGGGTGGCGGCCAATGTCGCGCGGCAGCGAAAGCAAGGCCAGCGCGGCGTCGAGGTCGACATCGGCTGGCGCGAGGCCCTTGGGCAGGCTGGAGCGCTTCGGCTTCTCGCCATCCTTGGCCTCGCCGAGCTGGAGATAGGCGCCGAAGCGGCCATCGCGCAGCGAGACTTCCAGCCCCGTCTCCGGGTCGGTGCCCAGCACGCGGTTGCCGCTCGCCTCCGCGCCATTCTCGCCCTCGCCGGACTGCACCGCGAGCGGGCGCGTGTAGCGGCATTCGGGGTAGTTCGAACAACCGATGAAGGCGCCGAACTTACCGACCTTGAGCGAGAGCCGCCCCGTGCCGCAGGTCGGGCACAGGCGCGGGTCCGTGCCGTCTTCCTTGGGCGGGAAGATGTGCGCGGTCAGCATCTCGTCGAGCGCGGAGATCACCTCGGAGACGCGCAGATCCTTTGTTTCGCCAACAGCTGCGGTAAAGTCGCGCCAGAAGTCGCGAAGCACGTCCTTCCAGGCCAGTTCGCCGGCGGAAATCTGATCGAGCTTCTCTTCCAGATCGGCCGTGAAGTCATACTCGACATAGCGGTCGAAGAAGCTCTCGAGGAACGCCGTGACCAGGCGGCCCTTGTCCTCCGGCACCAGCCGGCGCTTGTCGAGGCGCACATATTCCCGGTCACGCAGCACGGCGAGCACGGAGGCATAGGTCGAGGGCCGGCCGATGCCGAGCTCTTCCATGCGCTTGACGAGCGAGGCTTCCGAATAGCGCGGCGGCGGCTCGGTGAAGTGCTGGTCGGCCTTGATGCCCTTGTTGGCGAGGGCGTCGCCGGCGGTCATGGCGGGGAGGCGGCGGTTCTCCTCGTCCTCCTCCTCATCGTCGCGGCCTTCGCGGTAGAGGGTGAGGAAGCCATCGAACTTGATGACGGTGCCAGTGGCCCGCAGGTCCAGCGCGCGGCCGCCCGCCGTGGCGGCGATGTCGACGGTGGTGCGTTCCAGCTCGGCCGATTCCATCTGGCTGGCGACGGTCCGCAACCAGATCAGCTCATAGAGCCGGGCCTGCTCGGGTTCGAGATAGCGCGCCACATCCTTGGGGCGGCGCGAGACATCCGTCGGCCGGATGGCCTCATGGGCCTCCTGCGCGTTCTTCGCCTTGGTGGTGTATTTGCGCGGCGCGGCGGGGACGTAGCGGTCGCCATAGTCCTGGCCGATGACGGCGCGGGCGGCGGTCACCGCTTCCGGCGCCATGTCCACGCCATCGGTACGCATATAGGTGATGAGACCGACGGTCTCGCCGCCGACGTCCACGCCCTCATAGAGGCGCTGGGCGACGCGCATGGTCGAGGCCGGCGCAAGGCCGAGCTTGCGGCTCGCTTCCTGCTGCAGTGTCGAGGTGGTGAAGGGCGGGTAGGGGTTTCGCCGGCCAGGCTTGGCCTCGACCGAGCTGACGCGATAGGCCGCGCTCTCCAGCGCGGTGCGGAACGCCGCAGCTTCCTCGGCCGTGCCAACATCGAGGCGGGAAATCTTGTTACCGTCCGCGCCGACGAGCCGTGCCTCGAACACATCCGCACGCGGCGTCGCGAGCTGGGCGACGATCGACCAATATTCCCGCCGCACGAAGGTCTCGATCTCGCGCTCGCGGTCGCAAACCAGCCGCAGCGCGACGGACTGCACGCGGCCGGCCGAGCGGGCGCCTGGCAGCTTGCGCCACAGCACCGGCGAGAGAGTGAAGCCGACAAGGTAGTCGAGCGCGCGCCGCGCCAGATAGGCATCGACGAGCGCGCCATCGATCTGCCGCGGGTGCTTCATCGCCTCAAGCACGGCCTGCTTGGTGATGGCGTTGAACACCACGCGCGAGATCGGCTGGCCCTTGAGCGCGCGCTTTTCCTTCAGCACCTCCAGCACATGCCAGGAGATCGCCTCGCCCTCGCGATCCGGGTCGGTGGCGAGGATGAGACCGTCCGCTTCCTTCACCGCGCGGGCGATGTCCGACAGCCGCTTCTGCGACTTTGGATCAACGTCCCACAGCATGTGGAAGTCGTGCTCAGGATCCACCGAGCCATCCTTGGCCGGCAGGTCGCGCACATGGCCATACGAGGCGATCACCTCGTAGTCCGGTCCCAGATATTTGTTGATCGTCTTGGCCTTCGCAGGCGATTCGACGATTACGACCTGCATCAGCCCGCGCGTCCGTTGGTAGTCTAGCCCAAAGCGGCCCGGAAAATGGGGGAGCCGCCCCGGCCTGTCAAATGCCCCCGGCCTCCTTGCCGCACGAGGGGCCGCTTCCGCAAGGGGGAACCGTCCGCAACGCCGGTGTTTTCGCCGAGGGTGCTGCAATGCGGGAGAAAGTGCGCCCCCGCAAGAGATGGATTGCAATTCCTGATTTAGTTAATCACCCTATGCGCAATTATTTGGTGCATACCCATTCCGTCACAACCCTTTGTCGGCTTTCAAGAGCAGGTTTCTCGTGAACGAGCAGCCGCATGACCATTGCCGGAGCCGGGACACGGCTTCCTACATTGCTGACATGGCGCGCGAGTTGGCGGGCCTCGCCAGCGAACGCGATCTGGCTATCCTGCGCTATCTCCTGCAGATGGCGAGCGAAGAGGCGCGGGCCATCGCCGGCCTGCCTGCTCCTGAGGCGGAGAGATCGGCCGAGGCGCCTGAGGATCGCGGCTAGAGGAGCGAGACGCGACCGCCGCCATGGCGCTCCAGCCGCCCGGCAAGCTCCAGTTCCAGTAGCAGGATCTGCACCGCACCGGCCGAAAGGCCGGACATGGCGACGAGATCGTCCACCGGCAGGGGTGTTGGCCCGAGCAGTTGCAGCAGCCGACCGCGCGCGTCGTCGCTGGGGTCGGGAATGTCAAAGCCGGCATCGCTGCCTTCCTCGGCGTCGAGCGGGCGAGGGGTATCGTGCAACAGCGACAGCCCCTCCAGAACGTCGCTGGCGCTGGTCACCAGCGTCGCGCCCTGGCGGATCAGCGCGTTAGTGCCACTGGCGCGTGGATCGAGCGGCGAACCGGGCACCGCGAACACATCGCGCCCCTGCTCGCCCGCCAGGCGTGCGGTGATCAGGGAGCCGGAGCGATCGGCCGCCTCGACGACCACGACGCCCCGCGAGAGACCGGAGACGAGTCGGTTGCGCCGGGGGAAGTCGCGCGCCCGTGGTTCCCATCCCATCGGCATTTCGCTGAGCACGACCCCCTGCTCGGCGATGGCGCGCATGAGCGGCTCGTTCTCGCGCGGGTAAGGGCGATCCAGCCCCCCGGCCAGCACCGCGATGGTGCCCGTGCCGAGGCTCGCCTCATGCGCCACCGCGTCGATGCCACGCGCGAGGCCGGAGACCACGACCCAACCGGCCTCGCCAAGGCCGCGCGACAGGCGCGCCGTCATCGTGCGCCCGGCGCCTGAGGCGTTGCGCGAGCCGACAATGCCGACGCAGGGGCGATTGAGCAGATCGACCCGTCCGAGAACGGCGATGAGCGGCGGGGGATCGTCGATTTCGCGCAGCAAAGCGGGATAGTCCGGTTCGCCGAGGGCGAGGAACTGCCCGCCGAGACGTTCCAGCGCCCGCATTTCGGCCTCGGCCTCGGCGGGGCTCGGGACGCGTGGGGGAATAAGACCGCCACCGCGCCGGGCGAGTCCCGGCAGCGCGTCCAACGCCGCGGCGGCGCCGCCATAGCGGTTGATCAGGTTGCGGAAGCTGCGCGGGCCGACATTTTCGGTGCGGATCAGGCGGAGCCAGTCGCGGCGCTGGTCGTGATCGAGACGAACGCCGCGTGGTGCCACCCTTGCCGCTCCCTCAGCCCTTCTTACCGATCTTGCCTTCGGTGCCCGCCAGCAGCCGGGAAATGTTCGCCCGGTGCATGAACCAGAGCAGGGTGGCGAGGATCGCCAGCAGCAGCCCCGTGGGCGCCGGGGCAACGATGACGGCGGCGAGCGCCGTCAGCACGCTGGCGACCAGCGCTGCCAGCGAGGAGTAGCGGGTGATGAAGGCCACGGCGAGCCACGCGGCGGCGAAGACCAGCGCCGCCTGCCAGGCCAGCGCCAGCGTGACGCCAAGGAAGGTCGCGACGCCTTTGCCGCCCTTGAAGCTGAGCCAGACGGGGAAGAGGTGGCCCAGAAACGCGCCCAACGCCGCGGGCAGTGCGGCGGCCGGGCCGATGAGGGCGGCGGCCAGCAGCACCGCCACCGTGCCCTTGAGCGCGTCGCCCAGCAAGGTCGCCGCCGCGAGGCCCTTGCGGCCCGTGCGCAGCACATTGGTGGCGCCGATATTGCCGGAGCCGATGCTGCGAATATCCTGTGTCCCGGCCATCCGGGTGAGGATGAGGCCGAACGGGATGGAGCCCAGCAGATAGCCGAGCAGCAGGGCAATGACGCTCGGCAGGGTGGGAAACGACCAACTCATGCCAGCGACCTTAAAGGCTTTGTGCCGAAAGGGAACTCGGCAGCGTTCCGATCAGACATATTCGTAGACGGTGCGGCCGGCGACCAGCGTGCGAACGACGCGGCCCTCGAAGCGGGCCTCGTCGAACGGCGTGTTCCGGCAGCGCGACTTCAGGTTTGCCGCGTCGAGGATCCAGGCTTCGTCCGGCGCGATCAGCGCGATGTCGGCTGGGCTTCCCGGCCGCAGCGAGCCCGCCGGCAGGCCGAGCAGCTCGGCTGGCCGCGTCGACATGGCGCGGATCAGCGCCATCAGGGGCAAGGTGCCATCATTCACCAACCGCAGCCCGGCGGCGAGCATGGTCTCCAGCCCGATGGCGCCAAAGGCGGCTTCGGAGAAGGGCAGGCGCTTCACGTCGACATCCTGCGGGTCATGGTCAGAGACGACCACGTCGATCAGTCCTTCCGCCACCGCCTGAACCAGCGCCATACGGTCGTCTTCCGAGCGAAGGGGCGGGGTCAGCTTGAAGAAGGTGCGGTAACCGACGACATCGCGCTCATTGAGCGTGAGATGGTTGATGGAGGCGGATGCCGTAACGTTCAGCCCCGCATCCTTCGCCCGGCGCAGCACCTCCAGCGATTCCGGGCAGGTGAGCGAGGCGGCGTGGTAGCGCCCGCCGGTGATCGAGGCGAGGCGCACATCGCGCTCGAACACGATGGTTTCCGCCGCCTTGGGCATCCCCGCGAGGCCGAGGCGCGAGGCCAGCTCGCCCTCGTTCATCACGCCCTCGCCGGCCAGCGACTTGTCCTCGGTGTGATGGACGATCAGCGCGTCGAAATCCCGCCCATAGGTGAGGGCGCGCCGCAGCACCTGCGCCGAGCCGACCGAATGGGTGCCATCGGTGAAGGCGACCGCCCCCGCCTCGCGCAGCAGGCCGATCTCCGTCATCTCGCGACCTTCCAGCCGCTTGGTCAGCGCCGCCATGGGAAGGACATTGACGATGGCGGTGTCGCGCGCCCGGCGCATGACGAAGTCGACGATGGCGGGCTCGTCGATAATCGGGTCGGTCTCGGGCTGGCAGATGATGGTGGTCACGCCACCGGCCGCCGCCGCCTGGCTGGCCGAGGCCAGCGTTTCCCGGTGTTCAGCGCCCGGCTCGCCGATGAAGGCGCGCATGTCGACGAGGCCGGGCACCGCGATGAGGTGTCGGCAGTCGACGATCTCGGTGCCTTCCGGCAGGCCCGCCGATTTCAGATTGACGGCGAAGTCCTTCACCACGCCGTCGGCGATGAGCAGGTCGCCATGCGCGTCGAAGTCGCGCGAGGGGTCGATCACACGCGCATTGGCGAGGAGGATCGGGCGAGCGTCGTGGATCGGGCGGAGATCACGCATTGGGCAGGTTCCGCGACAGCGCGTCCAGCACGGCCATGCGGACGGCGACGCCCATCTCGACCTGCTCGCGGATGAGGGACTGGGCGCCGTCGGCGACCGCCGAATCGATCTCGACGCCGCGATTCATCGGGCCCGGATGCATCACCAGGGCATCCGGCTTGGCAAAGCGAAGCTTGGCCTCATCGAGCCCCCAGAAGTGGAAATACTCTTTCACTGAAGGCACATAGGAGCCGTTCATGCGTTCGCGCTGGAGCCGCAGCATCATCACGATGTCCACATCCGCAAGGCCCCGCTTCATGTCGCCATAGACGTCAACGCCGAAGCGCTCGATGTCGCGCGGCAGCAGGGTCGGCGGCGCGATCACCCGCACCTGCGCACCAAGCGCGTGCAGCAGCAGGATGTTGGAGCGGGCGACCCGCGAGTGGATGATGTCGCCGCAGATGGCGACGGTCAGGCCCTGGATGCGGCCCTTGTTGCGGCGGATGGTGAGGGCGTCGAGCAGCGCCTGGGTAGGATGCTCATGCGCCCCGTCGCCCGCATTCACCACCGAGCAGTCGACCTTCCGGGCGAGCAGTTCGGCGGCGCCGGAGGCGCTGTGGCGCACGATCAGCACATCCGGGTGCATGGCGTTCAGCGTCGCCGCCGTGTCGATGAGCGTTTCGCCCTTCTTCACCGAGGAGTTGCCGACCGACATGTTCATCACGTCGGCGCCGAGGCGCTTGCCGGCGATCTCGAAGGAGGACTGGGTCCGCGTCGAGGCCTCAAAGAACAGGTTGATCTGGGTGCGGCCGCGCAGGGTTGCCCGCTTCTTCTCGACCTGTCGGTTGAGGAGCACGAACTCTTCGGCGAGGTCGAGCAGCCCGACGATCTCGTCGGGGGAAAGGCCCTCGATGCCGAGCAGATGGCGGCGCTGGAGGGTAAAGCTGGCAGTCGGGTTCGATGTCATATCGAAGTCGGCTGGATAGACGCACCGGGCCCCCGCCGCAAGCCATAAAGCACGCTGTCCCAACGTTTCGGCGCCGCCGGCCGGCCGCCGGCAGTGGGCACCGGGGAACCGCCGCTGCGCCTTTGCGTTGTCTCGGCACGGCGCCAGAGCGCGGAAATGGAGTATCGACGATGACCCACTCGGTTGAGAATACCAGGGCCGGCATCGGCACGATTGCCGGCATCGGCTTTGCGGCGGCGCTGACCGCGCTGGCCAGCCTGCCCGCCGCCGCGGCCCCCGTGTCGCTGGGCGGTGGCGTGCCGCAGGCGGTGCGCACGGTGCCGGCGGCGCCGGTTGAGACTGTCCGCTGCCGCGGCTGCGCGGTTGGTGTCGGCATCGCGGCTGGCGTGATCGCTGGCGCGGCCATCGCCAACGCCACCCGTCGCGATCGGTATTATGATGCCGGGCCTGGCTATTATGACGAAGGCCCCGGCTATTATGGCCGCCCGGTCTATAGCCGCAGTCCCGGACGCTGCTGGGTGGAGACCAACCCGCATCGCGGCACCGGCTACTGGACGCGTTGCTGATCGTTTCGGTATATCAAGGGGTTAGGCAAGGCGGCGCCGCAAGCGCCGCTTTATGGACGCCTAGAGATACGCAACCAGCCCGATGACGAGCGGCATGGTCAGCGCCGCGAGCAGCGTCTGCAGGGTGAGGATTTCCGCCAGCAACGGGGCGTCGCCGCCCATCTGGCGAGCGAGCACATAGCCGTTGGGCGCCGAGGGCACCGCGCTCGCCACGGCGACGATGAGCAGGTCCACCTCGTGCAGCTTCAGCGCCCAGCCGATGGTGACGGCGGCGGCGGGAAGGGCTAACAGCTTGATAAAGCTAGCGAACCAGGTCGCGACCCGCGGCCGTCGCAGGTCGCCCAACCGCAATCCGGCGCCGACAACCAGCAGCCCCAGCGCCAGCGAGGCGCGGCCGAGCACGTCGGCGAAGGTGACGATCACCGGCGGGATCGGGATGTGCAGGGCGTTGATCAGCCCGCCGGCGACGCAGGACCAGATGAACGGGTTGCGGACCAGCTGGAGAAACATCAACCTCTTGCTGTTGCTGCCATTTTCCCCGTGACGGGCGAGCACCATGACGCTCAGCGCATTCAGCACCGGGATCATCACGGTGAGCCCGACCGCCGCCACCGCCAGCCCGGCCGGACCGGCGATGGCGCCCGAAACGGCCAGCGCAATATAGGTGTTCCAGCGCAGCGCGCCCTGAAAAACCGAGGTATAGGAAGGACTTGAGAGCTCCAGCCAGCGGCTCAGCGGGCGGCGGGCGAGTGTCAGGGCGAGGGCGAACAGGGCGATGGAGCCGAGCAGCGCGGCCGAGACCTCCATGACCGCGACCTTGCCGAGTTCGGCGCGGACGATGGACACCACCAGAAGCGCCGGGAACAGCACGAAATAGGTCAGCCGCTCCAGCGCGATCCAGTGCGAGGATTCCGGCAGAAGGCCGCGCTTCAGCACCGCGCCGAGGGCGATGACGAGGAAGACGGGGACCAGCGCGCCGAGCACTGCTTCCATACTAACTACCTGTCAGAAAATATGTTTTCAGCGATGAAGCGCAGCCGGTCGAGGGCGCCTTGCAGGATGAAGACGGCGGCTTGCTGGTCGACGACTTCGGCGCGGCGGGCGCGGCTCATGTCCATGGCGAGCATGTCGCGCTCGACGGCGGCGGTGGAGAGCCGCTCGTCCCACAGGATGATCGGCAGCTCGGTGAGCTTGGCGAGGTTGCGGGCGAAGGCGCGGGTCGACTGGGCGCGCGGGCCTTCCGAGCCGTCCATATTGACCGGGAGGCCGAGCACGAAA
The DNA here is from genome assembly GCF_026625645.1 of Ancylobacter sp. SL191. NCBI lineage: Bacteria > Pseudomonadati > Pseudomonadota > Alphaproteobacteria > Hyphomicrobiales > Xanthobacteraceae > Ancylobacter > Ancylobacter sp. SL191. The sequence continues at coordinate 3,703,163 of NZ_CP113056.1, read as the reverse complement.
CCGGCGGCGTGGCGGGCGCCGGCGAGCGACAGGATTCGCTGCGCATCGGGCGTAAACTGTTTGCGCGCAATGGTTTCCACCGGGGCGGCGAGGCGTCGGTCGGGGTCGGAGGAGGCGACGCCGATGGTCTTGGTGCCGAGATCGAGCCCCACCAGCCCGCCGCGCGGGGGCAGGAGAGGGGCGGCCTCGACGATGGTGAGAATGGCTGCGGGCATGATGCCGAGCGGCCTAGCACGCCCCCGCACCGGGCGCCATGGCGGGGCGAAAATGCCGGCCAAAATGCGTGACCAGTCAGTGCAGTGAGGTGACCAGTCTGTGCAATCTGGTGACCAGTCAGTGCAATGAGGCCAGCGGGCCGCGCGTGTGCCTCACCGGGGATCGCCCTCAGCGCGGGCGACCGCGCGGCGGGGGCGACCCGCTCCTCTCCCGACCCCGGCCACGGGTTCCGGCGACCTCGACCAGCCGGCGGAAGGTGGGGCATTCCATGTGCGACGGGGCCGGGCAGTCGGCGACGTGGCGGAGCGTGTCGCGCAGCGCGGCGAGCTCCCGGATCGTCTGGTCGATGGCGTCGGCCTTGGCGTGCAGCACGTCGCGCGGCAGGCTTGGCTCGCCATTGGGGCCGAACATGGCGGCGATCTCGCCGAGCGGGAAGCCGGCGGCCTTGCCCATGGCGATCAGCTTCAGCCGCAGCAGCACCTCGGGGGCGAATTGCCGGCGCAGGCCATGGCGGGACACCGGGGAAATCAGCCCGGCTTCCTCGTAATAGCGCAGCGCCGAGGGCTTCATCCCGCTGCGCGCGGCGACCTCGCCAATATCCAGCAACTTCATGCTTGACCTCAATGCGACTTGAAGTGGCAGCCTGCGTTTGAAACAGGTTTCCGGCAAGGGGAGATGGCCATGCGGCCGAGGAAAGCGCGGCAGATGGACGGAGACGACGCCGGAGCGCCGAGAACGGGCGCGGCCGCGCGGACCGTGGCGACGCTGGCGCTGGCGATGCTGCTGGGCTCGCTCGGCACCAGCATCGCCAATATCGCGCTTCCCACGCTGGCCGAGGCCTTCGCGGCGCCATTCGCGGCGGTGCAGGCGGTGGTGGTCGCCTATCTCGCGGCGCTGACGGTGGCTGTGGTGATCGCCGGCCGGCTGGGCGACCGCTACGGGCTGAAGCCGATGCTGGTCGCCGGCCTTTGCCTGTTCGCGCTCGCCTCACTGTTTTGCGCGCTCGCGCCGAGCCTGCCGCTGCTGATCGCCGCTCGGGCGCTTCAGGGCAGCGGCGCGGCCTTTCTGATGACGCTCTCCATGGCGCTGATGCGGCAGACGGCGAGCGCGGCCCGCCTCGGCCGCGTCATGGGTCTGCTCGGCACCGTGTCGGCGCTGGGGACGGCGCTCGGCCCGGTTCTCGGCGGCCTGCTGATTCCGGTGGCCGGCTGGCGTGGCATCTTCGCGGTGCTGGTGCCGCTGGCCCTGCTGACGCTCGTGCTGGCCATCGCGATGCCGGCCGGTGAGGCGGCACGGGTGAGTCGCGCTTCTTCCCGGTCGGGGGTGGCGGTGATCCGGGGGCTGGTGCCCAATCTCCTTGTCAATCTGCTGGTCGCCGCCGTGATGATGACGACGCTGGTGGTCGGCCCGTTCTATCTCGGCATTGCTCTTGGCCTCACGGCGACGCAGGTCGGCCTCGTCATGGCCGTCGGCCCGGCGATTTCCGTCATCAGCGGCGTCCCGTCCGGGCGGCTGGTCGATGCGGGTGGGCCGTTCCTTGTGGGGGCTGTCGGCCTCGGCCTGCTGGCGGGCGGCGCGTTCCTGCTCGCGCTGCTGCCGAACCTTGTCGGCGTGACCGGCTATGTGCTTGCCATGGCCGTGGTGACGCCGGGCTATCAGCTCTTTCAGGCCGCCAACAACACGGCGGCGCTGGCGGATGTGCCGCCGGACCGGCGGGGCACGGTGGCCGGCCTGCTCAACCTCTCGCGCAATATCGGGCTGATCGCCGGCGCCTCGGTGATGGGCGCGGTCTTCGCCTTTGGGGTGGGGACGGACGCCTTCGCGCGGGCGACGCCCACGGCCATCGCGGCCGGGATGCAGCTCACCTTTCTGGTGGCGGGCGCGCTGATGCTCGTCGCGATCGGGCTGGTCGCGGCAGCCCATCGCCGCGCTGGCGACCGGCCCTGAACCCTCCCGCCGCTGCCGGACCGGCACCTTGTGTCACCCGTTCGGCGCATTATCTTGCCGCCGTCACCTGCGCGGAGAGCATGATGAAGATCACCTGGTACGGCCACGCCGCCTTTCGCCTAGAGCTCGCCGGCACGGCGGTGCTGATCGACCCGTTCCTCTCGCATAACCCGATGTTCACCAGCACGGTGGAAGAGGCGAGCCAGGGCGTCAGCCATATCCTGCTCACCCATGGCCATGGCGACCATGTCGGCGACACCGTCGCCATCGCCAAGGCGACGGGCGCGACGGTGGTGGCCAATGCCGATCTCTGCGGCTGGCTCGGCACGCAGGGGCTGGACAAGCTGGAGATGATGAACACCGGCGGCACCATCCATCTGCCGGGCTTCACCGTCAGCATGGTCCGCGCGGACCATTCCTCGGGCATGGTGGTGGACGGGGCGAGCGTCTATCTCGGCAATGCCAACGGCCTCATCGTCAAGGCGCCGGGCGAGCCGACGCTCTGGCACATGGGCGATACCGACATCTTCTCCGACATGGCGCTGATCGCCGAGATCCACCGGCCGGACATTGTGATCCTGCCGATTGGCGACCGCTTCACCATGGGGCCGGAAACCGCGGCCGTGGCGGTGACGCGCTATCTCGGCGGGCTGACCATCATTCCCGCCCATTACGCCACCTTCGGCCTGCTGGAGCCCAATGCCGACCGCTTCGTGGCGCTGGTCGGCGAGGAGGCGACGGTGGTGGTGCCGCCGGTCGGCGTCGCCCAGGACTTTCCCAAGCTGTGACGCTCTGAAACCCTGACATCTGAAGCCCATACGCCACGCCGCCGGCTGTCCGCTCCGGCGCGATGGTGATCGGGCTCACACCGTGTCGCACGCGGCCTCGCCGATCGCCGCCAGACCCGCGCGGGTGGCGCGGGTCAGTCGCGCCAGGGCGGTGGCCATGAGCATCTGCATGGCCTCCACCAGCGCCGGCTCGGCCAGTGCGCCGCCCTCGGTGCTGCGCCCGCTGTCCCGCCGCACGAGGCCCGCCTCGGCGGCGACGCGCAGCATCTCCATCACATGCGAGCGGGAGATCCGGCACTCGCGGGCGAGATGGGCGACGCTCAAGGCCGTGCCGGTGCGCGCCGCGTCGAACAGGCTGAAGGCCACCATCAGCCCGCCGTCGCGGTCGGCGAAGATTTCAAGGCACGGCAGCTCGCTGACAACGCGCCAGCCGGCGCGGAACGGCACCAGCATGGTGTCGACGAAAGGCTCAAGGAAGCGCGGATTGTCGAGATGGACGGCGCCACGTGCCGCCTCCGGCGAGGCCGGGGCCATCGCTTCCAACATCGCGCGCCAGCGCGCCGTGTGGATCGCCAGCATGCGCGGGGTCAGGGCCAGCCGGTGCCGGCGCCGGTCCGCGTCCGGGGCCTGGACGACCAGCCCGAGCAGCCGGCAGGCGGCGAGCACCGCTGTCACCCGGCCGGGGCTGCACAGGCGAAGAGCGGTGGCCTCCGCCTTCAGGCGCCCGGCGGTGAGGCCGGGCGAGCCCGGCGCTGATTCGAGATGCATGCTGAGCATGAGTAGCGAGAGGGCGATGCGCCCCCGGTCGTTCAGAACGCGCGTCAGCAGCACATTGCCGTGATATTGCACGCTGAGGCTGCGTGCCGCCGCGAAGGCCGTGGCCGGGAAAGCGGGATGCTGGAGCAGCGCCGCGCGCTCCGTTGATTCGAGGGCGAGCAGCGCGGCAAGCGCTTCTGCTTCCAGCGGAACGGAATTCGCGGCAGCGGCGGAAAAGGCTGGCAGCATCATGCGTCCGGTTCGGCAGGCTGATCCGTTATCGGTGCGTGGCAGCCGAGATGCCACGATCCGATCAATAATCGACATTGCCGTTTATGTCCGGCAGGGCATTATCGCGCCGCTTCCGCTCCGTGATGTCAACCTAAGGAGGCGATATGACCGGAAAACTTTCCCTCAGCGCTCTGTCGGCCGCCGCGATTCTCGCCGGTGGCCTCGCGATGCTAGGGCCGTCCCCCGCCTCGGCGGCGGTAATCTACTGCACCGGCCCCGGCGTTCCTGTCGGCTGCGTGGTGCGGCCGACGCCCGCGGTGCGCGCGGCTGTCTACTGCACGCGCCCCGGCTATCCCGTCGGCTGCGTCGGCACCGCCCCGGCGGCGCGGGCCGCCGTCTACTGCACCCGTCCGGGCTACCCGGTCGGCTGCGTCGGTGGTGTCGGTGCGCCCGGCGTTGGTGCACCCGGCACGCCGAACTCGCGCGCCGTGGCGCGCCCCGGCCCGGGGGTCAATGGCGGCGGCGGGGTCAATATGCCCGGCCTGCGCTGATCCCCGCTTCGCTTTTCTTCGTGTTCCAGGAGACAACCATGATGATTCTTTCCCGCGCCGCCGCTGTTGGCGTCGTTCTCGCCCTCGGTGCCGCCTCGCCGGCCTTCGCCGATGCCGCCGCCGGCAGCGCCTGCGCCGCCAAGCTGACCCCGCAGGGGCAGGCCATCTATGCCGGCGCGGTGAGCGCTGGCGGCGATGTGCGCTCGGCGATCACCAGCTCGGCCCGCTCGCTCGTCATGTCCGGCCAGATGGACCAGGGCACGGCGCGCGCCAACGCGGAAGCCGCCGGCAAGTGCCTGGAACTGGCGCGTTCCTGACCGCTGCCCGTGCCCACGCCCCGCAATGCGCCGCCCCGCGCGTTGCGGGGCGCGGTGCGTGCCTGCTATAGGGCGCGCATCGTTCTCGTTGAGTGGGATTTCGGATGTCGGTCGATCAGGCGACGGTCCGGCGGGTGGCGCATCTCTCGCGCATCGCCGTGACGGAGGAAGAGGTAAGCCACCTCCAGGGCGAATTGAACGCCATCCTCGCCTTCGTGGAGCAACTCGGCGAGGTGGACACCACCGGCGTCGAGCCGATGACCAGCGTCATCCCGATGACGCTGCCGCTGCGCGCGGACGCCGTCACCGACGGCTTTTATCCCGAGCGCGTGCTGGCCAACGCCCCGCTGGCCGAAGACGGCTTCTTCGCCGTGCCGAAAGTGGTGGAGTGAGCGCGATGACCGATCTCACCCGCCTCACCATCACCGCCGCCCGCGAAGGGCTGGCGCAGGGCCATTTCACCGCCACCGAGCTCACCACCGCCTATCTCGGCGCCATCGAGGCCGCCGGGGCGCTCAACGCCTATGTGCTGACCACGCCGGAGAAGGCGCTGGACATGGCCAAGGCGAGCGACGCGCGGATCGCCAAGGGCGAGGCCGGGTCGCTTGAGGGCATCCCGCTCGGTGTGAAGGACAATTACGCCGTGGACGGCGTGCGCACCACGGCCGGCTCCAACATCCTCAAGAACTTCGTCCCGCCCTATGAATCGAGCGTGACCGCCAATCTCTGGCAGGCCGGCGCGGTGCTGCTGGGCAAGCTGAACCAGGACGAGTTCGCCATGGGCTCGTCCACCGAATCGAGCGCCTTCGGCCCGACGGTGAACCCCTGGCGGCGCACCGGCTCGACGCAGCCGCTCGTGCCCGGCGGTTCCTCCGGCGGCTCGGCGGCGGCGGTGGCGGCGCATCTCGCCGCCGGCGCGGCGGGCACCGATACCGGCGGCTCGATCCGCCAGCCGGCGGCCTTCACCGGCACGGTGGGCATCAAGCCGACCTATGGCCGCTGCTCGCGCTGGGGCATCGTCGCCTATGCCTCCTCGCTCGACCAGGCCGGGCCGATCGCCCGCTCGGTGAATGACGCGGCGCTGCTGCTGCGCGCCATGGCCGGGCATGACGCCAAGGATTCCACCAGCGTCGACCTGCCGGTGCCGGATTATCAGCAGGCCTGCGGCGCCTCGGTGAAGGGCAAGCGCATCGGCATCCCCCGCGAGTACCGCGTCGACGGCATGTCGGCCGAGATCGCCGCGCTGTGGGACAAGGGCGCGCAGATGCTGCGCGACGCCGGGGCGGAAATCGTCGAGATCAGCCTGCCGCACACCAAATACGCCCTGCCGGCCTATTACATCGTCGCGCTGGCGGAAGCCTCGTCCAACCTCGCGCGCTATGACGGCGTGCGCTATGGCGAGCGGGTGGCCGGCCGCGACATCGTCGAGATGTATGAGAAGACCCGCGCGGCCGGCTTCGGCGCGGAAGTGCGCCGGCGCGTCATGATCGGCACCTATGTGCTCTCGGCCGGCTATTACGACGCCTATTACCTCAAGGCGCAGCAGGTCCGCACGCTGATCAAGCGCGACTTCGAGACCGCCTTCGCCGGCGGCATCGACGCCGTGCTCGCCCCCGCCACCCCGTCGCCGGCCTTCGGCATTGGCGAGAAGTCGGGCGCCGATCCGGTGGAGATGTATCTGCAGGACGTGTTCACGGTGACGCTGAACATGGCCGGCCTGCCGGGCATCTCGGTGCCGGCCGGGCTCTCCACCGAGGGCCTGCCGCTCGGCCTCCAGCTCATCGGCAAGCCGTTCGAGGAGCAGGAGCTGTTCGCGCTCGGCCAGGTGATCGAGGATGCGGCCGGCCGGTTCGACATCCCGGAGAAGTGGTGGCTGTGATGGCGCGGATCCTGCCCGAGAACGAGCGCGCGCTCGCGCCCTTCCGGGCGGAGATCGACCATATCGACGCGCAGATGGTCGAGCTGCTCGCCCGCCGCTTCGAGGTGGTCAAGCACGTCATCGCCATCAAGCAGGCGGAGGGCCTCGCCGCCCTCCTGCCCGAGCGGGTCGAGGACGTCGTCGAGAAGGTGATGGCGCAGGCCGAGACCAAGGGCGTGCCGCCGGAGCTCGCCGAAAAGCTCTGGCGCGTGCTGATCGACTGGGTTGTGGCCTATGAGAACGAGCGGCTGGGGTAGGGCTCCAGCCCCGCCAAATCCTTGCAGGGCTTACGTTACGGCGTTCACGGTGCTGTCAAGAAGCGCGCCTAGAAGCGGCCTTCCTCGTCCGATGGGAGGTTCCCGTGACGCTGAATCCGCTCTCCACTGCCGGCCGTGCCGCCGCTCTCGGCCTGCTGCTGACACTCGCCGCGCCGGCCACTTTCGCCGCCGGGCTTTCCGACCTGCCGCATAATCAGGGCCTCGTCGCCAGCGGCCAGCTGCCGGCCACGCTGCGCGACCGGTTCGGCGAGACCTTCGGCTCCGGTTCCGGCATGACCGTGCTGTCCTGGACGAAGACCGCCACCGGCTATGCCGGCGAGTTCCTGCTGCTGCCGGACCGTGGCTATAATGTCGAGGGCACGAGCGACTATCATGTGCGCCTCAACCGGGTGTCCATCGCCTTCGACACGCCGGCGCCGGGCAAGGCGGCGATGGCGACGCTGAAGCTGGAGGACAGTTTCCTGCTCACCGACACCACGGGCACGCCGATGAGCGGGCTCGATCCGGTGACGCTTAACACCACCAATGGCATCGGCCCGGCCGGCGGGCTCGGCCTTCCCGGCGCGGCGACCGGCGCGGTCAGCCTCGATCCCGAGGCCATCGTGCGGCTGCCGGACGGCTCGCTGATGATTTCCGACGAGTATGGGCCGGCGCTTTATCACTTCAACGCCGAGGGCCGGATGCTCTCCGCCACCCTGCCGCCGGCCGCCTTCCTGCCGATGCGCAAGGGCAAGCTCGATTTCTCCTCCAACAATCCCGGCCCCGGCGCGCCCAAGCCCGCGGTGGAAGACCCCGAGACCGGCCGGCAGAACAATCAGGGCTTCGAGGGTCTGGCCTATGAGCCGGCGACCAAGCGCCTGACGGTGGTGCTGCAAAGCGCGCTGCGCCAGGATGGCGGCGACAAGAAGTCCACCCGTCAGAACACCCGCGCTTTGGTTTATGACGCGGCTGATCCCGACCATCTCGCGCTGGTCGGCGAATATGTCGTGCCGCTGCCGCTGTTCAAGGATGGCGACAAGACACTGGTGGCCGCGCAGAGCGAGCTTGCCGCGCTGGGCGATGGCCGCTTCCTGCTGCTCTCGCGCGACAGCAATAATGGCTGGGGCGTGAAGGGCGACACCTCGCTCTACCGCCGTGTCGACCTGCTGGATTTTGCCGGCGCCACCAACATCGCCGGCACCGCCTTTGACGGGCTGACACCGGTGGCGCCCAAGGGCGTGGTCGATCCGTCGGTGACGCCGGCGACGCTCACCGGCCCGGTGGTCGACCTCAACGACAATGCCGAGCTTGCCAAGGCGGGCCTCCACAATGGCGCGCCGCATGACGCCACCGACCTGTCGGAGAAGTGGGAATCGATGGCGCTGGTGCCGGCGCTCGATCCGGCGCACCCGGACGACGCCTTCCTGCTGATCGCCAATGACAACGACTTCCTGACCACGCAGGGCCATCAGGTCGGCGCCGACTACAAGGCCGACGCCGATGTCGACACACGGGTGCTGGTCTACCGGCTGTCGCGGCACTGACAGGCAGGCGCGGCCGGGCCGGGGGCTACGCCTCCAGCGCGGCCGTTTCGCGGGCGATGGTTTCCGCCACCCACTGCGCGAAGTGATCCTCGTTGCGGCAGAAGCCCGGAACCGGGTCGGCGGGGGATTTCTCGGCCATCCAGTGATGGCACTCCTCCGCCGCGCGACAGCCCAGGCACCGCTGGGCGGCAGCGCGCAGCTCCTCGTCGGAAACGATGCCGCTGTCGGGGGACAGCCCGGCATGTTCCATCATGGCGCGGAACAGGGCGAGCCGCTCGTCGATCGTGTCCACCTGCATGAAAGCCTCCCCGCAATGCCAGCGGGAAGAATGGCCGCCCCGCGCGGGGGCGGCCTTGATCTTGCTCAAGCGCGGGGGACTCAGCGCATGACGGTGAGCGGGTCACTGACGCCGATCACGTAGAAGCCGACCAGCAGCAGCGTGCCGGCCACCAGCAAATAGTAGATCGTCGGCAGGATGGTGATGCGCAGCGTTGACCCTTCGCGGCCGAGCAGGCCGACCGTGGCGGAGGCAGCGACCACATTGTGGATCGCGATCATGTTGCCCGCCGCCGCGCCGACCGACTGGCCGGCGACCATCAGCGCCGAGGAGAGGCCCAGCCCCTGCGCCACCGAGAACTGGAACTGGCTGAGCATGAGGTTGCTCACCGTGTTCGAGCCGGCGAGGAAGGCGCCGAGCGCACCGACCGACGGGGCGAACACCGGGTAGACCGCGCCGACCTGCGCCGACACCCATTCGGCGACCAGCACGGGCATGCTGTCGAGCCCGTTGGCGTTGACGCCGGAATTGATCATCACCCGCACCATCGGCACGGTGAAGATCAGCACGAAGCCGGCGCCGATCAGCGTGCCGCCGCTCTCGCGCACCGCCGCGCCGAAGCCCGCCGCCGACATGCGATGCAGCGCGAAGGTGATGAGGCAGATGATGACCAGCAGGCCGCCGGGCGAGAACAGCAGCGGGAAATCGCCATTGATGCCCTGTTCGCCGAGAATGCCGGACACCGCCAGCGTCGCCGATTTCAGCGTGCCGCCAATGGCGGGCACCATGCGGCTGACCACCAGGAAGATCGCCAGCAGCACATAGGGCGTCCAGGCCAGCGCGAGCGGGATGGTGCGCTTGGCGAGGCTGTCGAGCCGGATGTCGAGCGCGCCGAACCACTCCTTCGGCCACTCGCTGGTCGGTGCGAAATCCCAGCTGTCGCGTGGCACCAGGAAGCGGGCACGTGCCGCCAGCGTCATGATGGCGAGGCCGACCAGGCCGCCGATCAGCGAGGGGAACTCGGCGCCCAGCAGCACGGCGGAGAGCACATAGGGCACCGTCATGGCGAAGGCCGCCATCAGCGCGAAGGGGGCGATGGAGAGCCCTTCCGTCCAGCTCCGGTTGCGGCCGAAGAAGCGGGTCATCGCCATGATGAGGAAGAGCGGCATGAGCGTGCCGCAGATGGCGTGGAGGATCGCCACTTCCGAGGTGATGATGTGGAAGAAGGCCGGCCAGTTCGAACCCACCTGCGCCAGTTGCCCGTCGATCGCCGCCCGGTCGAGCCCGGTCTGCACGCCGACGATCAGCGGCGTGCCGACCGCGCCGAAGGACACCGGCGTCGACTGGATCATCATGCCGAACACCACCGCCGCCATGGCCGGGAAGCCGACCGCCACCATGAGCGGGGCCGCCACCGCCGCCGGCGTGCCGAAGCCCGAGGCGCCCTCGATGAAGGAGCCGAACAGCCAGGCGATGAGGATCACCTGCACCCGCCGGTCCGGGCTGATGGCGGTGAAGCCGGCGCGGATGGTGGAGATGGCGCCGGAATGCTTGAGCGTGTTCAGCAGCAGGATGGCGCCGAAGATGATCCACAACAGGCCCGCCGTCTGGATGAGGCCCTGCAGGGTCGAGGCGAGAATCCGGTTGGCGCTGACGCCCCAGACGAGGAAGGCGATCACCACTGCCATCACATAGGTGATGGGCATCACGATGCGCGCCGCGACGCGGAAGCCGATCAGCAGAACTCCGGCGGAGATGATGGGAAGAAAGGCGAGTAGGGCGAGCAGTCCCATCGACATGGGGCGTTTTCTCCTTGGGGGCGCGTTTCCTGAGCACGCGCGCTGTCCGTGGCCATGGCCGGTGCCGGGCGCGTGGTTGGCGGGGCGTGTTTTTGATCTTGTTGGTAATTTTTTTAGACCATAACTGAGTAACACTATGATTGGGCTTTAGGATTAGTTCCGAAGTCGCAGCCACAATCGCGTGAGTGGTGCTGTGATGATGGATGTGATGCGTGTGTCGGTAAGATAGGATTGCCACGCAGCGGTGATCGCGCGTCGCGGCGCGCGCGCCGGCAACGCGCGCGAGACGGTTGTCAGGATGGGCGCCCGCGCGGTAGGGAACAGGCACGAGAGTAACGCCGCGCCGACGCCCGCCAGAACAGGTTCGACCCCATGGACATGCACGCCCGCCCCGCCGACCCGAAGAAGCTCATCAAGGGCGCGACCGGCGACTGGGAGATCGTGGTCGGCATGGAAATCCATGCCCAGGTGACCTCCAACTCCAAGCTGTTCTCGGGCGCCTCGACCGAATTCGGCGGCGATCCGAACAGCCATGTCTCGCTGGTCGACGCGGCCATGCCGGGCATGCTCCCCGTGATCAACGCCGAATGCGTCAAGCAGGCGGTGCGCACCGGCCTCGGGCTGAAGGCGCAGATCAACAACCGCTCGGTGTTTGATCGGAAGAACTATTTCTACCCGGACCTGCCGCAGGGCTACCAGATCAGCCAGTACAAGAGCCCCATCGTCGGCGAGGGCGTGGTGCTGGTCGACACGCCGGACGGGCCGATCGAGGTCGGCATCGAGCGCCTGCATCTGGAGCAGGATGCCGGCAAGTCGATCCACGATCTGCACCCCACCCAGTCCTTTGTCGACCTCAACCGCTCGGGCGTGGCGCTGATGGAGATCGTCTCCAAGCCGGACCTGCGCTCCTCCGAGGAAGCCAAGGCCTATGTAACCAAGCTGCGCACCATCCTGCGCTATCTCGGCACCTGCGACGGCGACATGGAAAAGGGCTCGCTGCGCGCCGACGTGAATGTCTCCGTGCGCAAGCCCGGCGATGATTTCGGCACGCGCTGCGAGATCAAGAACGTCAACTCCATCCGCTTCATCGGCCAGGCCATCGAGACCGAGGCCCGCCGGCAGATCGGCATCATCGAGGATGGCGGGAAGATCGAGCAGGAAACCCGCCTGTTCGACCCCGGCAAGGGCGAGACGCGCTCCATGCGCTCCAAGGAAGAAGCGCATGACTACCGCTACTTCCCCGACCCGGACCTGCTGCCGCTGGAATTCAGCCAGGCCTTCGTCGACGAGCTGGCGTCGCATCTGCCCGAGTTGCCGGACGAGAAGAAGGCGCGCTTCATCCGCGATTATGGCCTTTCCGCCTATGACGCGGACGTGCTGGTCGCCGAGAAGGAGACGGCGGATTATTACGAGGCGGCGGTGGCCCATGGCGGCACCGTGCGCGACGCCAAGGCGGTGGCGAACTGGGTGATGGGCGACGTTTCCGCCTTCGCCAATGCCTCCGGCCTCTCGGTCTTCGAGACCCACATCACCCCGGTGCAGATCGCCGGGCTGGTCGACCTGATCGCCGACGGCACCATCTCCGGCAAGATCGCCAAGGACGTGCTGGCGATCATCATCGCCGAGGAGAAGGATGGCCACCCGCGCGCCATCGTCGAATCGCGCGGCATGAAGCAGGTCACCGACACCGGCGCCATCGAGGCGGCGGTCGATGCCATCATCGCCGCCAACCCCGACAAGGTGGCGCAGGTTCAGGCCAAGCCGACCATGCTCGGCTGGTTCGTCGGCCAGGTGATGAAGCAGACCGGCGGCAAGGCCGCGCCGCAGACGGTGAACGACCTCTTGAAGGCCAAGCTGGGCATCTGAGGCGGGGGCGTCCGTCGGCGCTCTTACCCGCCCGCGTTGCGCGCGACGTGCTAGAGGTCGGACTCCGGCCTCGTCACCAGATCCTGCAAGGTGTGGTGTAGGGCGGGTATGGCCGGGTTGGTGTTGCCCGGCCGCCAGATCGCATGAAGCTCGACGGTAGGGGACGCGCCGGTCGCGAGGGGACGTAGCGCCACGCCCTCGAAGCGCAGATTGCGCGCGGCGCGGGGGACGAGAGCCACGCCGAGGCCGGCCTTCACCAGGCCGAGGATCGAGTGAACCTGGCTGATGTGCTGGACATAGCGCGGCGTGATCCCGGCGGTGGCGAAGAGTGTCGCCAGCAGATCGTAGAAATAGCGGGCCTCATAGGGCGAATAGGTCACCATGGGCTGGCGGTCGAGATCGGCCAGTTGGACCTCGGGAGCGCGGGTGAGGGGGTGACCTTCCGGCGCGGCCATCATCAGGGGCTCGCGCACCACGCAGAGCGAGACGACTTCCCGGCGGTTGAAGGTGGGGCGAACGAGGCCGACATCGATGAGGCCGGAGGTCAGCGACTCGAACTGGTCGGTCGACACCATCTCCTTCAGCACGAGGTCGATGCCGGGCGCCGCCGCGCGGAACTGGGTGATGAGGCGCGGCAGGAAATCGTAGCCGGAGGCGGCGGTGAAGCCGAGGGTGATGGATCCGACATCGCCGCTCGCCGTCCGCCGCGCCGCCAGCGCCGCCCCCTCCGCGAGCCGCAGCAGCCGCCGCGCCTCCGGCAGGAAGCTGTGCCCGGCGCGGGTGAGGCTGACCGAGCGGCTGGTGCGCTCCAGCAGCTTCACGTCCAGCGTATGCTCGAGCAACTGGATCTGCCGGCTGAGCGGCGGCTGGGTGAGATTGAGGCGCGCGGCGGCGCGGCCGAAATGCAGTTCCTCGGCGACGGCGACAAAGCAGCGGAGATGACTGAGTTCAAACATCAATGCAAAACTGGCATCGATCAATGCAGAGAACAACTCATTGTCGCATCGAAAGCGCCCTAGATTGACGGTGGAGGCGACGACGCCACCCAACAAGCAAGGCGCAACGTCGCCATCGCCACTCCCTGGAGGTAACGCCAATGAGCCTTCGCATTCTCAAGGCGGCCGCGGCCGCTCTCGCTCTTTCCGTCCTCGCGCCGGCTTTCGCGGCCGGTCCCGCCGCCGCGCAGAGCTTCGATCGCCCGGTGCGCATCGTCGTGCCCTTCGCCCCCGGCGGCACGTCCGACATTCTGGCCCGCCTGATCGCGCCGAAGCTCTCCGAAGCCGTGGGCCAGCCCGTGGTGGTGGAGAACAAGCCCGGTGCCGCCGGCAATATCGGCGCCGACGCGGTCGCCAAGGCGCGCCCCGACGGCCACACGCTGCTGCTGATGGATATCGGCTCGCTCGCCATCGCGCCGAGCCTGTTCCCGGACCTGTCCTACAATGTCGAGGCCGATCTCGCTCCGGTCGGCATGGTGATGTTCGGCCCCTATGTGCTGGCGGTGAACCCCGCCGTGCCGGCCAAGAACGTCGCCGAGCTGGTCGCCTATGCCAAGGCCAATCCGGGCAAGCTGGCGGTCGCCAATTCCGGTGTCGGCGCGCTCAACCACATCACCGCCGTGGCACTCGCCCGCGATCTCGGGATCGAGTGGAAGAATGTGCCCTATAAGGGCGGCGCGGCGGCCTCCCGCGCGGTGGTTTCCGGCGAGAGCACGGTCATCATCAATGGCGCGACGGCGACGCTCCCCTTCGTCACCAATGGCCAGCTCGTCGGCATCGCGGTGACCGGCGACGAGCGTCTGGCGGCGCTGCCCAATGTCGAGACGTTCAAGGAAGCCAAGCTCCCGCTTAGCGACGCCGGCACCTGGCAGGGCCTGCTGACGACCGGCAAGACGCCACCCGAGGTGGTCGCCAAGCTCAATGCCGAGCTGAACAAGATACTCGCCATGCCGGACATCAAGGAAAAGATTGCCGAGCAGGGCGGCTCGGTGCGTCCCGGTTCGCCGGCAGACGTCAAGACCTGGCTCGCGACCAACATCAAGAGCTGGGGCGATATCGTCCGCGCTGCCGACATCAAGACCAACTGAGCGGGACGCGCCGTGACCCGCCGCCGCTTCGACTGGCCGGACCTTGCGTTCGGCGCCTTCCTCATCGCCGTGGCGGCGGGCACCCTCGTCGCCACGCGCGGGCTCAACGGTGGCACCGCCGCCGATATGGGGCCGGGCTACATGCCCCGCGCCATCGCGCTGATCCTCCTGGCCTTCGGCCTGTTCTTCGCCGGGCGGGGCCTGCTGCGCGGCCATGCCGGGATCGACCCGGTTCAGCTGCGTCCCATCCTCGGGGTCGGCGCGGCGGTCGGCGTGTTCGCGCTGCTGATCGAGAATGCGGGGCTCGCGCTCGCCTCCTTCGCCGCCATCCTCATCGCCGCCGCCGCCAGCCGCGAGAGCCGCTTTTTCGAGGTGATCGTCTTCGGCCTCGCGGTCACGGCCGGCGCGGTGCTGCTCTTCATCAAGGCATTGGCGTTGCCCGTGTCCATCTGGCCCTGGTGAGCCCAAGACGCCATGGAACTCTTCGACAACCTCCTCCTCGGCCTCTCGACCGCGCTGCAGTGGAACAATCTGTTCTACTGCCTGATCGGTGTCGTGATCGGCACGGCCATCGGCGTTCTGCCGGGCATCGGGCCGATCCCGACAGTGGCGCTGCTGCTGCCCTTCACCTTCGGCCTCGCGCCCGCCTCGGCGCTCATCATGCTCGCCGGCATCTTCTATGGCGCGCAATATGGCGGCTCGACCACGGCGATCCTGGTCAATGTGCCCGGCGAGACCTCCTCGGTCGTCACCTGCCTCGACGGCCATGAGATGGCCAAGCAGGGCAGGGCGGGCCCGGCGCTCGCCATCGCGGCCATCTCCTCCTTCTTCGCCGGCACGGTCGCGACGGTCGTCATCGCCGTGCTCAGCCTGCCGCTGGCGGCGCTGGCGCTGAAATTCACCGCGGTCGAATATTTCAGCCTGCTGGTGCTCGGCCTGTTCGCCGCCGTCATCCTCGCGCATGGCTCGGTGTCCAAGTCGCTCGCCATGGTGTTTCTCGGCCTGCTGATCGGCACGGTCGGCATCGATGTGAATTCCGGTGTGGCGCGCATGACCTTCGGCGTCCCGGCGCTGGCGGACGGGCTGGATTTCGTGCCCGTCGCCATGGGCCTGTTCGGCCTCGCCGAGATCATCGCCAATCTGGAGCGCCCGGCCGTGCGGCAGGTGGTGAGCCAGAAGCTGCGCGACCTCATTCCCTCGCGGGCCGATCTCAAGGCCGCCTTTCCCGCCATGCTGCGCGGCACCTTCATCGGCTCGGCGCTCGGTGTGCTGCCGGGCGGTGGCGCGGCGCTGCCGCCCTTCACCGCCTATGCGCTGGAGAAGAAGCTGGCCAAGGATCCCTCGCGTTTCGGCAAGGGCGCCATCGAGGGCGTCGCCGGGCCGGAGGCCGCCAATAATGCCGGCGCGCAGACCAGCTTCATCCCGCTGCTGACGCTCGGCATTCCCGCCAATGCGTTGATGGCGCTGATGATCGGCGCCCTGATGATGCAGGGCATCCAGCCCGGCCCGCAGGTGATGACCGAGCAACCCGAACTGGTGTGGGGCGTCATCGCCTCCATGTGGACGGGCAATCTGATGCTGCTGATCATCAACCTGCCGCTGGTGGGCCTGTGGGTCTCCATGCTGAAGATCCCGTACCGGCTGCTGTTCCCGGCCATCGTGCTGTTCTGCTGCATCGGCACCTACGGCATCTCCAACAGCGCCTTCAATGTCTGGCTGATGCTGGGCTGCGCGGTGGTCGGCTACTTCTTCATCAAGGTCGGCGTCGAGCCGGCGCCGCTGCTGCTCGGCCTCGTGCTGGGTCCGCAGCTGGAGGAGAATTTCCGCCGCGCCATGCAGCTCGCCGATGGCGACCCCACCGTGTTCGTCACCCGCCCGATCAGCGCTCTGCTGCTCGCCATCGTCGCGATCATGCTGCTCGCCATGCTGTCGCCGGCGGTGCTGAAGACACGCAAGCAGGCCCTTGCCGAATAGCGGCCCGGCCTTTCCCTCACGCTCCATCACGACAAGGACGCTCACCGTGGACCTGCCCGTCAACAGCTTCAAACGCGGCCTCATGGCCGGCCGCCAGCAGATCGGCTTCTGGAACAGCATGGCGAGCCCGACCGCCACCGAGATCCTCGCCGGCTCCGGCTTCGACTGGCTGATCATTGACGGCGAGCACGCGCCGAACGACGTGCCCGGCGTGCTCGCGCAGCTTCACGCGATGATGGAGAACACCACGCACCCGATCGTGCGCATTCCCGTCAACGATCCGATCGTCTTCAAGCGCTTCCTCGACATCGGCACGCTCACCTTCCTGGTGCCGATGGTCGAGACGGTGGAGCAGGCGCAGGCGGCCGTCGCGGCGACGCGCTTTCCGCCGCACGGCATCCGCGGCTTTGCCGGGGCGGCCCGCGCCTCGCGCTATGGCCGTGTCGCCAACTACCACGCCCGCGCGCATGAGGAGATCTGCATCCTCGTGCAGATCGAGACCAAGCAGGCGCTCGACAATATCGAGGCCATCGCGGCGGTGGACGGGATCGACGGCCTGTTCGTCGGGCCGGGCGATCTGTCCTCCGACCTCGGCTATCTCGGCGACCAGGGCAACCCCTACATCGTCGAGCTGATCGAAGGCACGCTGCACCGTATCGTCGCCACCGGCAAGCCGGCGGGCATCCTCACCGGCGACGAGACGCTGGCGCGGCGCTACATGGCGGCGGGGAGCACCTTCACGGCGGTGGGCATCGACACCGGCACGCTGGCGCGCAGCACCGAAGCCATCGCGAAGAAGTTCAAGGCCTGAGACCGGTTCAACGAGCGAGGAAGAGACGATGGCGAAGGTTGGATTTGTCGGTCTCGGCATCATGGGCGCGCCGATGGCGGGTCACCTGATCGATGCGGGCCATGAGCTGTATCTCTACGACATCAAGCCGGTTCCGGCGGAGCTGACCGGCAAGGGCGGCGTGGCCTGCGCGACCGGCACGGAAGTCGCCAGGCACGCCGATATCATCATCACCATGGTGCCGGACACCCCGCATGTGGCCGCCGCGCTGTTCGGCGAGAACGGCATCGCGGCGGGGCTGACGCCGGGCAAGATCGTGGTCGATATGAGCTCGATCGCGCCGGTCGAGACCAAGGAATTCGCCAAGAAGATCAACGATCTCGGCTGCGACTATCTCGATGCGCCGGTCTCCGGCGGCGAGGTCGGCGCCAAGGCCGCCTCGCTCACCATCATGGTCGGCGGCCCCGAGGGCGCCTTCGAGACGGTGAAGCCGCTGTTCGAGAAGATGGGCAAGAACATCACCCTCGTCGGCGGCAATGGCGACGGCCAGACCACCAAGGTGGCCAACCAGATCATCGTCGCGCTGAACATCCTCGCCGTGGGCGAGGCGCTGCTCTTCGCCTCGAAGGCCGGTGCCGACCCGGCCAAGGTGCGCCAGGCGCTGATGGGCGGTTTTGCCAATTCGCGCATCCTGGAAGTGCATGGCGAGCGCATGATCAAGCGCACCTTCAATCCGGGCTTCCGCATCGAGCTGCACCAGAAGGATCTGAACCTCGCGCTGAACGGCGCGCGGCAGATGCAGATGTCGCTGCCCTCGACGGCGCTGGCGCAGCAGCTGTTCAGCGCCTGCGCGGCCAATGGCGGCGCGGCGTGGGATCACTCGGCGCTGGTGAAGGCGCTCGAGCTGCTCGCCAACCACCAGGTCGCCCCCGACGCGTGAGTGCGTCACCGAGGCCGGATATCAAACCGCACCGGCCGATCCCACCCGTAGAGGGAGCCCCGCGCGGCAGCGGCGCATGATCGCCGCTGCCGATTCGCCAGCCTATGGCCGACATCATCATGTCTCAGGCTGGCGCCGGGGCCGTTCCTGTTGGCGATCTGCGGGCGCGCCGAGCCGACGACCGCGACATTGTTCCTGCGTCGCGCTAGGACGTCGCGCATGGCTGGAAGGCGGGGAATCAGGAATGACGGATCAGGTGACGCAGGCTGATCGCGCGACAGGAACAGGGAGCGACGCGCCCGCGACTGCCTCCATTCTCGTCGGGCCCGCCACCCGGGCGGACCTGCCGGCCATCGTCTCCATCCTCGCCCGCGAAACGATGTTCGGCGTGCGCGACAGCGCCGACCCCGCCGATTTTCCCGACTATGAGCGCGCCTTTGACGACATCGCCGCCGATCCCCGCGCGACGCTCTATGTCGCCCGGCTCGGCGGGCGCGTGGTCGGCACCTTCCAGCTCATGATGATGCGGGCACTGACCCGCCACGGCGCGCGCCTCGCCATTGCCGAGGCGGTGCAGGTCGATCCGGATCTGCGCGGGCAGGGCGTCGGCGCGGCGATGATGGAATTCGCCATCGCCGAGGCGAAGCGGCGCGGGGCCTCTTCCTTGCAGCTCGTCTCCAACAAGAAGCGGCTCGACGCGCACCGCTTCTATGAGCGGCTCGGATTCGAAAAGCGGCTCGACGGCTTCAAGATCGACTTTTCCGCCGGCTGACGGCGCCGCTCAGGGCAGGCAGCGGGCCATGAAGACGTGCCAGGCCTTGGCGCCGGAGAGGTTGTGCCGGGCCTTGTAGGCCTGCCACTCGCCATTGCAGCGATTCACCGCGGCGCGGTCGGCCTCGTCGGTCGGCTTTTGCAGGGCCTCGGGCGGGGGAGGGGCGAGCGTCGTCACCACCGCCGGGGGCGTTTCGGCCTTGCTCGTGGCAGAGGACGCGCCGTCCGGCTTGGCGTCTGTGGGCGCGTTCTTCGCCTCTGCCTTTGCCGCGCCCTTGGCCGGTTCGGCCGGACCGCTGCCGGCAAGGCATTGCTGGGCGAAGTCGCGATAGGTGAGATCGCCGGTCTGGTTCTTCGCCTTCAGCTCGCTCCAGAGGTCCGCGCATTGGCGAATGGTCGGGCGCGCGGCGGTGGCGGCCGGGCCGGTGGGCGTCGCCGGCTTGGCCGCAGGTGGCGCCGGACCCGCGCTGCCGGCCTGCGCGGCGCCGGCCATGCAGGACTGGTAGAAGTCGCGATAGGTGGTCGCGCCCGTCTGGTTCGCCGCCTTGAGCGCATTCCAGCGATCGGCGCAGGCCTTGGCGGCTACCGGCGCGGGGGATGAGGAGGTCGTCGCGCTCGCGGCGTTCGGGCTCGCTGGTGCGGTCGCCTGCGCGCGGGCGGGCAGCGGCGCGCCATGAATCAACGCCGCCCCCAGGAGCAGGGCGGCGAGGCCGGGCAGGGCGATCTGATTCGCGCGCGGCATCCATCCTCCAGCGGCCGGCCTCCGCACCGGTCCGCTGCTCCTAACGCGCGAGGTCGTGATTCGTCGCAGGTGCGACATTCACCACCGCGCGCCGGGGCGGCGCGACGGGCCGGCGCCAGGGTCGCGCGTCGGCCCGCCTGCGGTCGAGGCGCGGCTCAGGCGCCCTTCTGGCACTTGGCGAGGAAATCCTTCTGGCCGAGGCCGCCGAGCTTCCCGGCCTTCTCGCCGGTCTTCCACTCCTTCTGGCAGTCCGTCTTGGACGCGCTCGCGACTTTCTGATGCGCGGCGGGGGTGGGCGCGGTGGCCGGAGCTGGCGTGGCGGCGAAAGCGGAGGCCGAGGCGAGGCCGATGCCGGCGGCGACAAGCCCGGCGAGGAGACGATGGGTCATGATATTTCCCTCGTAAATCCCGTTCGCGATGCTGCGAACGAGGAAGATTTCAGCCGCAGTGCCGGGCATAAGTGCGGTGCAAAGACGATGAAATGTTGAACGTCATCACGAATACATGACAGATATTCCCATAGGTCATGTATGCGCGGTTGGATGCTGAGCGAAATCTTGCCCGGCGGCGATCATGCTTGCTTGTGGGCAACGGCGCCACGGCTTTGCCACAGCTTTGCGGGCGCGCTTGCCAGCGTGCCCGGCACGTCCTAGTTCTCATGGTTAACGGCCGCCAGGGGGCGGGCGCGAGAAACGTCCACGAGCGTTCCAAAAGGCGCAAGGCCATGGCCCAGCTTCAGACCCAGCCGATCCAGCTTCATTACTGGCCGACCCCCAACGGGTGGAAGATCTCCATCATGCTGGAGGAATGCGGGCTGCCCTATGAGGTGCTGCCGGTGAACATCGGCAAGGGCGAGCAGTTCCGCCCCGACTTCCTCGCTCTGTCGCCCAACAACAAGATTCCCGCCATCCTCGACCCGGAAGGGCCGGACGGCGCGCCGATCTCCATCTTCGAATCCGGCGCGATCCTGCAATATCTCGGGCGCAAGACCGGGCTGTTCTACCCGTCGGACGAGCGCGGGCGGGTCGAGGTCGAGCAGTGGCTGTTCTGGCAGATGGCTGGCCTCGGGCCGATGGCCGGGCAGGCGCATCATTTCCGCATCTACGCGCCGGAAAAGATCCCCTACGCCATCGACCGCTACACCAACGAGGTCCACCGGCTCTATGGCGTGATGAACAAGCGCCTCGCCGACCGCCCCTTCCTCGCCGGCGACTATTCCATCGCCGACATCGCCTGCGTGGGTTGGGCGAAGCTGTGGGAGCGGCAGGGGCAGGACATCAAGGAGTTCCCGCATTTCGCCGCCTGGCTGGAGCGCGTGCTCGCCCGCCCGGCGGTGAAGCGCGGGCTGGCGGTCAATGCCGAGGATCGCGGCAAGATGGACCTCGCCACCGACAAGGACGCGCAGAAGGTGCTGTTCAACCAGCGCGCGCGCTGACCGCAGCGGCGAGGGCGCGCTCATGCGGGTGCGCTCCGCCTGACGGACAGGGCGGCGCCGCCCCCCGCGGGCCGTGGGCGCCGGAGGGGTGTCATCCTTCGGTCGCGGCCTTTCGATATCTCCCGCGCCTGCAAACTTGCGCCGGGCATGTGGACGGCAGGCTGCGGACGGTTCCCTTTGCCGCTAAGCCCTTGACCGCGAGGCGCCGGAAACCTAGACAGGGCCCCGCTGGCTGCCGAACCCGTCAAGGGCCACGCGCCGGCTGGAGACGTGGCCGAGAGGCTGAAGGCACTCGTTTGCTAAATGAGCAGGCCCCCAAAAGGGCCTCGAGGGTTCGAATCCCTCCGTCTCCGCCATTTCAGTCCCTGAGTGGGCACGCCCAGCGCCGCTGATTTTCCTCCTGAAACGGCAGTCAGCGTTTTGAGCAGGTCGCCCTTCGATCCGATGATGCGGACTTCTTTCGGGCCGACCTCCACCTGCTGAGCCAAGGCGCGCAAATGGTCGCGCCGGTAGCCGCCGCCTTCGCCGAAAGAGGCTAGATTGGCAAGCGCGGCGACGGTGACGACCTTCCGGAGAGTGCCGTTGTCCTGAGACAGGTCTCCGGGGTCCGTTCACATCCTCGCAAGTCACAGAGCCATTGATGCCCAACGCGTGATTGCGCCGGGCCTCAGTAGCACCGGCCAAGCAATGCCGACGCTAGGGCTTGTAGGCGACGAGGATTGCGCCTGCCGCGATGAGTGCGACCCCGCACCAGTTGGGAAGCGTCAGACGCTCTCCCAGGAACAGGACGGCGAACACCGCGACCATGACCACGCTGAGCTTGTCGATCGGCGCGACGCGTGCGGCATCTCCCAACTTCAATGCCCGGAAGTAGCAAAGCCACGAGGCCCCCGTGGCCAGCCCGGAGAGGACGAGAAAGAGGTAACTTCGTCCCGACACGGATGCTGGAGACTGCCACTGCCCGGTCACGGCGAGAATGGCCGCGATCGCACACAGAATAACGATTGTGCGCACGAAAGTGGCGAAGTCCGAGCCGACATTCTCGACGCCGATCTTGGCGAAGATGGCCGTCAGCGCTGCGAAGGCCGCCGATAGGACAGCCCAGACCGGCCAGGCCAGGAAAAGGTTCTTCACGGCCGATTCTCCAGTGGACATGTCCGCACCGTCACGGTGTCCAGCCTCATCAGCTTTAAAGCCCAGTGGCCTGCAACATCTTATCCACGCTTGGGCGTCAGATTATGGCTGCCGCAGCAACAGGTATGGCTCGCGAACCATACACTCTGGCCTGGCCATCCCGTAAATTGGCATGGAGCGTCGCAGGGCGCGGCGGGGGACTCGTCCTCAACGCGCGCGTCCACATCATTTTCTGGCGACGCAGACCGGCATGCCGTCGTGTGGGTCGTGGAGAATGACCGCGTCGATCGCGAACGCCTTCTTGAGATGGTCAGGCTGGATAATCTCGCGGGTAGAGCCGCTTGCGAGGATCCTGCCATCCTTCACCAAACAGATATGATCGGCAAAGCGGGCCGCGTGGTTGATGTCATGAAGAACCGCCACGATCGTTTTCCCCTGCTCACGCACGAGCCGGCGCAGCAGATCGAGGATGTCGAGCTGGTGGGCGATGTCCAGATAGGTCGTGGGCTCGTCGAGCAGCAGGATGTCGGCAGACTGGGCCAGCGTCATCGCGATCCAGGCGCGCTGGCGTTGTCCGCCTGAGAGAGCGCCGAGCGGCCTCGCCGCGAGATCATCAATATCGGTCAACCGCATGGCATCATTACAGATAAGCTGGTCTCGCGAACTCCAGGATGTAAACAGGCGGCGGTGCGGGTAGCGGCCTTGGGCAACGAGATCGGCGACCGAAATGTCGTCGGGAGCACGGGGCGTCTGCGGAAGCAGGCTTAGCTTCTGCGCGAGGTGTCGGCGGGAGAGGGTGTGGAGGGTGTGTCCGTCGAGCGTTACTTCGCCGGTGCGCAAGGGCGTGAGGCCGGCGAGGGCGCGGAGCAGGGTGGACTTGCCGCTGCCATTCGGGCCGAGGAGAGCGGTGAAGCGGTATGAAGGCACCTCCAACGTCAGATCATGCAGCACATCGCGGCCGCGATACCCGACGCTGATCCTTTGCGCCCGGAGTCGGGCGGGCCCGGCCACTTCACTCATGGCTTTGTTTCCGCAGGAGAAATCCGACAAAAGGGATGCCGATCAGCGGCGTCAGGAGGCCGGCCGGCAGCATCAAGGCCCGCGCCAAGATGTCCGCCGTCAGGAGTAATATGGCACCATAAAGCGCAGTGATCGGAATGAGATAGCGCGTTCTCGCGGACAGGCGGGCGAGATGCGGGGCGATCAGGCCGATGAAGGCGATGGGGCCGGCTGTCGCGACGGCGGCGCCGGCGAGGATCGTGCATAACAGGATCAACGTCCCCCGCATCAGCTGGAGGCGCATGCCCAATCCCTGGAGCGTGTCGTCGTCAAAGGCCATCAATGTGAGGTCGCGCGCGAGCAGCCAGCTTGCCGCCAGCGCGGGCAAGGCCCATCCGAGGAGAAGGAAAACCCTTTTCCAATCAGAACCATAGAGACTTCCCGCCATCCAGCTCATGGCCCGCTGGACCTTGCTGACGTCGCCGAAGGCGGTGATGAAAGCGATGCCCGCCCCGGTCAGGGCGGACACGCCGATGCCGATCAGGATGAGCCGGATCGAGGACGTGCCTCCCCGCCAGGACAGTGCGTAGATCGCGCCCGCCGCCAGCGCCGCGCCGGCGAAACCGGCGACCGGAAGCCACTGGCCAGTCGGTGCAGTGAGGTGGACGATCAGGACGATGACAGCAAGTCCGGCACCGCCATTGATGCCCAGCAGGCCCGGCTCGGCGAGCGGGTTGCGCATGACCGCCTGGGTGATCGCACCGGCCACCCCGAGGCAGGCGCCGACGAGCAGCGCCGCGGCGAGGCGGGGGGCGCGCAGCGAGCCGACCAGCACCGCAGCCACCGGATCGCCCGACAGCCACGCCGCGATATCGCCCGGCGCCACACCGGCATCGCCCCAGGCGAGGGCGAGCAGGGCGAGGGGCAGGATGAGGAGAGCCGGCAGCGCCACGGCGATCATCGCAGGCTCCATCCTTGCCGACGCACCAGCGCGATGAAGACTGGGCCGCCCACCAGTGCCAGCATGACGCCCACCGGTATGTCGACGCCCGATAGCCAGCGCAGCCATGTGTCGGCGAGCAGAACCAGTCCGGCACCGAGCGGGGCGCTGTAGGCGATGATCCAGCGATAGTCGGGCCCGACCAGCAGTCGCGCCATATGCGGCACGACGAGGCCGACGAAGCCGACCGGGCCGGCCAGCGCCACGGCGGCGCCGGCGAGCAGGACGACGAGGGCGGCGCTGATCGCCCGCCACAGGCCGAGGCTCTGGCCGAGCGCCCGCGACAGGTCGCTGCCGAGGCTCAGCGTCATGATCGGCCCGCGCGCCAGCATCGCGCCCACAAGCCCGGCGAGGCCCCAGGGACCAATGGCGAGCACAGCACTCATCGGGCGGCCGCTCAGGCTGCCGATGGACCAGAGGCGGACATTGTCCAGCGTGGTCTGGTCACGCAGCAGGATCACGGTCGTCAGCGAGGCGAGGAATGCGGTCAGCACCGCACCGGCCAGGGCGAGCTTGAGCGGGGTTGCCCCGCCCCGTCCGGCCGATCCCAGAGCGTACACCGTGACGGCCGCCATGCCGGCGCCAAGAAAGGCGAACCACATGAGCGTGCCGGCGCCGTCCATGCCCGCCAGCGCGATGGCCAGCACCACGGCGAAGGCGGCGCCGGCATTGATGCCGAGCAGGCCGGGGGACGCCAGCGGGTTGGCGGTCACCGCCTGCATGATGGCCCCGGCAACCGCGAGCTGGGCGCCGACCAGCAGCCCGGCCAGCACGCGCGGCAAGCGCACCTCCCACAGGATGAGGTGCTCGCGCGACGCGTCGAACCCGATCACGGCAGCCACCAGCCTATCGAGCGGTATGGCCGCGTTGCCCGTATTCAGCGCCCACAGCGCGAGGACCGGCAGCGCCGCGACAGCGAGAGCCAGGCCGAGGCCGCGCAGGCTTCGGCTCCGACTGTCTTGCCGGAGGGAGGCCGTGTCGTCAGGCGTCCTCATGGCTGGGCGATGATGAGGCGCTCGACATCATCCAGCACGCGATGCGCCGAGCCGACGCCGCTGAATTCCATCCAGACGGCCGGATCGAGACGATGCACGCGCCCCGCCTTCACGGCGGGCAGCATCTGCCAGAGCGGGTTGGCGAGCACCTCCTCGTGCCGGCCGCTGGTGGCCGAGTTGTTCACGCCGCCGACGATGTAGAGCAGGGTTTCGCCATTGAGCCCGGCAAGAGCTTCCCAGTCCGGGCGCTTGAGGGTTTCATCCCCCCCTGTCGTCTCATAGGCCGAACGCCGCACGCCGACATCCCGCAGCACCGCGAAGGGGCCATAGGCCTTGGGGCCGTCGAGATAGACCTGAAAATCCCATGGGGTGATGCGCACCACGGAGACGCTGCGGTCCGGCACGCGGGATTTCAGGTGGGCGACGCGCGTCCTGTAGCCTTCAAGCAATTGCTCGCCCCGCTCCCGCCGCCCGGCGACCTCAGCGACAAGCCGCAGATAGTCCTGCCAGTTATCCGCGTCGATCAGCACGGTCGGGGCGAGCTGTGACAGCAGGGGATAGGCGCGGTCGGCCAGCGCGGTCCCGAGGATGAGATCGGGCTGCAAGGCAACGATGCGCTCGATGCTCGGCTCCATGAAGCTGCCGAGATCCGTGACGCCGCGTGCCAGCGCCTTCTCGCGCAGGGCATGGTCGCTCATCACTGCCAGCGGCGCTCCCAGCAGCGGCAGCTCCAGTTCCAGCCCCATGCCCAGGCTGAAGGTCGGGTCGAGGACCACGATGCGCCGGGGATCGGTGGGGACGCAGACCGGTGCATGCAGGATGTCCGCGGATTCGATGCGGCGCCCCTCGCAGGCCCGCGCCGGCGCACCGAGCATGCCAAGCAGAGCGAGACCGAGCGTGAGCGTGGCAAGCGGCCGTATCATGCGTCGCCCCCTTGATGTCGTGATGCCGGAGTGAGCGGGCTGAACGACTCTTGGGGCGCAGGCGGCAGGCCGAGCTCGGCCCGCATCCGGGCTTCGATGCGCTGCCGCCGGTCCTCGGGCTTGACCAGCACGCAACTGGTACAGAGCGAGCCGCCCGGCGCGGTGTAGAAGCGGCAGCAGCCGCCACGGGCGCGGAAGGTGCGGCGGGCCAGCACCTCGCGCGGCGGCGCGTCGTCGACGATCTCGACGTCGAAGAAATGCAATTGCCGGTTGGCGAGCGGGGAGCCCGGCCGCATCAGGACGGCCATGACGTCCTCTTTCGCTGTCGCTTCGCAACCGAGGCGCTGGCCCGCTTCCAGAAAGCGCATGGCGACGGCGTCGCCGACGAGCCGCCACATCGCCCGTCGCGGCAGATCGGTGCGGGCGTGCAGGCTGTCGATCAGCGGCGCCATGTGGGCTTCGAGAGCGTGGGAGAGGGCGTCGCGCAAGCCCTCATGGTCGACCAAGCTGAAGCAGGCTTCCGCCTCCGCCGGTACGCGGTCGGTCACGCCGGCCGCGTTCAGCAGGCGCAGCCTCACGCGCGGCGCCTCGCCCGGCGGCAGCTGCGCCGAGAGCGCGCAGTTCGCCGCCGACAGGTCCGGCACGAGACCGTGCGAGAGGAACGGCACCGCCGCGAGGATTCCGAGCAGGTTGGAATATTCAGAGATGAAGAAGGCCGCGGCCCCCTTCGCGTCGAGGCCCGGTGTTCCCGCCTGCTGGCGGGCCAGCATCGCTGCCAGGAAAGGCTCGGCGCCGAACAGCGCGGTCAGCGGTGTGAAACCGGGCTCCACCGGGCCGACATCAGCCTGTGGCAGCGTCCAGTGCCGTGCGAGAACGCCAAAGGCGGCGCTGATGATCCGCGCCGCCTCCGTCGTCTTGTCAGCACCGTTCGGCGGCGCGTTCATGCCCGCAGGCCCGTCATGTGTCTGCATCAGAACGTTGCGCGCGCCCGCACGCCAATCACCCGGCCATCACCGATATTCGCCTCCGAGCCGACATTGTCGATGTAGATGCTGGTCAGATACTGCTCATCGAAGATGTTCTTGGCGTAGAGGGTGAGCGACCAGTTCTTTGCCTCATAGCCCACCGCCGCATTGACGAGGGTGAAGGCGGAGACTTGTTCATCCTCGGTATTGGCGACGTCGCCCACCGAGTAATAGCTATCGGTGTAGGACAGGTCGGCCGAGGCGAAGAAGCCGGAACCATGGCGATATACGCCGCCAATGTTGAAGGTGGCGGCGGGGGCCTCGGGGAATTCGTTGCCGGTATAGTCGCCGGTCGCCGTCACCGCGCTGTCGAATTCGGTCTTCAGCAGACCCAGAGAGGCGAAGGCGGTGAATTCCTGCGTGAGGCGCGCGCGCAGCTCGAATTCCGCGCCATAGGCATGCGCCTTGCCGGCATTCATGGTGATGGACTGCCGGAACAGCGGGTTGGGATCCTCCACCGTGATCTGGAGATCGGTGTACTTGTAGTAGAAGCCGTTCACGTTGACTTCGAGCCGGTCGTCAAACCACTTGGAGCGATAGGCCACCTCATAGGCCCAGAGCGTTTCAGGCTCGACCTCATAGGGATTGCCATAGGTATCGACGGCGGCGAAGCCCGCGCGGAAACCTTCGCTGACGGTGAAAGCGAGGTTCTGCTTGTCGTCGATCTCGTAGGCGACACCGATCTTGGGCAGCGCCACCGTGTAGTCGGTGGAGGCGGTCTGGTCGATCGTGTCGTAACCGAAGGACCGGAGGTTCAGCACTTCGCCATCATTGGTGACGTCGACGGTCTCGTAGCCGAGACGGCCGCCGAACATGAGCGACCACCGCTCGGCGATGGCGTAGCGCATGTCGGCATAGAGCGCATAGGACGTCAGCGTATTGCTGGCCTGAATGTCCTGATACAGCATGTCGTACAGGCCATAGGCGGCGTTGGTCACCGTGATGCTGGAGTCGCGCTCATAGCTGAAGCGGCCA
Source organism: Ancylobacter sp. SL191 (assembly GCF_026625645.1). Taxonomy (NCBI): domain Bacteria; kingdom Pseudomonadati; phylum Pseudomonadota; class Alphaproteobacteria; order Hyphomicrobiales; family Xanthobacteraceae; genus Ancylobacter; species Ancylobacter sp. SL191. Next base: position 3,674,910 of record NZ_CP113056.1, on the reverse strand, counting down.
ATATTGAGGCCGATGACGCCGCTCAGCGGGCGCACGCCTTCCTCCAGTTCGAGACGCAGATCCTCGGTGAAATCCTTGCCGGGACGCACTTCGTCGCGAATGAAGGCGACGGCGCCCTGGGGGCTTTCGATGGTCGCGTCGGTCTGGATGAAGGCCGTGACCGAGCGCAGCGTGATGCCCGCGCCGAGATCCTGGGAGACGTTGGCGACGACATTGGTGACGTCGGTCTGGCGCAGCTCGACGGCCGAGACGTCGGAATCGAAGCGGCGGGCGAAGAAGTCCGGGCCGGTCACCGCCGAGACCGAGGGCCGGTCCGAGGTGTGGCTGATGGTGAACAGCGCCTCGAAGCCGTCCAGCGCGGCGGGGGTGAGCAGGAACTTCGCGCGCAGCTGGCCGAAATAGCCCTGGCCAAGATCCTCGTTCAGCGGATCGGCATAGGCGATGCCGCTTTCATCCTCGAAATATTGCCCGGCGACACGGAAGGCGAGCTGGTTCTCGATCATCGGGCCCGACAGCATGAAGGCGCCGCTGCCGAAATCCCCCGAATTCGACGAGCCGGCGATATCGCCCTCCAGGGCGGCCTCCGTGGTCCAGGTCGGGTCGTTGGTGTTCACCACCACCGCGCCGCCCATGGCGTTGCGGCCCTGAAGCGTGGATTGCGGGCCGCGGAACACCTCGACATCGGCGACGTCCCAGGTGCCGCGATTGCCGCGCCGGATGCCCTCGCCATTCTGCGAGGCGCCGTCGACGATCACGGCAATGGTCGGGGAGGAGTTGGTCGGCTGGCTGATGCCGTCCGAGGACAGGCCGCGGATGACGATGCCGCTATTGCCGCGATTGGCGCTGGAAACGCGGGTGTTGGCGAGCTTGTTGAGCGCGCCGTTCAGATCCTCGATCACGTAGTCGAAGAACTGCTCGCCGGTGACGATGCCGACGCTGGAATAGACCTGCGACAGGTCGCGCTCGAGCTTCTCGCCGGACACGGTGATCGCGTCGAGCTGGATCATGTCCTCGCTGATGACGACCGAGGCCGTGCTGCGCGCGGGGGCTTCGATGATGACCGAGCGCGGCGAGGTGAAGCGCCCGTTCAGCCCGGTGCCGGCGAGCAGCGCGGCCAGCGCCTGCTCGGGGGTGCGCGTGCCGGACACGCCGGGCGAGGTGAGGCCACGGGCGATGGCGCTGTCATAGACGATCTGCACGCCGCTGGTCGCGCCGAACGCCGCCAGCGCGCCAGAGACCGGGCCGGGGGGAATGGCATAGGTCACGGACGGTGCCACCGCGACCGGTGCGGCGCCCGATGAGGCGCCCTGTGCCGCCACGCCCTGCGCTTCGAGCGTGAACCCCATGAGCGCGCATCCCGCCAGCAGCGCCGCGCGCCGCGTCCGGCTGTTCCGCATCCCCGTCATACCTGACCGTCCCCGTCTTGAGCCCCTGAATGCGTCGAGGCATTCGCTACAAGGACAAGACGACGCGGATCGGCGGACCCGAATCCGGTGCGGCAAAAAAATTAACTCAGCAGCACCACGCCGCCCGGCAGCCAGGTGTCGCGCAGCTTTAGCGCCGCCGCGAGATTGGTGACGATCTCGTCCGGGCGGCCGAGATGGAACACGCCGTCGACGCGCCGCTCGCCCAGCCCCGGCCGCGCCAGCACGATACGGCCGCGCCGGTGGCGGTTGATGTCAGCGACGACATCGGCCAGCGGCTGGTCGGCGAAGACCAGCAGGCCGCGCCGCCACGGCGCCGCCGCGTCCGGCGCGACTGTCTCGCGCCCGGCGAGCCGCGCTCCCCCTGCCAGCCGGGCGCGCTCGCCAGCCTGCAAGGTCGTCGCGTCGCCGCACCGTACCTCGATACGCCCTTCGATGCAGTCGATCACCGTCTGCTGTGCGCCGACGCTGGCGGCGAAGCGGGCCTTGGTCGCCGTCACGTCCGCCGGACCTATCGTGGCGCGGAACGGCCGAGGATCGGCGGCAATCTCGAACTCGGCGGCGCCCGCGACGAGCGTCACGGCGCGCGCCTCGGTGGTGAACCGTGCATCCAGCGCGCTGGCGCCGTCGAGATCGACATGCGAGCCGTCCGGCAGATCAATGCGGGCCTGCGCGCCGACCGCGGTGGCGTGATCGGAGAGAAGCTGGTCGAGGCTCGGCAGCACGCCGATCATCGTCCCGGCCCAGCCGGCGGCGAGCGCGGCTCCGGCGCCGGTGCCGGCGAGGAAGAGGCGGCGCGACAGCCGGGCAGGGGCGGGGACGGCCCCCACGCCGCGCCAGACGGCGCTGGCCCGGCGGAAGGCGAGCTCGTGCGCATAGCTGCGCGCTCGCCAGGCTTTCAGACGCGCCGCATCGTCGCGCGTGGCTTCCCCCGAGGTGAGGAGCACCACCCACGCGATCGCCTCGTCCTGAAGCGCGCCCGCGGCGTCGCCGATGCCGTCACTGCCCGTCATGCCTGCGCCCTGCTGCCGATAGCCGGCGAAGCGCGCGCCCGGAAGGCGCGGCCATGGGCCTATATGCGTCATGGGAAGGGGCGCGGACAATATGGGGGCGCTCAGTCGGTCAGCACGCGCGCGCAATGCGCCAGCGCCTTCTGGATCTCGATCTCGATGGTGCGCACGCTGACCCCGTGCTCGCGCGCGAGATCGCGATGCGGGGTATGGTGGAGCCGTGCCGCCAGCAGGATGGTGCGCCGGCGCGGCGGCAGTTCCGCCAGCATTTCCATCAGCCGCTCGGTCTGATCCTTGGCGATGAGCGTGGCCTCCGGGTCCGCCGCCGGATCGGGCGCGTCGAGCAGATCGTCGATCTCGGCGTGGCTCAGCCGCCGCCGGCTCTCGCGGCGGATGAGGTCGGTGGCGACGTTGGCGGAGACGCTGCGCATATAGGCCTGCGGATTGGCGACACCTGCGAGATTGGTGGCCGCGAGGCGCGCGAAGACATCCTGCGACAAATCCTCGGCCTGGGTCGCCGACCCTGTCACGCGCCGGAAGAAGCGCAGGATCGACGAGCGCTCGGCATCGAAGAGCTCACGCAATGCGTCATTGCGGGACATCGGCTCGATCCGCCTCTCCGGTTCGCGGCCCAAATGGGTGACGCAACGCAGTAGCGCGAAAAGGTCGAATGCATCAATGCGGCTCGGAAATATTAGAAATGTTCTTGATATGCTGCGAAATGATCGCGGAAAGGACCGAGTCTAGCTGGTCCATTCTATGGACACCGTCGGCAGCACGGCATGGGTGCTTGGGAAACAGGCTGCCAGCGCCACATCGTTGCCGAGCGACGACATCCGCGCGCCAACGTGAACGAAGGGGAGTTCGCGCTGGCAACACGCGCCGATGGGCGGCTCAACGGCTCATCCGCCCTTTGTCGTCGATGCCCGCCAGGATCGGCCCACCGATTGGCATACGTCACGGGACTTCCGGCGCGTTTGGGCCACAACCCGCCCTGATAGGCGTCGTGGAGCCGGCTCAGCCGCTGGTGGGTCTCTGTGGCGCGCGGGTCGAGGTCGGCGGCGTGCTTGCGTCCCGCTCTCCCGCGGGCCGCTTCCGCGTCTGGCGCCGGATCTCGCCCGGCAGGAAGCCGAACTGGCGGCGAAAGGCGTCCGCGAAATGGCTGGCGTTGGTGTAGCCGAGGTCGGCGGCGATCCGCATCACGGAGTCACGATCATTGGTCAGGCGGACACGCGCCGCCTCCATGCGCTCGCGCTGAAACAGCGCAAAGGGGCTGGCGGCGAACAGGCGCCGGAAACCACGCGTGAGGGTAGGAACACTCAATCCGACCTCTTTGGCGAGTTCATCGAGTGACGGCGCCTGGCTGAGGTCCGCCAGCAGCCTGTCCCTTGCACGGAACAGCCGATGCTGGTCACTCGTGCCCAGCCCGCTTTGGGCCGGCGGCTGCAACGGCTCCAGGAAGAGACTAACAAACGCCATGCACTGCGCCTGCAGCCAGAGGGAGTGACGCGACACCGAGGGGGCCGCACCGCCGCCCTGCGTCGCGACGTGACGCAGAAGCTGGGCCATGGCGAGCAGTTCGCCCCCGCGGTAGCCATCAATAATGCCGGTATCAGCCAGTCGTCTCAGGAAGCGGGCGCTGCCGTGCTGCGTCCAGGCGGCGAAGAGGTCTGGCTGCACCATCACGGCGATGCTCTGAATCTCCCCCCTTTGCTGGTAGAGCCCTTTCCGACCTGGCCCGTACTGAACGCGGCCGCCATTTCCGCAGATCTCGTATTCCCGCTGCGTGCCGTCTTCAAACAGGCAGCGCGCACCGCCGCTGATGCACGAGTTGAAGCAGAAATAGAGCCGGTCCCGGTCGTCGAGCAGTGGAAATTCCCTCTGCTCCTCGAAGCGGCCATTCCAATAGAATAATTCTAATCCATCCTGAACAACATTGGTTGTCGATTCAATTGAAGAGCCATGCTCCCCAGCAATTGGAGCGTTTCCAGCCACCATTTCCGATATTGAAATATCGACACGCACCTCAGACAAGGGATCTTTCATCGGCGTGACCATGGTCGCAGGGGGATTTGATCGGGTTTGGATATCGTTTGATCCGATCAGGGGAGAATGAGCGGGTTATTTGCTTAGCATTTACCGCCAATGGGTTCGACCGGAAAGCCGATAATGAGACCACAGCCGCTGCACCATCTGTTCGCCAGCACCAGCCTTCGGACACTCGCCCTTGCCGCGGCCCTGACGGTTGGTCACGCCCCTGGGCTGAGCGCGCAACAGGCGGGATCCTCCGACGCGGCGGCAGAGGCCGGAACCACGCCGGCGACCGACGATGCGGTGCAGCTCTCGCCGATCATGGTCGAGGGCAAAGGTGGGGCCGATGCCTACACGGCCACCGTATTCACGGGCGGCGAAATCGAGGATCTCGGCCTCGATACGGTCGAGCAAGTACTGCGCATGACCCCCGGCGTGAACATCAATTCGGCCGGCGGCACGAATCTGTCGACGATCTACATTCGCGGCGTCGGATCCATGTACCCGATGAATCTGGGGGACAGCGCCGTTCCCATGATCATGGACGGCGCACCGGCGGGCCCGAGCTATCTGTCGCTGGGTACTCTCGATGTCCAGTCGGTGGAGATCCTCAAGGGGCCGCAGGGCACCACGTTCGGACCCTCGGCTCTCGCTGGCGCCATCGATATCACCACCCGGCTGCCCACCCGCACACTCGAAGGCTATGGCCGGGCGGAATACGGGCAGCAGGGGCAGGCGCTGCTCGAAGCCGCCGTGGGTGGCCCGCTGACGGATACGCTGAGCGGGCGTCTGGCGGTGCGCTACACGCAGTCCGATCATTGGGTGGAGAACAGCGCCGATGGTGGCGAGCCGCTGTCCACGCCAAGCGACGTGGCCTTCCGCGGTCAGCTGCTATGGGACGCGGGCACGGGAACCTCGGCGCGGCTGGTGGTGGAGCACGAGACGGTCAGCGCCCTGCCGACACTGTTCGTCCTGATGCCCTATCAGAATCCCGCCAGCGTTGACCTGACGCCCGGCCTCTATGACGACGACAGCAAGACGTTTGATCGCTACGTGCTCCAGATCGACCATGACCTGGACATCGGCCGTATCAGCTCGATCAGCTCCTACATGAACACCAGCGGCAGCGCGATCCTCGCCTATGACGGCAACATCACCACCGCCCAATATGGCGCGCCCTCCGAATATTGGGTGAAGGACGAGATGCAGCAGAGTGTCTTCACCCAGGAGGTGAAACTCTCGGCCCCGACAGACGCCACGCTCGACTGGGTGACGGGAGCCTTTTTCCAGCATGCCGTCGCGTCCTACGACTCGCCGCTCACCATTTACGGCGCGAACAGCCCGACATTGCGGGATTACACCACCGACACCTACGCCCTCTATGGCGACGTGACCTATGGGCTCACCGATTCACTGAAGCTGACCCTCGGCCTGCGTCAGAACTGGACCGTCGCCAGCTATGACGGCACGTTCTGGAACAGTGGCTTTGCCCTGTATGATTCACGCTCGATGGACGAGACGGCGACCACCGGCCGTGCCGTGCTGACCTATGCGGTGGCGCGGACGACCGAACTCCATGCGAAATATGCCCGCGGTTATGCGCCGGGCGGCTTCAACGTCTATACGGCCCAGGTCGCGGACGGAGAGCCTTTTGCAGGTGCGATCAACGACATGATCGAACTGGGCTTCTCAACCGCGACGGAGGATGGACGCTTCGCCCTTACCGGCGCGGCCTATGTGAACTGGGTGTCGGACAACCATCTCCTGTCCTATGATTCGATGACCTATGTGGCGAGCGCGGTGAATGTCGACACGCGCAGCCAGGGCTTCGAGCTGCAGGGGCGCTGGCGGCCGGGCCATGGTTTCGAGCTCGCCGTCGGCGTCAGCTATGTCGATGCGACGATTACCGGGGATGTGTACGGCGTGGCCGATGGCGACATCCTGTCGGGCAACGCGGTGCCGGACGTCTCGCCATGGAGCGCGCTGGTGATGGCGAGCTATGAGACCCCGCTGCCGGCCTTCCTCGGGCTGACCAGCCCGGTGCTGAAGAGCGTCGTGAGCTACAACTATGTCGGCTCCCGGCCGGCCAACCCGCAGAACAACCTCTATCTCGACAGCTACCAGAAGCTCGACGTGCATCTCGGCGTCGCGCAGGGTCAGACGGAAGTCTATGTCCGCGCCGACAATCTGCTGAACGACACCTATGACCTCTATGGCTACTACGTGCCGTCCGCCAGCATCGCCTATGGCGGCATGGCGCGCGGGCGCACCTTCGTGGCCGGCATCACGCACCGTTTCTGAGCCATGGAAACGCTCCCTCCCACGGCGCCGGATGCGTCACGGATGTCGCGCCGGTCCTGGCTGTTGCTGGCCAGCCTCTACACCACGCAATATCTGGGTCTCGGCTTCTTCGTGGTGGCCCTGGTGGCGATACTGCGCCAGCGCGGCGCCGGGCTGGACACGGTCAGCCTGGTCTACATGCTGGGCCTCGTCTGGCCGCTGAAAGCGCTCTGGGCGCCCGCGGTGGATCGCTTCGGCATGGGATGGCTCGGCCATTACCGTGGCTGGCTGATCCTGACCCAGAGCGCGCTGGTCCTCCTGCTGCTCGCCATTGGCGGGCTGGACGTGATCGACGATTTCGGCCTCGTCTACACACTGTGCCTCCTGGTGGCGCTGCTCTCGGCGACGCAGGACATCGCGGTTGACGGGCTCGCCTGCCGGCTGTTGACGCCGGCGGAGCGCGGGCTCGGCAATGGGCTGCAGATCGCCGGGGGGCTTATCGGCAACCTCGTCGGCGGCGGCGTGATCCTCATGGCCTATCCTCAGATCGGATGGACCGCCAGTCTCATCCTGCTCGCCGCCGGCACCGCGATCTCCCTGTTCCAGTTGCTGGGTTTCCGCGAACCGCGCTGGGAACGGCGCCGCCGCGACGCCGGCGCCTTGGCCATGCGCCTCCTCTCCTTTTGGCGCGCCCCGGGCAGCGGCCGCTGGCTGGCCCTGCTGCTGCTGTTCCCGATGGGGAGCGGCATGGCCTATGCGGTGATGATGCCTGCCCTCATCGATGCCGGGTGGGATCTCGACCGCGTCGGGCTGGTGGTGAATGTCAGCGGCTCGCTGGCGGGTCTCGCCGCTGCCCTGGCAACCGGATGGCTGATGGCTCGCGTGACCCGGCGCGCCGCGCTCATCGGCGCCGGTCTCGTCCAACTCGCCGGCATCCTTGCCGTTTTCCTGCCAGTGCAGGACGGCACGGGTGCGCTGGTGGGGAGCATAGGCGTGGTGCTGTTCTTCATCGGCTATAATCCCGCCGCGACGGTGCTCGCCACGTTGATGATGGACCATGCCGCGCCCGCCAGCCCGGCGACCGACTACACGCTCCAGTACAGCGTGAACCAGTTTGCTGCGATGGCCACCATGTCGGCGGCGGCGGCGCTCGCGGCTTCGCTCGGCTATGCCGGCGTGCTCGCCCTGGCGGCGGTCACAGCCACCGCTGCGACGTGGCTCGCGCTGGGATATCGCAGGGGTCGCCCCGCAATCCACGGGGCGGCGGACCTTCCCGCATGACGGGTGGCGTCGAGGCGCACGGCGCCACGCCCGCCGATGACCACGTGTGCGACGGGCGAACGAATCCCTGGGTGATCATCGCGCCGGTGAAAGGGCAGATCATCGGCGCCATCGCGCTTTCAGCGCTCGCCAGCCTCTGTGCGCTCGGGGCGCTTGCCTTTGCGGCGCTCGCCTTCGCGGCGGTACTGGATCGGCCATCGATGCCGGACGGTGGGCTTCACGCGCTGTGGCTGCCACTGGCTGGCGCCGTTGCCGCGACAGTGGGGGCCTATGCGTTCAGGCTGGCGGCCTTTGACCAGTCTCATTTTGCCGCCTTCCGGCTGGAAAGGCTGCTGCGTTCCCGGCTGGCAGAGCATCTGGCCGGTCTCTCCATCGGCCAGATCGAAGCGGTCGGAACCGGCGCGCTGACCAAGGTGATGCATGACGATGTGAAGGAGCTCCATGTCTTCGTCGCCGACAGCACGCCGCTCTACGCCCGTGCCTACGCCATGCCGGTTGTCACCTTCGGCGCGCTTCTTTGCCTCGACTGGCGCCTTGCGCTAGCCGCCGCTGGCGTCCTCGCGCTGGGCCTTTCGGTCCTCGCTCTCGCCATGCGCAACCACGGGTCGATGGTTCGGTGCTACAATGCCGCGCGCGAGCGCCTGAGCGCGGCGGTGATCGAATATGTGCAGGCCATGCCGGTGGTGCGCACCTTCGATAGCGGCGAGGGGACATTCGGGCGCTACCGGAGCGCGCTCGACGCCTATCGCGACGTGCTTGTTGCCTGGTACCGAGCCGCGAGCTTCACCGCCCGTTTCTCTCTGGCGGTGCTCGGCCCGCTCCCGACCCTCGGCGCGCTTCTGGCCGTCGGCCTTGTGCTGTTCCCGAACGGCGGCCTCGACTTTCCAACCTGGCTCGCCACGCTGCTGCTCGGCACAGGGATGGCTGAGGCCCTGATGCCCCTGATGATGCTCAACCACATGGTGGAGAAGGCGAAGCAGAGCGTCGCGCGCATCGTGCAGGTGCTCGATCTGCCGGAACTGTCGGTGTCGCCGGAGGCGCAGAGCTGCCCACGGGACGCCAGCGTGACCTTCGAGCATGTGTATTTCCGTTACGGTGCCGGCGATACCGACGCGCTGCACGATGTCAGTTTCAGAGCGCAGCCGGGCACGGTGACGGCACTGGTGGGCGCCTCGGGCGCCGGCAAAAGCACGGTGGTACGGCTCATTCCCCGTTTCTGGGATGTCAGTGCCGGCCGCATCTTGGTGGGCGGGGAGGATGTTCGGCGGCTCGACCCTGACCTGCTGATGAGCCATGTCGCCTTCGTCTTCCAGGATCCCTTCCTTCTCGCCGGCACCGTGGCGGCGAACATCCGCCTCGGCCAGCCCGCGGCCAGTCAGGAGGCGGTCATCGCCGCGGCCCGTGCGGCGCAGGCCCATGACTTCATCATGGCCTTGCCACAGGGCTATGAGACCCGGCTCGGGGAGAGCGGTGGCCGGCTGTCGGGCGGGCAGCGCCAGCGCATCGCGATCGCGCGCGCCGTGCTGGCCGACCGGCCGATCCTCGTTCTGGACGAGGCGACCGCCTTCGCCGATGCCGAGGGCGAAGCCACGCTCATTGCCGGCCTGTCGGCACTGATGCGCGGGCGAACCGTGATTCTCGTCGCGCACCGCCTGACCACAATCCGCGACGCCGACCAGATACTGGTCTTCGACAGGGGCCGGCTGGCGGAGCGCGGCGATCATGCCGGCCTCGTCGCGCGCGGCGGACTCTACGCACAGCTCTGCGCCCATGATGGGCAGTCCGCCCATTGGGCGCTGCGGGCCTCCCGACGGGACCACGCGACGTCATGACAACATCTGACGCGACAGCCTCGACTGACGTGCCCGCGGCTGTGATGACGCCGTGGCATGTGACCTACCAACGCCTGATGCGCAGCGCCGGTCCGCAGGCGGCGCGGCTGCGGGCAAGTCTCAGCGCCCTTCTGGTGGCCGGGGTGCTTCAAGGTCTTGCACTGGCCTGCCTGCTGCCGCTGTTCAAGGGGCTGCTTTCAGAACCGGAATCTGGCCATCCTTTGATGTGGCTTGTCGTCATGCTCGCCCTCGCCGGGGTGTCGGCCGGGCTGCGCTGGTGGGCTCAAGGCTTCGACTATGATGGCCACATGGCAAATGCCACGCATCGGCTGCGCCAGCAGCTCGGCGCCCAGTTACGCCGCATGCCGCTGGAGCGCCTGCGCGACCGGCGCGCGGGCGAGGTACATGCCACGGTGCTCGGCAACGTGGACGAGCACCTGAACCACGTCCTGACCATCGCCAATCTCATCACCGTCGCCGTGATCACGCCGCTGGTCGCCGCTCTGGTGACGCTCGCTTATGACTGGCGCATGGGCCTGCTGCTGCTGGGCCTCGTTCCCCTCATCGTGCCTCTCTACCGCTGGCAGCGCGGGCATTTCAGTCGGGACATGCGGGCTCTGGCGCAAGCGCACCGCGCGCTCAACGCCGACATTGTCGACTATGTGCAGGGCCTGCCCGCGATGCGGGCTTTCCGCTGCACCGGCGAAAGGGCGGAGGCGCTCCAGCACAGCCTTGCGACACTTGAGCGCCTTCAGGTGGCCACGCATCGCCGGGGCAAGGGCCCGAACATCATTATCGCAAGCCTCATCGAGCTTGGCTTCCTCGCCATCACCATGGCGGGCCTATTCTGGGTCGTGCAGGGCACGCTGGAACCGGCGCTGCTGGCGGCCGTGATGGTCGTCGCGGCGCGCTCCGCCGAACCGCTCGCCACCTTCGTGTCCTACACGATGATGATCGAGGTCATTGAGGCCGGACTTGAGCGTATTGAGGAGATCCTTGCTGAACCGGCCCTGCCGCAGCTCGCGCCTGCACGGCGGCCGGAGACCAGTGCTATCAGCTTCCAGAATGTGCGCTTTCGTTATGCGCAGGCCGCGACGGACGCGATCCGCGACATCAGCCTTGAACTGCCCGCTCGCAGCCTGACGGCGCTGGTTGGGCCCTCCGGCTCCGGCAAGAGCACGCTGGCGCGGCTGCTGATGCGTCATGCCGACCCGCAAGCGGGGCGTATCCTCATCGGCGGCGTGGATCTGCGCGCGATGGAGCCGGCCACGCTGAACAGTCGGGTCACCGCCGTCTTTCAGGACGTTCACCTGTTCGACGACACGGTCGCCGCCAATATCCGCTTCGGCCGGCCGGGCGCGACCATGGCCGAAGTCGAGGCCGCGGCGGCGGCGGCGCAATGCCTCGACTTCATCGCGCGCCTGCCGCGGGGCTGGGACACGCGGCTGGGCGATTATGGCGGACGCCTGTCCGGCGGGGAGCGACAGCGCCTCTCCATCGCCCGCGCCCTGCTGAAGGATGCTCCCATCGTCATTCTCGACGAGCCGACGGCCGCGCTCGACGCCGCCAGCCAGATGGCGGTGCAACGTGCCATCGACGCGCTGGTGGACGAGCGGACCGTGATCGTGATTGCCCATCGCCTGTCCACCATCCTGGGTGCGGACCATATCGTCGTGGTCGAGGACGGCCGCATTATCGAAAGCGGCACCCATGCGCGATTATTGGCGCAGGGTGGACGCTACCAGTGCATGTGGGTGGCGCAGCAACAGGCGAAGCGCTGGCGGGCAATGCCGGCCGGTCCGACCACGCCATGATCTGGCTTTCAGGTATCAGCCCAGCGGCCGTTTAGCTCGCGGACGGCGTTCTTGCGCCGATCTGGCTGGCAGCTTGTCGTTGCCCTTCTTTCAACGCCGTCAGGAAGATGAGGAAAACAATGGCATAGAAGCGCATGAGAGCCGGTTGCAATGCCGGGCCGGCCCGATAGCCGCTCCGGCTCGGCTCACTGGAAGCCAGCCCCAGCGTCTCGGCGCGTTGCAGGACATTGCCGACGTGGGCGCGGGAGACGGAGAATCTCCGCGCGAGCTGGGTGATGGACAGGGCTTCGCCGGTGGCCATGAGCGACACCAGCATGGCGAGACCGGCGTCACGCTCGGCCACGTCGCGCAGTTCGGGGGCGGCGTCGAAGACGCGCACGCCCTGCCTGAAGCAATCCGCCATGGCGTGGGTGCAGGGGCCATACAGCAGGTCGTCCGGCAAGGCGCGCGCGTCCACCGCCGCCGCCGCGTCGAGGTGGGCGATGGCGGAGAACATGCCGTTCCAGCGCTCGCGATGCATCTGCAGAAGCGCGGCGCCCGGCATTAGGCGCCGTTCTTTCGCGTCGCGTTGAGGGCAGGCCGTCAGAAGATCCTTGAAGCGCAGCGCGGCGAGGAAGGCCGTGGCCCGGCCGGCGCTGCACACGCCCAGGTCCACAACCTCCCGGCGCAGCCGCGCGCCGGTGACGCCCCGGCCGCCGCTTTCGGTGAAGTGCAGATCCAGAATGAGCAGTACCGCCAGAAAGCGCCCGCGATCATTCAGCAGCCGGTTGCGCAGCCAATTGCCGTCATAGAGGCGGACGGCATTTGCCGCGGCTACCTGCACGGCCGCTGGAAATCCGGGCGCTGCCATGAGCTCATTGAGCGCCGCGGCGCCGAACAGCCTCACAACGGTTTCGGGGAAGAAGGCGCAATGTCCGGGCGACGCAATCATGATCCAAAGCGCCTCGGGCATATCGACCCGATGATTCCAAAATGTGGCGTTGCATATAGCACGCTGGATCTTCAAACCTTCCCCTGGGGCATGGTTTTCCCAAATGTAGTGGTGCATGCCGGCGACGCCGGCGTCGTTTCGCAGTGGACCAAGAGATGCACATCGCCGTCCTGACGTTGCTGTCTCGGCCGCTGGTCGCTGCCCCTTCCGGCCTGTCCCTGCAGATCCTGATGTCGTCGGCGGCACTGTGTGCGCTGACCGCATCTGCCGCCGCACAGAGCACGGCACCGTCGATCGGGACGAGCACCCTTTCCAGCACCACGCAGACGGGCTCCACGGGAGGCAGCGGCCAGAATGCCCAGGGGGTCTGCGATTACCCGCCTTATCCGGGGGCGGGTGGCGGCACGGCAAACTCCGCCATCATCGACTTCACGACCGGATTGAACTCCGGCGCGACCTATAACGCGACCATGGCTCTGGCGACCGCGGTCGGCGGGCAGGGCGGCGCGGGCGGCAGCGGCGGCAGCTGTTATGGCGGCGATCCCGGCGGTGCTGGCGGCGGCGGCGGCTATGTGCAGATCGAGACCAGCACGCAGTCGGGCACTTACACCTTTACCTATACGGGGGTCGTCGGCATTTCGCAGGGGGGGCGCGGCGGCAATGGCGGCAGCACCTCCAATGTCAGCTTTCAGGGCGGCGGCGGCGGCGCGGGCGGAAGCGGCAGCGAAGTCTTCATCGAGAACTACGTCGCGCTGACGACCACGGGTCCGGACTCCTACGGTATCTGGGCGCAGAGCGTCGGCGGGCAGGGCGGCAATGGCGGCAACGAGACCAGCTCCGTCAGCAGCGGCAATGGCGGCGCCGCCGGCGCCGGCGGGACCGGCGGCCAGGTCGAGGTTTTCAACTTCGCCCCCATCACCTCAGAGACGACGGCCATCTTCGCCCAGAGCATCGGCGGGAATGGCGGCGACGGCGGCAGCGCCAACGGATGGTACGGCGGCGTGTCCGGCGGCGGCGGCTATGGCGGCGATAGCGGCCAAGTCAATGTCATGAACGGTGACAAGTCCAATGCGACCCTTATCACCAGCGGCGCGGGCGCCTATGGCATCTATGCCCAGTCGGTCGGCGGCGGCGGCGGCAATGCGGGCGTGGCGGCGGGCCTGACCGCGCTCGGGGGCTCGGGCGGACCCGCCGGCTATGGTGGGGCGGTCGAGGTTCTCAACTATTCCAGCATCACCACGACCGGCGGCTCGGCCGCCGCCATCTTCGCCCAATCGATCGGGGGTGCCGGCGGCTCGGGGGGCATGGCCTTCTCCGGTGCTCCCGACCTCGCGGTAGCGCTGGGTGGATCGGGTGGCAATGGCGGCGACGGTCAGCAGATCGCGGCGATCAATTTCGGCGACCTGTGCACCGGTGCCTGTAACGGGAGCGGCACGCCGACTTCGGCGGGCGGCTCCTACGGCATCCTCGCCCAGTCCATCGGCGGGGGCGGCGGCGCGGGCGGATTCGGACTCTCGGGGTCCGCCTCGCTGGTCGCGGGCGTGTCGCTGACCGTGGGCGGTACCGGCGGCAAAGGTGGCGGCGGCTCCAGCATCTTCGTGGGCAATACCGGCAACATCACCACCTCTGAAATCAATTCCGCCGGCATTCTCGCCCAGGCGATCGGCGGGGGCGGCGGTGCGGGCGGCGGCAGCGTGGCGTTCGATCTCTCGGGCGGGGTCTCGGCGGCCATCGCCCATGGCGGGTCCGGTGGCGACGGCGGTGGTACAAGCCCGGTAGGGGTGAACTGCAACACCTATTCCGGCAATTCCGGCAATAACGGCGCCTGCTCCACCATCACCTTCACCGGTTGGCAGACCATCACTGGACCGGCCAGTTCCGCGCTGATCCTGACCCAGGGCGATAGTTCCCCTGGCATCGTCGCCCAGTCGATCGGCGGGGGCGGCGGCGCGGGCGGCTATGCCGTGTCGCTGTCCGGTTCCTCCGTCGGAGGCTTCTCGCTGGCGTTCGGGGGGGCGGGCGCCGGCGCCGGCGATGGCAGCGATGTCTATACCGGCACCAATGCCGCCAGCATCACCACCAATGGCGACGATTCCTCCGGCCTCGTCGGCCAGTCCATCGGCGGTGGCGGCGGCGTGGGTGGCGCGTCGATTTCCGGCACCGTCACCACCGGGTCGGCCATCGGCATCGGGGTGGGCGGATCCGGCGGCGGGGGTGGGAACTCGACCTCGGTCACCGCCGACAATTCCGGCGGCGTCATCACCACCAATGGCGAACGCTCCCATGGCATTCTCGCCCAGGCCATCGGCGGCGGCGGCGGCGCTGGCGGCAACACCATTTCGGTGAATGCGGGCTCGATCGCCGGCAGCCTCGCCGTGGGCGGGACCGGTGGCACTGGCGGCACGGGCGGCGAGGTCTGGGTCTATAATCAGAACAGCACCGTCAACAGCAGCTATGGTTCCGCGGACATCACCGTCAATGGTCCGGGGTCAAGCGCCATCATGGCGCAATCCATCGGCGGCGGCGGCGGCAGCGGTGGCTTCAGCGTAAATGCGGATCTCAGCATCTCCGCGTCCGCCGGCATCACGGTCGGCGGCGCCGGCGGAGCGGGCAACAGCGCCGGCGACGTGACGGTGCAGAATTACGGCGCGCTCACCTCCAATTATGGCGGCGCGCCCGTCCTGCTCGCGCAGTCGATCGGCGGGGGCGGCGGCAATGGCGGCTTTGTCACTAGCGGCGATTTCTCCGGTGACGGGGCGTTCAGCCTGGCGGTGGGAGGCGGCGGGGGAGCTGGCTCCAATTCCGGCAACGTGACCGTCACCAGCTATGGGGCCATCATCGGCGCGGCGGGCACATACGGCACTCAGCCGCGTGGCACCGCGCCGGGCGTGCTCGCCCAGTCCCTTGGCGGGGGCGGCGGCAATGGCGGGTTCGCCGCCAGCGGCGACTTTGCCGGTGCCGCCTCGGGGAGCCTCGATATCGGCGGCGCTGGCGGCAGCGGTGGGGCGGCGTCCGGGGCGACGATCACCCTCTATGATGCGGTGACGATGAACGGCCCCCTCTCGCCGGGCGTGGTCGGCCAGAGCATTGGCGGGCAGGGCGGTAATGGCGGATTCGCGGTGGCGGGCGGCCTCAGCGAAGGCCTGTCGGCCGGCGTCAATCTGGGCGGTGCGGGTGGCGCTGGCGGTACGTCGTCCAATGTCACCATCCAGACGCAGGATGTGACGTCCAATGGCTATAACCAGTCGGCCGGCATCATCGCGCAGTCCATCGGTGGCAATGGCGGCAATGGCGGCTGGGACATCGCCGGCGCACTCGGCTCGGGTGCGAGCGCACCCGTCAGCATTGGCGGCACCGGCGGCGCGGGAGGCGCCGGCAACGGCACCGTCCAGGTGACGGCCGAGGGCAGCACCTCGACCAGCGGCCTGTTCTCGCCCGGTATCATCGCGCAGAACATTGGCGGCAATGGCGGCAATGGCGGCTTTACCGCCTCGGCGGCGGGCTCTGTCGTCTTCGCCTCCAGCGTCGACGTCGGCGGCGGCGGCGGCGCCGGGGGCGGCGCCTACGATGTTACCGTAAGCGCGTCCGATATGGTCACCACTGGCGCCGACCAGTCCATCGGCATTCTCGCGCAAGCGATCGGCGGCTCGGGCGGTAATGGCGGCTTTGCCATTGCCGGCTCCGGCGCTACCGGCGGCGGCGATGCCAAGGTGTCGGTGGGTGGTGCCAGCGCCACCGGCGGGGGGGCGGCAGCGGCCAGTCGGGCGGCACCGTCACCGTCACGGCGGCTGACATCACCACCAATGGCTATCTGTCGGCCGGCATTCTCGCCCAGTCCATCGGCGGCGCGGGCGGCAATGGCGGGTCGAGCCGAGCCTTCAGTCTCTCCGGCGTCAGCGAAAGCACCGACGGCGTGGCGGCGAGCGTCGCCATCGGCGGCAGCGGAGCCTCGGGCGGCGATGGCGCCTCGGTGCAGGTGACGCAGAACGGCGCGATCCGCACCGGCTCCTCCGGCGCCTTCAGCGACCAGTCGGCCGGCATCATCGCGCAATCCATCGGCGGCTCGGGCGGCAATGGCGGATCGGCCGATGCGAATGCCGCCGCGACCACCGCCTCGGTGGCCCTCGCCATTGGTGGTGGCGGTGCATCCGGCGGCTCAGGCAATGGCGTGACCGTCAGCAGCAACCAGAATGGCGGGAACGGCATCACCACGATCGGCCTTCACGCCTCCGCGATCCTTGCCCAATCCATTGGCGGCGGCGGCGGCAATGGCGGCTGGACCCAGGCCACCGCCTCCAGCAATGATTACGCCGCTGGTCTTGCCATTGGTGGGTTTGGTGCGGGCGGCGGCGATGCCGGCACGGTCACCGTTAACAGCGGCGGCATGCTGCTGACCTATGGCGCGTTGTCCTATGGCATCCTCGCGCAATCCATCGGCGGCGGCGGCGGCAACGGCGGTGCGGCCTCGAGCACGACCGATGCCGGCGCCGGACAGGAGGTGCAGGGCGGCGTTACCTCGGTGGCGGGAGCCGGCGCCGGGCAGGACGCCAGCACGGTCAGTTCGGCCGTCTCGGGCAGTTCCGACAGCCAGCCGGAGAGCAGCGACGATGGGGCGGTCTCGGGCATCGCCGCCTCGGTGACGATCGGCGGTTTCGGCGGCCTTGGCGGCACCGGTGCCGCCGTCACCGTCACCAACACCGCGTCGATCCTCACCTATGGTGACCAAGCCAGCGGCATCCTCGCCCAATCCATCGGCGGCGGCGGCGGCAATGGTGGCGCGAGCAATGCCAATGCCAATGGCGATTCCTATGCCGCCTCGTTCAGCCTCGGTGGCGGCGCCGGAGATGGGGGAGACGGTGGCGGCGTCACGATCACCTCGTCCGGCTCGATTCAGACCTTCGGCCTGATGGCGGCGGGCCTCTTCGCCCAATCGGTGGGCGGCGGTGGCGGTAAGGGCGGCTCCTCGTCCAGCACGGCGAGCAGCGGTGGGCAGGCGGCGGTCAGCATGAACCTCGGTGCCTCCGGCGGCAGCGGCGGCGATGGCGGCGCGGTGAGCGTCTCCTCGTCCGTGCTGGCTTATGTGAACACCCTCGGGCCGAATGCGGCGGGTATTTTCGCCCAGTCGGTGGGCGGCGGCGGCGGCAATGGGGGCTCCAGCGTCGCCAGTTCCAGCGTGTCGTCCTCCAGCAGTGCCAGCGGGTCATCGTCCAGCTCGACCGGCAGCCTCTCGGGTTCCGCCAGCGGGAGCGAGACCTCGGCATCAGCCGGTGCGAGCGGGGGCAATAAGGGGAGCCAGTCGGGCAGCGATGGCGGCTATTCGCTGGCGATGAGCCTTGGCGGTGGCGGGGGCACGGGCGGCGCCGGCGGCAACGTCACGGTCACGAATGCCTATGTGATCGTCACTGGTGTCGACCTCACCGGCTCGACCACCATGATTGCCGCCGGCGACCATTCGTCCGCCCTCTTCGCACAGTCGGTGGGCGGCGGCGGCGGCAATGGCGGCTCCAGCACCACCAATTCCTCGGCGAGCGAAGCCAGCGTGGCGCTGTCGATCGGCGGAGCGGGATCGGGCGCCGGAGCCGGCGGCACGGTCGGTGTCACCACCCAGGGCACGCTCTACACGGTCGGCTACAATTCGAGCGCCGTCTTCGCCCAATCGGTCGGCGGCGGCGGCGGCTCCGGCGGCGCCTCGTCCACGACTTCGGGCGCGGGCGGCACGGCCTCCATCGCGCTCGGCCTTGGCGGCAGCGGCAGCGGCGGTGGCGCCGGCGGCAATGTCACCGTCACCGTCACGGCGCCGGCGAGCTGGAGCGGCGTTCCGACCGGCATCACCACGCTGGGTGACAGCTCCTATGGCGTGTTCGCGCAATCGGTGGGCGGCGGTGGTGGCGCGGGCGGCGCGCTGGTGTCGGCAGCGACGGCGCCGAGCAACAGCGGCGGCAGCGGCAGTAGCAGCAGCTCGGCCTCCAGCACCTCGACCTCCACCTCCGCCAATGACGGCGTGGCGCTGGCGATGGGGCTTGGCGGATCCGGCGGTGGCGGCGGCGCCGGCGGCGCGGTGCAGGTCACCTTGGATGCACAGATCACCACGCTCGGCGCTCATGCCGCCGGTCTGTTCGCGCAGTCCGTCGGCGGTGGCGGCGGCGCCGGCGGGGCGAGCACGGTGAATGCCAGCAACAGCACCTATGCCCTGGCCTTTGGCTTGGGTGGATCGGGGAGCGCGGGCGGGATCGGCGGTGACGTCACGGCGACGGCAAATGAGGCGATCTCGACCCAAGGCGTCCAGGCCTATGGCCTATTGGCGCAGTCCGTGGGCGGGGGCGGTGGAGCGGCCGGAGCCTCGACGGGCGGCGCCTCGGGCGGCACTGAGGCGTCCTTCGACATGGCGCTCGGCGGCAGCGCCGGCACCGGCCAGACCGGCGGTACGGTCACGGTAACTACCGCCGATACGATCAGCACCACGGGCGCGGCGGCGGTGGCGCTGCTCGCCCAGTCTGTCGGTGGCGGCGGCGGCGTTGGTGCCGCCAGCTCGTCCAGCCTGACCAGCGGCAGTGTGACGGGCACGCTGACGCTGGCGGGAACGGGCGGCACCGGCAATGATGGCGGCAGCGTCTCGGTCACGGCGGCGGGTATTTCGACCTCCGGCGGCGCGGCCTTCGGCATCCTCGCCCAGTCCATCGGCGGCGGTGGCGGTGTCGCCAGCGTCAGCACGGGCTCGGCCATGGCGAGCGGGCTCGCCACGACGCTCGGCGGGGCGGGCAGTGGAGCGGGCGGCACGGTCACCCTCTCCACCTCCGGGGCGATCGCCACCACGGGCAACGCGGCGATCGGGATCCTGGCGCAGAGCATCGGCGGCGGCGGCGGCGTGGCCAATGCGGGCGCCAGTGTCACCTTCGCCGGGCCGTCCACTGCGTCCAATGGCGGGGCGGTCGAGGTGACGCTCGGCGGATCGTTGACCACCACCGGCACCAATGCCGTCGGCGTTCTCGCCCAGTCCATCGGCGGCGGCGGCGGCGCAGCGATCTCCGACGGCCAGGCGGCGAGCTGGACCGCCTCGGGGGGCACGGGCACCGGCGGGGCCGTGACCGTCAATGTGAACGGCACCATCTCAACCACCGGCGCCGGTGCCTATGGCGTCATCGCGCAGTCCGTCAGCAATGGCGGCGGCCTCGTCATGAACGGCACCAGCATGGAGCTGGTGAACGGCAGCACGGCCGCCTCCGGCAAGGTGGTGGTCAATCTCGCGAGCAGCACGGCGGTCAGCGCCACAGGGGCCGGCGCCGTCGGCGTCCTGATGCAGGGCAACGGGGATCCGATCATCAATGTCGCGCAGGGCGCGAGCGTCATTGGCGGTGTCGGCGGCACCGCCATCGTCAGTGATGGCACCGAGAACTTCGTCAACAATGACGGCTGGATCGCCACGGTCGACGGCGGCGAGGGCATGGCCGTCATCACCACAGGAGGCTACAGCGCCATTACCAATGGCGGCAGCCTGCTCGGCAGCCTGTCCCTTGCCGATGGCTTCCTGAACAGCCTCGTCAATCTGTCCACCGGAACGATCTATGCCGGGTCGTCGCTCGACCTCGGGGGACCGCAAGCGGTCCTGCGCAACGACGGCGTGCTGCGCCGGGGCACCACCACCCTCGGCATGACGGCCATTGATGGGTCACTCGTTCAGGGCGCGACCGGCAGCCTGGTGGTGCGCACCGACCAGATCTCGCTCGGGGCCGACCAGTTCACCGTGAGCGGGACAGCGCAACTCGCGGGCGCCATCGTGGGCCGCGTCTACCGCCCCGGTCTCGCCATGCCCGGCGCCTTCTCCGTGCCCTTCCTCACCGCGGCGGACGGCATCAGCTGGTCCAGCCTGACCGCCATGGGCGATACGGCGATCCTCGACTTCTCGCTGTCCGGCTCCTCCGCGCTGCTGAGCCTCGACACCCATATCGATTTCACCCCCGCGGGTCTGTCACCGGATGCGCAGGAGGTCGGCGAGACTGTCGCCGTCATCCAGACCCGTGGCTCGTCCGGGCTGTTCCAGGCCATCGTCCCGGCGCTGCTGGAAATCCCGACCGTCGACCGCCTCGAGACCTCCTATCAGACGCTCGGTGGCGGCGCGGTCTCGCTGGTGCCCCAGAGCATGATCAACGCGACATCGGCGGCGATGGCGAGCGTCACCGACCAGATGGACAATTGGCGCCTACGCCAGCGTCACGCGGCCCCGTCGATCACGACCGGCCCGGCGGGCCGCCGTGAAGCCGATGCGGCGCCGTATGTCTGGGGCGCCCCCATCGGCAGCTCGACCACCGGTGGCGGGCTCTCGGGCACCTTGCTCGGCATCACCATCGGCACGGATGGGGAACTGCCGGACCTGCCCCTTCTGGCGGGTTTCGCCGGCAATTTCTCCTCCACCAACCTGTCGGCGGATGAGTACGGCGCCAGCACATCAACCGCCTATGGCGGGTTCAGCGCCTATGGCGTCTACGAGATGGGACAGGCCTATATCTCCGCGATCGCCACGCTCGGCTATGGCAGCGCCGATTTCGAGCGCAACCTGTATGGTCTCGGTCTCAACCTCGCGACCGACGCGGATCTCGACGGCACGCTTCTCGGTGGCCGGGTTGAGGTCGGCTACAGCTTCGCGCTTGGCGACACCGGCGCGACCCTCACCCCCTTCGCCGCCTTCCAGCCGATGCAACTCTGGCTGGGATCAGGCACGGAGAGCTTCGGGGCACTGGGGGCCGGCCTGACCTACCATGACAGCACGATCACCGCGCTGCCGGTCTATCTGGGCGTGCAGTTCGACAGCCTGTGGCACGGAAAGGACGGCACGACCTACGCGCCGTTCGTGCGCGCTGCGTGGATGCATGACTTCAGCCCCGATCGTAACGTCTCGCGCAGCTTCGCCGAAGCGCCGGATCTGACCTTCTCCGGAACGCCGATCCCGGTTGTCAGCGACGCGCTCGATCTTCATGCGGGGCTTAAGGTCAATCTCGGCGGCAATATGAGCTTCTCCGCCGGTTTCGACGCCCAGATTGGCGACGGCTATTCCGTCCTCGGCGCCAGCGGCAGCTTGCGTCTCAGGTGGTGAGCCGCGGGAGCACTGTTAGGGCCTGACCACTGGCATGCGGCCTATCGCTGTAGCGAACATAGGGTTCTCATCGGGCCACGCGCGGTCGGCCATTGCCTTTGCCCAATTAGTCGCGTGAGCGATCCGTGGCCGTGCAGCGGCGGCCGATGCTGCGCTGCGTCTTGATCGCCGCCCGGCAGACGTCATCATGCTGGCGCGGCCGATACGATACAGGCGGGCGAGGGTCCGCCTCCGGCAGGGAGAACGAGACGATGAGCGATGATCCGCACGATCACTCCCACGATCACTCCCACGATCACTCCCACGAGCACGCGCAGGATCACGCGCTGGACCAACCGCACGATCCTGAGCACTGGAAGCATCATGGCGTGCGGGTCATCAAGGGCGACCGGTTGGACGCCAACACCGCCCAGACTCCCGGCATGTTCCGGCAGGCGGCGATCAACCATGCCCGCGTCGGGGCGCAGAAGATCTGGGCCGGCACCGTCACCATCCAGCCGGACGCCAAGACCGGTGTGCATCACCATGGCGCGCTGGAGAGCGTGATCTATGTGGTTCGCGGGCGGGCACGGATGCGCTGGGGCGAGCGACTGGAATATGTCGCCGAGGCCGAGGCGGGCGATTTCATCTTCGTGCCGCCCTATGTGCCGCATCAGGAGATCAACGCCGACCCGAACGCGCCGCTCGAATGCGTGCTGGTGCGCTCGGACAATGAGGCGGTGGTGGTGAACATCGCCGATGTCGAGCCGGTGGAGAAGCCGGAGGCGGTCTACTGGGTCGACCCGATCCACAAGGCGCCGGAATAGCTCAACCGCCGGTCGCGAGGCGCCGTTCCAGCTCGTCGAACCACAGATCGGTGGCGATGGCGAACAGGCCGACCAGCAGCGCGCCCTGCACCACATAGGCCGGGTTCGAGCCCGACAGTCCCTCGATGATCGGTGAGCCCAGGGTGAGGGCGCCGACCGTCGAGCCGATGGTCGCGGTGCCGATATTGAGGATCACTGAGGTGCGCACGCCCGACAGGATGACCGGGGCGGCGAGCGGCAGTTCGACCGTGAGCAGCCGCCCGCGCGGGGAGAGGCCGAGCCCGTCCGCCGCCTGCAATGTCGCGGCCGGAACCCCGCCGAGGCCGGCAATGGTGGCGCTGACCACGGGCAGCAACCCATAGGCGATGAGCGCGATCACCGTCGGCGCGCCGCCATAGCCGATGGCCGGCACGGCCAGCGCCAGCACGGCGGTGGGCGGGAAGGTCTGGCCGACGGCGGTGAGCGTATCGACCGGCCCGGCGAAATCGCGTCCGGCCGGGCGTGTGACGAACACGCCGATGCCGACGCCGACGATCACCACGACAAGGCTGGCGGTCGCCACCAGCGCCGCATGGGACAAAGCGAGCTCAAGGAAGCTGGCGCGCGTGTAGAGCGGGCGGGCGAGATCGGGAAACAGCCCATGGAACAGCGGTGCGCTATGGGGCAGCAAAAGCAGGGCGGCGGCGAAGGCAAGGCTGGCCCACAACGCCGGGGAGCCGGCGAGGCGCGTGGTGCCGCTGCGGCCCGCCAGCGCGTTCATGGCGCCACCACATCGGCCAGCGCTAGCGCGCCGCGCCGTCCGCTGGCGTCGACCACCGCCAGCCGATCGGTGCCGCGCGCCACCATCTGCGCGAGCGCGGCGTCGAGCGGCGCTTCGGCTTGGATCGGCTCGCCCTCCACGGTGGCGTCGAAATCGGTCCGCTCCGCCACGCGGGTGACCTGCAGAAGCCGCAGCCCCCGCTTCGGGCCACCGACGAAGCTCTCCACGAATCCATTCGCCGGGCGGGTGAGGATGTCGCGCGGGCTGCCATGCTGGATCAGCCGGCCACTGTCGAGCACGGCAATCAGCGAGCCGAGGCGGATGGCTTCGTCAATGTCGTGGGTGACGATGATGATGGTCTTGCCGGTGCGGGCCTGGATGTCGAGCAGCGCCGCCTGCAGGCCATCGCGCGTCACCGGATCGAGCGCGCCGAACGGCTCATCCATCAGCAGGAGGTCGGGATCGGCGGCCAGCGCCCGCGCGACGCCGACGCGCTGCTGCTGGCCGCCGGAGAGTTCGTGCGGGCGGCGGTCGCGATAGGTGTCGGGATCAAGCCCGACCAGCGCCAGCAATTCGTCCACGCGCTGCGCGATGCGGGCGGCGGGCCAGCCGAGCAGATCGGGCACGGTGGCGATGTTGCGGGCGATGTTCCAGTGCGGGAAAAGCCCAATGGACTGGATGACATAGCCGATACGCCGGCGCAGCGTGACCGCCGGCAGGCTCGCGGCGTCCGTGCCGTCGATCAGCACCCGTCCGCCATCCGGTTCGATCAGGCGGTTGATGAGGCGCAGCGTGGTGGATTTCCCGCAGCCGGAGGGTCCGACCAGCGCGCAGATGGCGCCGGTGGGAACGGTGAGGGTGAGCTGGTCGACGGCCGTGGTCGGGCCGAAGCGCTTGGTCAGGCGATCGAGCACGATCATCCGCGCACCCTCCGTGTGACGAGCGCACTGACGCTGCGCAGGGTGAAGTCGGCGATGAGCGCCAGGGCGATGGCGGAGAGCGCGCCGAGCAGGATGAGATCGGTCGCGGTCTGGCCGAGCCCCTGGAAGATGAAGGCGCCGAGCCCGCCGGCACCGATCAGCGCGGCCACCACGGTGAGGCCGATGAGCTGGACGACCACCATGCGCAGCGCCGCGAGCAACACCGGCGCGGCGAGCGGCAGGCTGACACGCCACAGGATCTGGGCGTCGCTCAGCCCCATGCCGCGCGCTGCGTCGATCACGGCGGGAGGAACCGAGGCGAGGCCGGTGAACGTGCCTCGCGCCACGGGTAGCAGGCCATAGAAGGTCAGCGCGATGATGGCCGGGGCGGCGCCGATGCCGCTGATGCCGAGATCGCGCAGCAGGGGAAACGTGCCGGCCAGCGCCGAGAGGGGCCCGATCAGCAGGCCGAAAAAGGCGATGGAGGGGATGGTCTGGACGAGGTTGAGCGTCGCGAAGATCGGCTTGCGCCAGCCGGGACGGCGCAGCGCGGCGACGCCCAGCAGCGCGCCGAGCGGCACCGCGCCGGCGAGCGCGCCGCCGACCAGCCCGATATGGCGGGCGAGCTCGCCCCAATAGGCGGCGCGCCGGTTGGCGAATTCGCGGGCGATGGAGAGGTCGGACAGCGCGCCCGACAGCGCCAGTGCCAGCAGGGCGCCGGCGACCGCAAGGGCGATCAGCGCCGGTCCGGCTGCGCGGGTGCTAAGCCGGCCGCTCGCGTCCGCCAGCGCGAAGCCGGCGCCGGCGGTGACGATCCAGAAGGCGGCGCCGAGCGAGGTGCGGGCGACCGGCCCACTCGCCGCCGCGACGAGGCTCGCGGCCTGTGCCGCCGCCGCCACGCCGCCGACCAGCAATAGCGCGGCAAGCGTGGCGACGAGGCGATCCCGCCACGGCGCCGAGCGCACCAGCGCCGCCGCGCCCAGCGCGACGACCAGCGCCGCGATCAGCAAGGCTGTGGCAGGCTCGACCGCCTGCCACAGGGCGACCGGCTTGCCGCTGACGATGCGGTTCGCCGCGACGGAGACAAAGCCGAGGCTGCCCAGCGCCACCACCATGCCGGTGACGATGAGCACCAGCAGGGGATTGGCGCGCGGCGGCGCCACCGAGGGCCGCGGCGTTGCCGCCGCGACCTTGGCAAGGGCGATGCCGTCGCCGGCAAGACTCACTTCAGCAGGCCTTTCTCCGTCAGATAGGTTTTGGCCACGGTGCGCGCGTCCTGCCCCTCAATCTGCACCTTGGCGTTCAGCGCCTGCAGCGTCTCAAGGTTCAGCGTCGCGAAGGCCGGGGCGAGGAGGGTGGCAATCTGCGGATATTTCTCCAGCGTCGCCGCGCGCACCACGGGGGCCGGTTCATAGACCGCCTGCACGCCCTTGGTGTCGGTGAGCACCTTGAGGCCCAGCGCCGCGATGCCGCCATCCGTGCCATAGACCATGGCCGCGTTGACCCCCGACGTGCCCTCCGCCGCCGCCTTGATGGTGGCGGCGGTGTCACCGCCGGAGAGCACCAGAAGCTGGTCAGGCTTCAGCGTGAAGCCATAGGCGGTCTGGAAGGCGGGAAGCGCGGCCGCGCTCTCGACGAACTCGGCGGAGCCGGCGAGCTTCACCTTGCCGCCCCCGGCGACCCACTTGCCGAAATCGTCAAGCGTCGCCAGCTTGTTCGCCTGCGCCACGTCGCCCCGCACGGCGATCGCCCAGGTGTTGTTCGCCGGGGCGGGTTGCAGCCAGACCAGCTTGTTGGCGGCGTCCAGTTCCTTGGCCTTGGCATAGGCGGTGTCCGCCTTCTTCCAGGCTGGGTCCGCGTCGATATTGAAGAAGAAGCCGGCATTGCCGGTATATTCCGGGTAGATGTCGATCTCGCCCTGGATCAGCGCGGTGCGCACGATCTTGGTCGGGCCGAGCGAGAGGCGCTCCTTCACCGGCAGGCCGCCCTGTTCCAGCAGCAGGGCGATGATGTTGCCGAGGACCGCGCCCTCGGTGTCGATCTTGGAGGCGACGGTGATCGTGTCGGCGGCGCGGAGCGGGGCCACGGCGCCAAGGCCAAGGCCGGTCGCCAGCGCGGCGACGGCGAGAACACGGCTGATGCTCATTGTCGATTCCCTCATGCGCGTCGTCATCCCGCGCGTCCCCATCGTCCCTCAACGGTAGAGTCGAGCCGCTGTTCCCACAGCCTACGCGACATTGTACGGCCTGAGAGGCGTTATCGTTACCGTAACGCAAGAGCATCGGCCGGGGAGGCGCCGCCTGCGCCGCCCCGTTCATTATGCCGTGTCTGAAGGTCTCTGGCCGCGATTCGCCGTTGCTCAGCGGTCCGGCAGGGCGAAGACGGTGAGCTGGCCGCCCAGCGCGGTGTAGCTGGAGAGCGCCGCATAGGCGTCCTTGGCGCCAGAGCCGGCATTGGGATCGGTCAGCCCGGCGGCGAGGCCGATGCCGGCCCAGCCGCCGACGCCGGAGAGCACCGCCACATATTGCCGGCCGCGATGCTGATAGGTCATCACATTGCCGACGATGCCGGAGGGCGTCTTGAAGCGGTAGAGTTCCCGCCCCGTCGCGGCATCCACGGCCTTCAGATAGCCTTCCAGCGTGCCGTAGAACACCAGCCCGCCAGCGGTGGCGAGCGCGCCGGACCAGACGGAGAAGCGTTCCGGCACCTGCCAGACCACGCGGCCCTTCAGATTGTCCCAGGCGATGAAGCGGCCGGTGCGGCCTTCCGCGCCCGGCGGCGGGTACATGGTCAGCGTCGCCCCGACATAAGGCTGGCCGGCGGCGTAATCGACATGGAACGGCTCGTAATCCATGCAGAGCTGGGTGCCCGGCACATAGAACAGGCCGGTGACCGGCGAATAGGCCGCCGGCTGCTGGTTCTTGGCGCCGATGGCGGCCGGGCAGATGCCGGAATAGGTGACGTCCTCGCCCTCGGCTTCCGTGCCATAGCGCGGGTCGCGGATCGGCCTTCCATAGGTCGGGCTCGCTCTGTCCATGTCGATGCCGCGTGCCCAGTTCACCCCTTCCGCGAAGGGCGCGGCGACCAGCAATTCGCCGGTGGCGCGGTCGAGCGTGTAGGCGAAGCCGTTGCGGTCGAAATGGGTGAGCAGCGGCCGGGGACTGCCGTCCACGGCCTGATCGGTCATGATCATCTCGTTGACGCCGTCATAGTCCCATTCGTCATGCGGGGTCATCTGGTAGACCCAGCGCGCCACGCCGGTATCGGCGTCGCGGGCGAAGATGGCGGAGGCCCAGCGATTGTCGCCCGGCCGCTGGGTGGGGTTCCAGGTGCCAGGATTGGCGGTGCCGTAATAGATGAGGTTCAGCCGGGGATCATAGGAGAACCAGCCCCAGGGCGCGCCGCCGCCGAGGGTCCATTGCTCGCCCTCCCAGCTTTTCAGCGAGGAATCCGGCCCGACCGGCTTGCCGAGTTCGGTGGTCTTGTCCGGGTCCACCAGCATTTCGGCATCCGGGCCGGTGGAATAGGCCCGCCAGAGCCGGGCGCCGTCCTTCAGCGCATAGGCGGTGATGTGCCCGCGCGCACCGAACTCCGCCCCGGCAATGCCGACGATCAGCTTGTCCTTCACCGGCATCACCGTGGCGGTGTTGGATTCGCCGTGCTTGGGATCGCCATCGGCCACGTTCCAGCGCACCGCGCCGGTTTTCGCGTCGAGCGCGACGACGGTGGTGTCGGCCTGCGCGAGGACCACCATCCCGTCCGCATAGGCGAGGCCGCGATTGACCAGGTCGCAGCACATGATGCCGGCAACGTCGCGCGTCTGCTGCGGCTCGTAGCGCCACAGGATACGGCCGTCTTGGTCGAGATCGAGCGCGTAGACGATGTTCGGGAAGGGCGTGTGGACATACATCACCCCGTCCACCACCAGCGGGCTACCCTCATGGCCGCGCAGCACGCCGGTGGAGAAGGTCCAGGCGACGCGGAGCTGCCCGACATTGGCGGTGGTGATCTGGTCGAGGCGGGAATAGCGCGTATTGGCGTAGTCGAGCGTCTGCAGCACCTGCATGGTGGGGTCGGCGCTGCGGGCGAGCACATCGTCATTGGCGCGAGCGTGGCCCCCGGCCAACAGCGCGAGCCCCATCGCAAGCGCGGCGAGCCTACCCCGAAGCGTCCCGGATGCTGTCATGCCCGGCTCCCCTTGCCGATGGCGCGTGAGCCGCGCCCCCGCTTCGATAACACGCCCGCCCACCCGGCCGGCAAGATCGCGCTGGGGAAGCGGGCGGCGTTTCCGTCATGAGGCGGCGGGCGATGTTGACACTATTAACATTCGGCGCCACTCATGCCTGCCTCATCCTTTTGCCGCGTGGCTGCCGTGCTGTTCTTCGTCCTTGTCGGTCTCGCCAGTGGGCTTGCCTATCTCGTCCAGACGCTAGTGCTGCCGGCCGCTGATGTGCCGCTCGCCATGGCGTGGGGGCTGGCTTTCGGGCTGGTTTTCGCCGCGGTCGATCATCTGCGCACGCCGGAGCGCTACCGGGCGATGCTGCCCGATCTGGTGCCTTGGCCGGATTTCGTCATCGCCTTTACGGGTCTGTGCGAAATCGCCGGCGCGGTCGGGTTGCTCCTGCCGCCGACCCGGCTTCTCGCCGGCTGGATGCTCGCGCTCTATTTCGCCTGCGTCTTCCCGGCGAACATCCGCAACGCCGTCGCGGGGCTGGCGGTGGACGGACTGCCGGGCGCGCGCTTGTACTATTGGGTGCGCCTGCCGTTCCAGCCGCTCATCATTTGGTGGTCGCTGTTCGCCGGCGGCGCCACGGGCTGGCCGTTTGCCGCCTGAATTCCGCTAGATGGCGCCGGCCGCGCGCAGCCGCGCCCGCTCGCTGGCGTCGATCCCCAGCAGATCGGCCAGCACCTCATCCGTATGCTGCCCGAGCAGGGGAGGCGGCAGCGGGGCGTCCATCGGCGAGTCGGCGAGCCGCAAGGGCGAGCGCACCCCCGCCGCCATGCCGCCCAGCGCGTGCGGGATCGACAGAGCGAGCCCGCGCGCCAGCGCCTGCGGCTCGGCGAAGGCCTGGGCGATGGTGTTGATCGGCCCGGCCGGAATGCCGGCAGCGTCGAGCATCGCCAGCCACTCCGCCGTGGTCTGCCGCTTCAGCGCCTGCGCGACGACCGGGATCAGGCTGTCGCGATGCGCCACGCGCCCGGCATTGGTGGCATAGCGCTCATCGCCGGCCAGTTCCGGCAGTTCCGCCAGCCGGCAGAAGCGGGCGAACTGCGCGTCATTGCCGATGGCGAGGATGAGATGGCCATCCGCCGTCTCGAACGCCTGATAGGGCACGATATTGGGGTGGGCATTGCCAAGTCGGCGCGGGGACGAACCGCCGACAAGGAAGTTCAGCGCCTGATTGGCGAGGCTCGCCATGGCGACATCGAACAGCGCCATGTCGATATGCTGGCCGCGCCCGGTGCGTGCGCGCTGCTGGAGCGCGGCGAGGATGGCGATGGTGGCGTTGAGGCCGGTCAGCACGTCGATCAGCGCGACGCCGACCTTCTGCGGCTCGTCCTGCGGGCTGCCGGTCACCGACATCAGCCCCGCCATGCCCTGGATCATGAAGTCATAGCCCGCCCGCCCCGCTTCCGGCCCGTCCTGCCCGAAGCCGGTGATCGAGCAGTAGACAAGGCGCGGGTTGAGCGCGGCGAGGCTCGCATAGTCGAGGCCGTAGCGCGTGAGCCCGCCGACCTTGAAATTCTCCACCACCACATCGCTCGCGGCGGCAAGGCGCCGGATCAGCGCCTGCCCGTCCGGCTGCGCCATGTCGATGGTGACGGAGCGTTTCGAG
The DNA here is from genome assembly GCF_026625645.1 of Ancylobacter sp. SL191. NCBI lineage: Bacteria > Pseudomonadati > Pseudomonadota > Alphaproteobacteria > Hyphomicrobiales > Xanthobacteraceae > Ancylobacter > Ancylobacter sp. SL191. Next base: position 3,644,896 of record NZ_CP113056.1, on the reverse strand, counting down.
CGGTTGGCGCAGAGGAAGTAGGCGCTCTCGCGGGTCGGGTTGCCGTCGCCATCGGCGAGCCAGGGCGGGCCCCAGCCGCGCGTATCGTCGCCGCTGCCGGGCTTCTCGATCTTGATGACCTCGGCGCCGAGATCGCCCAGCGCCTGCGTCGCCCACGGCCCCGCCAGCACGCGCGAGAGATCCAGCACGCGAATGCCGCTGAGGGCCGGCGAGCCGACCGTTTCGGTGTCCGTGGCCGTTTCCATCCCGACTCTCCCGCGTCACGTCGACATTGACGATGCGGTCCTAGCGCACCTTCGCGCCAAGGGCGATGTGGTCAGGAAGAGACGCCACGACCGCTGTCTCCTCGCAAGCGGCCGCGGCGTTGGGGTTCGGGTGCCCGCTCAGAACGGGCTGTTCGGGAAGTAGAACTGCGCGGCGTTGGCGGGGGTTATGAGCGTCGAGCCGATGATGAAGCGGCCATAGACCGGGGTGTCGGAGACGAAGCGCAGCGCGGTGATCTCCAGCGCGCTGGAGATGAGCGCCGGCGGGTAGGTGACGTCGGCGGGGAGCTGGGGATCCTTGTCCATGATCCGCTTGATGATCTCCTTCATGCCGGCGCCGCCGACAATCCACATCTCTTTCTGCCGCCCGGCCTGCGAGATCGCCTCCAGCACGCCGATGGCCATGTCGTCATCGGCCGCCCAGACCGCGTCGATCTTCTTGTGCTTGGACAGGTAGTCCTGCATCACCGAAAACGCCTTGTCGCGGTTCCAGTTGCCGTGCTGCATGTCCAGGATCTCGATGCCCGAGCCCTTGATGGCGGCGGTGAAGGCATCGACGCGCTCATTGTCGAGCGTGGTCGGGATGCCGCGCAGCACGACGATCCTGGCGCCGGGCTTGAGGTTCGCCTTGAAATACTCGCCGGCCACGCGGCCGAAGGCGGTGTTGTCGCCGGCGACATAGAGATCCTCAATGCCGGCCTGGGCAAGGCCGCGATCAACCACGGTGACCCATTTGCCGGCGTCCTTCACCGCCTTCACTGGGCTGGTCAGCGGCTCGGATTCGAAGGGCAGCACCACCAGCGCGTCGATGTTGCGGGTGGCCATCATGTCCTCGATGTCGTTCACCTGCTTGCCCACGGCGCCGGCGGTGGCGAGCACGAAGTCAAGGTTCGGGTAGGTCGCCTTCAGCCGCTTGATGGTTTCCTGCGCGTGCCAGTTCAGCCCGCCCATGAAGCCGTGCGTGGCCGAGGGGATCGAGACGCCGATCACCGCCTTCTTGCCCTGCGCGGCGGCGGGCGTGGCAAGGCCGGCGGTGGCGGCCGCGGCGGCGATGGCGCCCGTGGTGAGGAATGTCCTGCGTTCCATTGTTGTCTCCTCCCGTTTTTTCCGCTCTCAGGCGGATGATTTGCCCCGCTGCAGCACGACAGCGAGGACGATGATGACGCCCTGGATCGCGCCGTTGAGATAGGGCGACACCAGGTCGGCAAGGTTCAGGATGTTGTCGATGAGGCTGAGGATGAGCACGCCAACGACCGTGCCCCAGACCCGGCCATAGCCGCCCTTCAGCGCCGTGCCGCCGATGATGACGGCGGCGATGGCCTCCAGCTCCCACAACATGCCCGTGGAGCCCGAGGCCGAGCCGAGGCGCGGCACATACATGATGGTGGCAAGACCCACGAGCAGGCCGAGCAGCACATAGGTGACGAGGCGGATGCGCTCGACATTCACCGCCGAATAGAGCGCCACCTTGTCGTTCGAGCCGATGGCCTCGCAATAGCGCCCGAAGCGCGTATGGCGCATCGCCACCTGCCCGGCGATGGCGACGGCGGCGAAGACCAGGATCGGCCAGGCGATGCCGAACAGGCCGGAATAATAGACCGGCCGGTAAAGCTGGCGCACCGCGAAATCCAGGCTGATCGTGCCGCCATCGGCGAGCCAGGTCACCAGCGAGCGGAAGATGCCCATGGTGCCGAGCGTGACGATGAAGGGTTCGATGCCGGCGCGCGTCACCAGCAATCCGTTGCCGAGCCCCGCCAGCAGGCCGACGGCGAGCGCCACGCCCATGCCGACAAGGATGAGCGGTACGCCGACGCCCATGGCGGGCAACAGGGCGTTCATGGCGAGGATCATCACCCCGGCGATGAAGGCGGCCATGGAGCCGACCGACAGGTCGAGCCCGCCGGAGGTGATCACGAAGGTCATGCCCACCGCGATCATGCCGATGAAGGCGGAGCGGGCGAGCACATTGGTGATGTTGCCGGCCGACAGGAAATTGTCGTTCAGGAACGCGCCCAGCAGCACCAGCAGGATCAGCGCCAGCAGCGGGCCGAGGGCGGAAAGGCTCGGCAGGCGCAAAGCCGGGGCGGGGCGCGCGGCGGCATCAGACATGAAGGGGCTCCTCCCGGAGATCTTCGGATGTGCCCATCACCAGACGGACGATAGCGGTCTCACTGATGCGTTCGCCAGTGAGTTCGCCGGCAAGGCGGCCCTGCCGCATCACCAGCACGCGGTCCGACAGGCCGAGGATTTCCGGCATGTCCGAGGAGATGACGATGACGCTGCGCCCCTGCCGCGCCAGCGCGTCGATGAAGGCGTAGATCTGGCTCTTGGTGCCGACATCGATGCCGCGCGTCGGCTCGTCGATGATGACGATCTCCGGGTCCGACAGCAGCGTCTTGGCGAGCAGGAGCTTTTGCTGGTTGCCGCCGGAGAGGTTGCCCACCCGCAGGTCGCGGCGCGGGGCGCGGATGTCGAAATCGGCGATGGCCTTGGTCAGCGCGGCCTCTTCCCGCGCTTCCGAGAGGAAGGGCGTGCCGAAGCGGGCGAGATCGGCGAGGGTGAGGTTCTCGCGCAGCGTCTTGTCGAGCAGCAGCCCGCGCTCCTTGCGGTCCTCGGTGAGGTAGGCGAGGCCGTGGCTGGCCGCGTCGCGGACCGAGGGGATGGCGACGGGCTCGCCATGGCGCAGCACGGTGCCGCTGGCGGGGCGCAGGCCCACCAGTCCTTCCGCGAGTTCGGTGCGGCCGGAGCCGACGAGGCCGGAAATGCCGAGCACCTCGCCGCGCCGCAGGGTGAAGGAGATGTCGTGGACAAGGGGCGGGACGGAGAGGCCACGCACCTCCAGTACGACCGCGCCGATCTCGTGGCGCCGTGCGGGGTAGATGTCCTCAAGGTCGCGGCCGACCATGGCGGTCGCCATGCCGTCCTCGCTGAGTTCCCCGCGCATGGCGCGCCGGACCACCGCGCCGTCGCGCAGCACGGTGACGCGGTCGGCGAGGCGCGAGACCTCGTCGAGGCGATGCGAGGTGTAGAGCAGCGCCACGCCCTGCGCGCGCAGGCGGTCGATCTGGCGGAACAGGATGTCGACCTCGCGGCTGGTCAGCACCGCCGAGGGCTCGTCCATGATGAGCACGCGCGCCTTGCGGGCCAGCGCCTTGGCGATCTCCACCATCTGCCGGTCGGAGACGGGCAGGTCGCGGATGCGGGCCTCCGGCCGGATGGTGCTGTCGAGCTGGTCGAGCAGCGCCTGCGTCTCCCGGCGCATCGCCGCGTGGTCGAGGAACAGGCGGCCGATCTCCCGGCCGAGCCAGATGTTCTCGCTCACGGTGAGGTCCGGGGCGAGGTTGAACTCCTGATGGATGACGACGACGCCCTCGGCTTCCGCCTGCGCGCCGCTCACATAGGGGGCAGGGCGGCCATCAAGGCGCACCTCGCCCGCGCTCGGCGGTATGAATCCGCCGAGAATCTTCATGATGGTCGATTTGCCCGCGCCATTCTCGCCGATCAGCGCGTGGACCTCGCCCGCGCGCAGGGCGAAGTCGATGCCGTGCAGGATCTCGATCGGTCCGTAGCTCTTGCGCACGCCGACGAGTTCGAGCACCGGCGCCGCGTCTCCGGCGCCGCCGGTCACAGGCTGACCCACGCAGCGTTGCGGCGGGACGAGCGCACGCAGGCGTCGACAAACCGCATGCCGGCGAGGCCGTCGGCCAGCGTGGGATAGAGCACCTCATCCGGCACGGGCTCGCCGGCCTGATGCGCGCGAATAGCGCGGGCCGCCTCCGCATAGATGTTGGCGAAGCCTTCGAGATACCCCTCCGGGTGACCGGGCGGGATGCGCGAGACCCGCGCCGCCTCCGGCCCGCTCCCGGTGCCATTGCGCGTGATGCGGCGCTTGGGCTCGCCGAAGGGGGTGAACCAGAGGTAGTTCGGATCCTCCTGCGCCCATTCCAGCCCACCCTTCTCGCCATAGACGCGCAGGCGCAGGCCGTTCTCATTGCCGGGCGCCACCTGGCTCGCCCACAGCATGCCGCGCGCCCCGCCTTTAAAGCGCAGCAGCACATGGGCGTTGTCGTCGAGCGCGCGGCCCGGCACGAAGGTCGAGAGGTCCGCGGCCAGCGCCTCGGGCGTGAGGCCGGAGACGAAGCCGGCGAGGTTATAGGCGTGAGTGCCGATATCGCCGGTCGCCCCGCCGGCGCCGGAACGCTCCGGGTCGGTGCGCCATTCCGCCTGTTTCGAGCCGTGCTTCTCCGCCGCTTCGGTCAGCCACTCCTGCACATATTCCACCTGCACCAGCCGCAGCCGGCCGAGCGTGCCCCCCGCGACCATGGCGCGGGCCTGCCGCACCATCGGGTAGCCGGTGTAATTATGGGTGAGGATGAACAGCGCCTTGGAGCGTTCCGCTGCAGCGGCGAGCTGCTTGGCCTCGGCAAGCGTCGCGGTGAGCGGCTTGTCGCAGATCACATGGATGCCGCGCCTGAGGAACTCGATGGCGGGCGCGGCGTGCATGTGGTTGGGCGTGACGATGGCGACCGCCTCGATGCCGTCCTTGCGGCGGGCCTCGGCGCGCGCCATGGCGCTGAAATCGTCATAGACGCGGGCGAGACCCAAGGCTTCGCCCGAAGCGCGGGACTTTTCCGGCGTGGAGGAGAGGGCACCGGCGACGAGCTGGAACTCACCGTCGAGCCGGGCGGCGATGCGGTGGACGGCGCCGATGAAAGCGCCCGTGCCACCGCCGACCATGCCAAGACGAATAGGGGCGGGCGCGCTCATCGGTCGAGGCCCAGAAGGCGGCGATTGCCGGCCCGGTCGGTGCCGGCGCTGGCGAAATCGTCGAACGCCTTCTCGGTCACGCGGATGATGTGGTTCTTCACGAAGGCCGCGCCCTCGCGAGCGCCGTCTTCCGGGTGCTTGAGGCAGCACTCCCACTCGACGACCGCCCAGCCGTCGAAATCCATCGCCGCGAGCTTGGAGAAGATGGCGCCGAAATCCACCTGCCCGTCACCGGGGCTGCGGAAGCGGCCGGCGCGGTTCACCCAGCTCTGATAGCCGCCATAGACGCCCTTGCTGCCGGTCGGGTTGAACTCGGCATCCTTGACGTGGAACATGCCGATGCGCTCGGCATAGATGTCGAGATGGTCGAGATAATCGAGCTGCTGCAGCACATAGTGCGAGGGATCGTAGAGCATCTTGGCGCGCGGATGCCCGCCGACACGCTCCAGGAACATCTCGAACGTGTCGCCATCGTGCAGATCCTCGCCCGGATGGATCTCGAAGCAGATATCGACGCCGCAGGCATCGGCATGGTCGAGCAGCGGGCGCCAGCGGCGCGCCAGCTCGTCGAACGCCTCCTCGACCAGTCCCGCCGGACGTTGCGGCCACGGATAGACATAGGGCCAGGCCAGCGCACCGGAGAAGCTGACCATGGCGGTGAGGCCGAGATGCTGCGAGGCGGTGAGCGCCTTCTTCACCTGTTCGACCGCCCAGACCTGCCGCGCCGCCGGATTGCCGCGCACCTCGGGGGCGGCGAAGCCGTCAAACATCGTGTCATAGGCGGGGTGTACCGCGACGAGCTGACCCTGCAGATGGGTGGAGAGCTCGGTGATCGCGACGCCGTTCTCCCGCGCCTTGCCGGCCCAATCCTCGCACCAGCCGCGCGAGGCGGCGGCCTGATCGAGGTCAAAGATGCGGGGATCGTTGGTCGGCACCTGCACACCGACATAACCGCAATTGGCGGCCCAACGGGTGATGCTGTCCCAGGAATTGAACGGCGCATCCGCGCCAAGGAATTGAGCCAGGAAGAGTCCTGGTCCCTTGATCGTGCGCATGGGTCCTCCCGACCGGCTGCGTGTGCCTAACCGTTGCTTTTTGTAATCGGTTGCACCTAGCGTAACGGAAGTTTGTAATCGATTGCAAGCGCCCCTCGCTTCCGATTGCCGCCGCACCGTTACGCGGGGTATGGAGGGCCTAATGGAACACCATCTGCGCCGCCCGCCGCTCCCCTTGCCCGAGCCGTCCGACCGCGCGACCTCGCGTCAGGCGACGCCGCGCCTTGCCGATGTCGCGCGTCTGGCCGGCGTCTCGACGGCGACGGTGAGCCGGGTGCTTTCCAATCCCGAGGTGGTGACCGCCGAGACGCGGCAGCGGGTGGAGGAAGCGATCCGCGCCACCGGCTATCGTCTGAACCACGCCGCGCGCAATCTGCGCCACCGGCGCACCGGCGGGGTGGTGGCGCTGGTGCCGGATCTGTCCAACCCGTTTTTCTCGCAGATCCTCGCCGGCATGTCGGCGGTGCTGGCGCCGGCGAGCTACAATCTGCTGATTGCCGACACGCGGGCGATGAGCGCGGAATCGATCCTGGGCTATGCCGAGCCGAGCCGGGCGGACGGGCTGATCGTGCTCGACGGCGCCGTCCCGCTCGAGCGTTACGAGCCGCGCATCCCGCTGGTGCTGGCCTGCGAATGGATCCCCGGCCTCACCGCGCCGCGGGTGAAGATCGACAACCGTGCCGCCGCCGCGCTGGCGGTCGACCATCTCGTCGCGCTCGGTCATCGCCACATCGGCCATGTCGCCGGCCCGCCCGAGAATGTGCTGACGCAGGCCCGCCTTGCCGGCACGGAACAGGCCCTCAAGGCGCATGGCCTGCCGGCGCCGCTGGTGCTGCCGGGCGACTTCTCGCTGGATTCCGGCCGGCGCGCCGGGGCGGCCTGGCTCGCTCTGCCGGAGGCGGAGCGCCCGCGCGCCATGACCTTCTCCAGCGACGCCATGGCCTGCGGCTTCATCGGGGAGGTGCAGCATCGCGGCCTCGCCGTGCCGCGCGATGTCTCGGTGATGGGCTTCGACGACATCGAGCTCGTTGCCCACATGACGCCGGCGCTCTCCACCATCCGCCAGCCGCGCGAGGCTATCGGCCGCCGCGCCGCCCAACTCCTGCTCGACCTGATCGCCGGCACCGACACGGCGGAGGATGTGATCCTTCCGGTGGAGTTGGTGCTCCGCGGCAGCACGGCGGCGCCAGCTTAAAGCTAGGCCGTTTCCACTGCGACCGACAGGCGTTCCAGCACCGCCTCCGCCGCGCGGCGAACCCCCGGCTCGGCCTTCATCCGGGTCGAGATCGCCTTCAGCCGCGCCCGCAGCGCGTGATCCTCCAGTAGCCCGGTGATGGTCGCGCGCAGCCCGTCCGGCGACCAGTCGGAGCGGTGCATGGCGCGGCCGACGCCGGTGTCCTGCGTGCGGCGGGCATTGTCATGGCCGTCCCAGCAATAGGGCATGACCAGCGAGGGCACGCCGTGAAACAGCGCCTCGCAGAACGAGTTGTTGCCGCCATGGTGGATGAACAGCGCGGATTGCGCGACCACCGAGGGCTGGGGAAACCAGCTCCCCAGGAACACATTGTCCGGCACCCGGCGATAGGCGTCCATGAAGCCGCCGACATTCACATAGAAGCGGGCGCGCAGCGTGGCGAACACCTCGATCATGCGGCCGATCTGCTCGGTGTCGATCGCCCCGAGGCTGCCGAAGCTCATATAGACCAACGGCCCGTCATTCACCGGTAGCGGCGGGGGATCGAACGGCACCTCCTCGCGCACGCAGCCTTCGAGGAAGACGAAGAGCTCCTCCGGCAGCGCCTGCGCGCGCTCGTAACGCACGGCGGAGGGCGCCAGCAGCAAATTGAGCCAGTCGGAATTCTCTAGGAACTGGCCCCCCGGCAATGGGCGCAGGCCACGGGCGCGGCGGAAGGCGTTGTAGCGGTTATGAGCGGGCTTGAGGATCGCCGCTGCCGCCTTCTCCCACGCTGCGCGGCCCCCCGCATCCTCCGGCGACAGGCCGGAAAGATAGGGAGGGACAAGCGGGTCGGGGATTTCCGTCTCGGCGCAGGAGACCACGCGCGCCCATGGCTTTCCCGACCGCAGGATCGCCGGGAACATGATGACATTGTCGAGCAGGATCGCGTCCGGCTGGATCTGATTGAGCAGCGCCTCCAGCGAGTCCTCGACCGCGATCACCGTATCGACGATCGCTTCCCAGGTCGGGGCGACATAGGCCTCGAGCTGGTTGAGCGGCGACAGGTCGAAATGGGCGAGGTGGGTGTTGACGAAGTTCTGCCAGTAGGTCTCGCCGCGACCCTGCGCCGCCGCCGGTTCGGGCTGGAGGTGATATTCGCGAAAGCCGTATTCGGCGAAGACGCCGGTGAAGCCGGGATGGCAGAGGAACACCGGCTCCGCGCCGCGCGCCGCGAGTTCGCGGGCGATGCCGACGCAGTTGAGCGCGGCGCCGAAGCTCGCTTCGGGAAACAGGGCGATGACGGGTGGGCGGGTCACGAGGCCGTTCCTTTGATGCGCGCGCCGGCCTGTTGCGGGCCTCTCAGCAGCGGGGACATGCCGCGCCCGGCGGCTTCCGGCCGGCGAATCCCCGAGCGACGCAAATGCAGCACCATCTGGTCGGCGGCAAGCTCAAGCTGGTTACGCTCGAGACTGTCGAGGATGTCGAGATGCTCCTCCATCGCCTGGCGCTGGCGGAAGGGCGGGGCGGCTGCCTCCTTCTGCGCCATGCGCCGCAGCCGGTGATGCGCCAGCAGCGTGCCCTGCACGAACCGGTTGGCCGAGCCTTCCGCGATCATCACATGGAAGTCGATGTCGAGGCGCTGGAAGCCGGCGGCGGTGAGCCGGCTGTCCGGCAGATCCTGAAAGGCGCGCATCTGCGCCCTGAGCGCGCTGGCGCGGGTCGGGTCGAGCGTGAAGCCCGGCGTGAGGATCGCCTGCGGCTCCAGCGTGAGCCGGAAGGCGAAGCTTTCGGCGATGGCGCGAGGCGTGTCGAGCAGGGGCTGGAACGCCCATGCGCTGCCGGGAAGCTGGGTGACGATACCATCCCGCGCCAGTACTTTTAGCGCATTCAGTACTTCAACGCGCGACACGGAATACCGCCGGGCGAGGGCGCTGACGGACTGCACGTCGGCGATGCGGCGGGCGGAGCGGTCGGCTAGGATGCGGGTGAACAGGCTCTGTTCGAGATCCTCGACCCCGACCTTCGCCTCGGTCAACCCGTCCTGTGCGCCCTGGGATAGAAAATAACCCGCCTCTTCCTTCCAGACTAAAATATTATTCTTTTCCAATATCTTGAAGGCGGATCTTATCGGCGTACGCGAGACGCCGCAGGCTTCGGCAATCGCCTGCTCGGGCATGTGCTCGCCGGCCTTCATGCCACGATCAAGCGCCAGCGTGATGATCTGCTGGGCGAGCGACACATGGTTGTGACGGGCGGCGCGGCGGCGTCCGGCCATGGCATCCTCCCGGCGGCATCCCGGAGTTGGGGGACGTTCGCCAAAGAACCAAGAATACAGTTTGACGTATTTTTCCGCTTATTCGTACTCTCCCAATCAGCGGTCATCAAGAACCGCTTTCCTTCCGAGAACCACCGAATTGGTGGGGGACAACAGGAGTTTGCCATGGTGGGGATTTCCTGCCGTGCGGTGGCCATTGCCGGCATGGCTCTGGGCCTCACCGCCTTCGCCGCGAGCGCGGATCCGCTCGTGATCTCGAACTGGGACGGCTATCTCGCCCCCGACGCGATCAAGCAGTTCAACGAGGCCACCGGCAACAGCGCCGAGCTGGTGCTGCACGCCACCAATGAAGAGATCATGGGCAAGCTCATCGCCGCCAAGGGCAAGGGCTATGACGTGGTCTTCGTCTCCTCGCCCTTCGCCGAGGTGCTGCATAATCTCGGCCTCGCCGAGGAGCTGGATCATTCCAAGCTGCCGAACCTCAAGAACCTCTACCCGGAGGCGACGACGCTTGCCCATGACAAGGGCAACACCTTCTCCGTGCCCTATACCTGGGGCACGACGGGGCTGTGCTACCGCTCGGACCTGACCCCCGCGCCGACCTCGTGGAACGACCTCCTGAAGCCGACCGACGCTCTCAAGGGCAAGACCACCATGCTGGCGACCGACCGCTGGCTGCTGGCGGCGGGCTTCCTGTCGGAGGGCTATTCGGTCAACGAGACCGACAAGGCCAAGCTGCAGCAGACCCGCGACCTCTTGATCGCCGCCAAGAAGACCCTGCTCGCCTATGATGACACGACCTTCTACTCGAAGCTGGTGTCGGGCGAGGCGCAGCTGGTGCAGGCCTGGGACGGCTGGTGCAATTACGGCATCACCGAGAACCCGCAGATCAAATACGTGATCCCCAAGGAGGGCTCGGACCTCTGGGTGGACACGATGGTGATCCTCAAGGCGTCCGAGCACAAGGACGCGGCTTACGCCTTCATCAACTCCATGCTGGACGGCAAGACCCACCGCTGGGCGGCAGAGAACATCCTCTACAAGGTACCCAACAAGGCGGCGATGGAGGGGCTCGACCCGGCGCTGCTGCAGAAGTACCCGAACATGACGATGACCCCGGCCGAGCTGCTCAAGCATGAGCAGCTGCGCGATGTCGGCGCGGCGCAGCGCGATTATTCGCGTACCGTGTCCGAGATCATGGCCGCGAACTGACCCGACCGACGGATCGTGCCGCTCCCGCCACCCGCGGGGGCGGCCGTCTATCGCACCCCGACCGGGGTGACTGACGGTGCCTGAACCCGATGCAAGATCGTAAATCCCTCGTGCTGGTCGCGCCGGCCTTTGCGTGGCTCACCGCCTTCATGGTGGTGCCGTGCCTGCTGATCCTCGCGCTCGCCTTCTTCCGGCGCGGCATCTATGGCGGCATCGAATACACCTTCACGCTTGAGAACGTGGCGATGGTGTTCGATCCGCTCTATGCGCGGATCTTCCTGAAATCGGCCTGGATCGCCGGGCTCGCGGCGTCCATCGCAGCCGTGGTCGGCTACGCCGCCGCCTATGCCATCGCCGCCATGCCACGCCGCCACCAGCCGGCGCTGCTGTTCTTCGCCATCCTGCCCTTCTGGTCGAACTATCTCGTGCGCACCTATGCCTGGATTGTGCTGCTGAACCGGGAGGGGCTGATCGTCGCCATCGCCCGCTGGCTCGGCGTCGAGAGCGCGCTGCCGCAGATGCTCTACACCGAAGGCGCGGTGGTACTCGGTCTCGTTTATAACTACCTGCCCTTCGTCATCCTCGCCGCTTACGCTCCGCTTTCCCGCCTCAACCCGGAGATTGCCGAAGCCTCCCGCGACCTCGGCGCCGGGGGCTGGACGACGTTTCTCCGGGTGATCCTGCCGATCACCCTGCCGGGCGTCGCGACCGGCTTCGTCTTCGTCTTCGTGCTCTCCATCGGCAATTTCGTCACCCCGGCGCTGCTGGGCGGCGGGCAGTTCCAGATGATCGGCAACCTCGTCTACGCCCAGTTCCTCACCGCCAATGACTGGCCCTTCGGCTCGGCGCTCTCCATGGTGCTGATCGCCGTGATGCTGGTGCTGCTGACGGCGCAGACCTACGCCAATGAGCGCGCCTCCACCGTCCGCCAGGCGAGCGGAGGCGTCGATGGCTGACCGTCACACCATGCGGCTGATGCTGCTCATCCTCGGCGTCGTCTTCGCCTTCCTCTACATCCCGATCTCGGTGCTGGTCGGCCTGTCCTTCAATGCCGGCGGAATGCCGACCGCCTGGACCGGCTTCTCGCTGAAATGGTACGGCGCGCTGTTCGCCAACAAGGACATATTGCGCGCCGCCGGCAACACGCTGATCGTCGGGCTGGTCTCGGCCTTCGTCGCCACGGTGCTGGGCACGCTGCTCGCCATCGGCATCGAGATCCGCCGCCGCAAGGGGCGCTTTCTGGAGACGCTGATCTTCGCGCCCATGGTGATCCCCGACATCGTGCTCGCCATCGCGCTGCTCAGCTTCTTCTCGCTGCTCGATGTGCGGCTGGGCCTGCACACCGTCATCATGGCGCATGTCGTGTTCAACCTCGCCTTTGTCTGCGCGGTGGTGCGGGCGCGGCTGAAATCCTTCGACTGGTCGATCGTGGAAGCCTCAGCCGATCTCGGCGCCTCGACGGTGACGACTCTGCGCCGCGTGGTGCTGCCGGTGCTGGCGCCGGCCATCGTCGCGGGCGGGCTGCTCGCCTTCACCCTCTCGGTCGATGAATTCATCATCGCCTTCTTCACCGCCGGGGCCCAGCGCGCCTCGATCACCCTGCCGATGCAGATCTACGCCATGATCCGCTTCGGCGTGACCCCGGAAATCAATGTGCTCGCGACTCTGGTGATCGGCTTCTCGCTGGTCACGCTGGCCCTGTCGCAGCGGCTCAATCGCGGAGGCCTGCCCGGCCAATGACGACCCTGCTTTCCCTGCGCAACGTCGAGAAACGCTACGGCTCCGTCCGGGCGGTCAATGGCGTGTCGCTCGATATCCGCCAGAACGAGTTCTTCGCCCTGCTCGGCGCTTCCGGCAGCGGTAAGACCACGCTGCTGCGCATGCTCGCCGGCTTCGAGACGCTGAGCGGCGGGCAGATCCTGCTGAACGGGCAGGACATCTCCAACGTGCCGCCGAACCACCGGCCGGTGAACCTGATGTTCCAGTCCTATGCGCTGTTCCCGCATATGAGCGTGGCGCAGAACATCGCCTATGGGCTGGAGATGGAGAAGCTGCCGCGCACGGAGATCCGTCAGCGCGTGGACGAGATCCTCGCCACCATCCAGCTCTCGGCGCTGGCGGCCCGCAAGCCCGAGCAGCTCTCGGGCGGCCAGCGCCAGCGTGTCGCGCTCGCCCGCGCGCTGGTGAAGCGCCCGCAGCTGCTGCTGCTCGACGAACCGCTCGGGGCGCTCGACAAGAAGCTGCGCGGCGAGATGCAGCTGGAGCTGAAGCGCATTCAGCACCAGTTCGGCATCACCTTCATCATCGTCACGCACGATCAGGAGGAGGCGCTGGTGATGGCCGACCGCATCGCCATCCTCCAGCATGGCGAGCTGCTGCAATGCGCCCCGCCGCGTGAGGTCTATGAGCATCCGGCCAACCGCTTCGCCGCCGAGTTCATCGGGGTGATGAACGTGATCCCCGTCACCCGCGACGGGGCGAAGCTCACCGCCGCGGAGGGCAGCCTCATCCGCGCCGACATTCCCGACGGGCTGGGCGGCGATCTCGTCGCCGCCGTGCGGCCTGAGCGGCTGCGGCTCGACGCCCATGCCTGCGAAAACCGGCTTTCCGGCCGCATCCTCGCCACCGCCTATCACGGTCTCGATCTGCAGGTGCATATCGAGACCCCGGCAAGCCCCAGGCCGCTGATCTGCCGGGTGACGGCCGATGCGGCGGAGGCCCGCTCCTTCCGCCCCGGCGACGTGCTCAGCCTCGGCTGGAGCCGGGCCGACACCCGCATCTTTTCCGCCTGACGCCGTCCCCGCGAACGACACCACCGGCGCCCGCCAAGAGGCGCTTCCAGAGAGGTTAAACGATGGAACAGAAGACCTTCGCCTTCTTCCCCGAAGCGGCCTTCGGTCCGGCCCTCAACTCCGTCGGCATCGCCCAGGCGGTCACGGCGCTCGGCCACAAGGCGGTGTTCCTGTCCGATCCCGGCTTCATCTCGGTCTATGAGGGCTATGGCTTCGAGGCGCACCCGGTCGCGCTGTCCGAGCCGATGCCGCCCGAACAGATGGCGAAGTTCTGGGAGGACTTCATCAACGGCCACATCCCGAACTTCTCGAAGAAGCCGATCGACCAGCTCGACAACTATGTCCGGGAATGCTGGGAGGCCATCGTCTCCAGCGCCACATGGGCGCAGAAGGATCTGCCGGGCGTGCTCGCGCGCATCAAGCCGGATGTGATCGCGGTCGATAACGTCATCCTCTTCCCGGCCATCAAGCAGTCCGGCGTGCCATGGGTGCGCATCATCTCCTGCTCGGAGAACGAGATCGAGGACGAGGCGATCCCGCCGCATCTCTCCGGCATGGGCGAGAACGACCATGAGGGCCACGCCGCTTTCCGGGCGAAGTTCAACGAGGTCATCAAGCCGATCCATGACGCGTTCAACGCCTTCCTCGCCGAAAATGGCGAAGAGGCCTATCCGCTCGGCCAGTTCTTCGAGGCTTCGCCCTATCTCAACCTGCTGCTCTATCCCGAGCAGGCCAAGTACAAGCGGGCGGTGCCGCTCGACCCGGCGCGCTTCCAGTATCTGGAAGGCTGCGTGCGCAAGGACGAGCCCTACACCGTGCCGACCTTCGCCAAGAACAATGACGGCCCGCTGCTCTACATCTCCTTCGGCTCGCTCGGCTCGGGCGATACGGAGCTGCTGAAGCGCCTGATCGCGCTGGTCGGCAAGACCCGTTACCGCGCGCTGGTCAATGTCGGCGACTATCTCGCGAGCTACACGGACGTGCCGGAGAATGTCGCGCTGGCGAGCTGGTTCCCGCAGCCTTCGGTCATCCCGCAGGTCGATGCCGTCATCCATCACGGCGGCAACAACTCATTCACCGAGTGCCTCTATTTCGGCAAGCCGGCGATCATCATGCCCTATGTCTGGGACGGGCATGACAACGCCATGCGGGTCGAGGAGACCGGCCACGGCTTCCGCTCCGAGCGCTATGACTGGACCGACGAGGAGCTGATCGCCAAGATCGAGGCCTGCCTCACCGATCCGGCGATCAAGGCCAAGCTCGCCGCCACCTCCGCCCATATGCAGAGCTGCGAGGGCCCGAAGAAGGCCGCGCGCCTGCTCACCGCTCTGGCGTGACCGCCATGACCAATCTGAAAAGCTCCGCGCCGCACATCCATGGCGCCACGACCTATGACGACCTCGTGGACTGGGGCGCGCAGCCCGATTCCATCGAGGGCGCCTCGCACTCCACCGGCCGCCTGCTGTTCAAGGGGCCGGGCAACTCGCCGGAGACCGGCATCTGGGTTTGCACCCCCGGCCGCTGGAAAATCTCCGTGCCGCGCGACGAGTTCTGCCACTTCGTCTCCGGCCGCGCCCGCTACACCGCCGTCACCGGCGAGGTCACCGAGGTGGAGGCCGGCACCTGCGTGCTGTTTCCCGGCGGCTATGAGGGCGAGGCCGAGGTGATCGAGACCATCCGCAACATCTACATGCTGGTTTGAGTGAAACACATGACCGCGACCCCCCTGATGAAGAAGCCGCTTTCCGTTACCGATGTGGTTGATTGGGGCATCATCCCGACCATGATCGAGGGCCAGTCCCACGTCTCCGGCCAGGTGATCCACAAGGGCCCGAACGGCCAGTCCGAATGCGGCCTGTGGATCTGCACGCCCGGCGAGTGGGAGTGCCACGTCACCTCCGACGAGTTCTGCCACTTCCTGGAGGGGCGCTGCACCTATGTGCATGAGAGCGGCGAGGTGATCGAGATCACCCCGGACACCGCCGCCTTTTTCCCGAAGGACTGGAAGGGCGTCTGCACGGTCCATGAGACCATCAAGAAGGTCTACATGATCCGATGAGCGTGGCCGTCCCCCTTAGCAAGGAGTCCGGTCCGGCCGTGCGGCTGGATCCCCCCGGCGTGACCTTTCTGGCGCGCCATGGGCAGGCCGGCGTGCCGCTCATGGCGCTGCCGGGCGATGCTTCGGCGCGCCGCTACTACCGGCTGCCGGACGCCGGCCTGCTGCTGATGGAGGACCGCACCGACCCGGAGGGCTTCGCCTCCTATATCCGCGTCGCGCGGCACCTGAACGGGCTCGGCCTGTCGGCGCCGCGCGTCGAGGCGGCGGACCCGGTGCATTGCCTCGCGCTGATCGAGGACTGGGGCGACGCCACCTATGCGCGCCGCCTCAGGGCCGGGCGCTCCGAAGAGGAACTCTACGCGCTCGCCATCGACGCGCTGGCGCATCTGCATCAATCGCCCGAGGGGGCGGCGGTCTCGCAGCCCTTCTATGACCGCGATGTCTGGCTCACCGAACTCACCGTGTTCTGCGACTGGTTCGCCCCGGCGCTGGCGCCGGAGATGGAGCGTGCCGCCTTCACCCAGCGCTTCCTTGAGCTATGGGACGCGGCGCTCACCCCGCTCTATGGCCGGCAGGAGGCGCTGGTGCTGCGCGACTTCCATGTCGACAACCTGATGGAACTCGACGGGCGCGACGGCGTCGCCCGCTGCGGCCTGCTCGACTTTCAGGACGCGGTGCGCGGGCCGCGCGAATATGACCTCGTCTCGCTGCTGCAGGACGCCCGGCGCGACCTCGCTCCCGGCCTCGAAGAGGCGATGCTGGACCGCTACATCGACGCGCTGGCGGGCAATGAAGCCGAAGCGCGGGCGATCCGCGCGCGCTATCATTTGATGGGCGCGCAGCGCCATGCCCGCATCGCGGGCGTCTTCGTGCGGCTCTGCCAGCGCGACGGCAAGGCGCATTACCTCACCTGGCTGCCGCGCGTGCTCGGCCAGCTGGAGGCGGCCCTTGATGCCGCCACCCTCACACCCATCGCCGCATTCCTTGCCGAGGCGCTGCCAGACTTGCGCGCGCGCGGCGAGGCACTGGCGTCCCGGCTGGCCGCGCCTCGCGCGCCGGCATGAAGGAACATCGCATGCCTGAGCTTACCCCCGCCGATCTTGCCGCCCCGCGCTATTATCTCAGCCCCGGTCTTCACCCCTCCATGGGCGTCACCCATCCGGTGATCGACCCGGCGACGCTGGAGGAGGTCGGCCGCCGAGTCGAGGTGACGGGCGAGGAGATCGCGGCGGTTCTCGCCCGCGTCAACGCCGCGCAGAAGCTGTGGAACCGCACCGACGCCAAGAGCCGCGCCAAGGCGCTGCACGCGCTCGCCAATCGCATCGAGACGGCGAACTTCACCGACTGCGCCATCCTGATGAGCCGGGAGATGGGCAAGCCCTATCCCGAGGCCATTGGCGAACTCGCCAATGTCGCGCCGATCTTCCGCTATTACGCGGAGATGGCGCGCGACGATGCCGGCAAGATCGCCGGCACAACGCAGATCGGCTCGACCCAATATGCGCGGCACGAGGCGCTGGGCGTCTCCGTCCACATCATGCCGTTCAACTTCCCGATCCTGCTGATGTGCTGGACGGTCGCGGCCTCGCTCGCCGCCGGCAATGGCTGCATCGTCAAGCCCGCCGAGGCGACGACGCTGTGCACGCTGGAATTCATGAAGGTGTTCGACGGCCTGCCGGAAGGGCTCGTCGCGTGCTTGCCGGGCGGCGCGGAGGTGGGCAAGGCGCTGGTGGACAGCGACCGCACCCATGCCGTGGCCTTTACCGGCTCGGTGGCGGGCGGGCGCGCGGTCGCCATGGCGGCGGCGGCGAAGATGAAGCCGGCCGTCATCGAGGCCGGCGGCTCCGATCCGATGATCATCGCCGCCTCGGCCCCCATTGATGTGGCGGCGGCAGGCGCGGTGACGGGTGCCTTCCACATGTCCGGGCAGGTCTGCACCTCGACCGAGCGAATCTACGCCGTCGATGCCATCCATGACGCGTTCGTCGAGGCCTTCGTGCGCGAGACCAAGCGTCTGCGCATAGGCAACGGGCTGGAGAAGAACGAACTCGGCCCGCTGGTGTCGAAAGCGGCGCGCGACAAGGTGATGCGCCTCGTCGCCGACGCGGTCGCCAAGGGCGCGACGATCGCGTGCGGCGGGCGTATCCCTGAGGGGCTGGAGACCGGCTGGTTCTACGAGCCGACCATTCTCACCGGCTGCACGCCCGACATGGAGATCCTGCGCGAGGAGGCGTTCGGTCCCGTCGTCGCGGTCTGCCGCGTGGCGGATTTCGACGCGGCAATCACCGCGGCCAATGACAGCCCGTTCGGGCTCGGTGCCTCGATCTTCACCACGTCGCTGGAAGAGGCCATCGAGGCGTCCGAGCGGCTGGAGGCCGGCATGGTCTGGGTGAACAACCCGATGATCGACAATGACGCGCTGCCCTTCGGCGGCTGGAAGGCCTCCGGCATGGGCCGCGAACTCGGCCGGCAGGGGCTCGACGCCTTCCGCCGCTCGAAAATGGTCGTCATGGACCACAAGCCGCAGATTCACGAGTGGTGGTATCCCTACCCGGATGACTGGTTCCTCGACCGGTCGGGGACGGGTGGCCGCAAACACGTCTGAAACGAGCAGGTCTGATGAGGGCGAGCCCGATGCACACAACGCGCCTTTACATTGACGGTGCCTTCGCTGCCCCGGCGGCCGGCGGCAGCTTCCCGGCCATCGACCCGGCGACGGAACAGCCCTTCGCCCATGTCGCCGCCGGGCAGGCCGAGGACATCGACCGCGCGGTGCGTGCGGCGCGCCGGGCGTTTGATGCCGGCGTGTGGTCCGGCCTCACCGGCGCCGAGCGCGGGGCCTTCTTGCGCAAGGTGGCTGAGGGTCTGCGCGCGCGCCTTTCCGAGATCGCCGCCATCGAGGTGCGCGACAATGGCAAGCCGCTGCCGGAAGCCGAATGGGATGTCGGCGATGCCGCCTTCACCTTCGACTATTACGCCGGTCTCGCCGAGGCCGAGGACAGCCGCGCGGACGAGGAGGTCGATGTCGGCGACGCCCGCTTTCGCGCCAGCATCACCCGCGAGCCGCTCGGCGTGGTCGGCGCCATCACGCCGTGGAACTACCCGCTGCTGATGGCGGTGTGGAAGGTGGCGCCGGCGCTCGCGGCGGGCTGCACGATTATCCTGAAGCCGTCCGAACTCTGCTCGCTGTCGTGCGAGACGCTGGCCGAGATCATCCACGAGGCCGGCATTCCGGCGGGCGTGTTCAACCTTGTCACCGGCACCGGCCCGGAGGCGGGCCAGCCGCTTGCCGATCACCCAGTCTGCGACAAGCTGGCCTTCACCGGCTCGGTCGCCACGGGGCGCAAGGTGATGATGGCGGCCGCCGCCGGCATCCGCACCGTGGCGCTGGAGCTTGGCGGCAAGTCGCCCTTCCTCGTCTTCGCCGATTGCGATGTCGAGAAGGCGGTCGAGTGGATCCTGTTCGGCATCTTCTGGAACAAGGGCGAGGTTTGCTCGGCCACCTCACGCGTGCTGGTCGAGCGCAGCCTCTATCCCCGCCTGCTGGCGCGGTTGAAGGAGGCGGCGGAAGCCATAACCATCGGTCCGGGCGACGCTCCCGGCGTGAAGCTGGGCCCCATCGTCTCCAAGGGTCAGTACGACAAGATCCTTGCCGCCATCGCCAGTGGCAAGGCGTCTGGCGCGCGGCTGGTCTCCGGCGGGGAGCGGCCGGAGGGGCTGGCGCAGGGGTACTTCCTCACGCCCACCATCTTCGCCGACGTGCCTGTTGATGCCGGCATCTGGCGCGAGGAGATCTTCGGCCCCGTGGTCTGCGTGAACCCGTTCGACACCGAGGAGGAGGCGCTCATCCTCGCCAATGACAGCGCCTATGGCCTCGCCGCCGCCGTCATGTCGGATGATCTCGAGCGCTGCGAGCGCGTCGCGCGCAAGCTGCGCGCCGGCATCGTCTGGGTGAACTGCTCGCAGCCGACCTTCACCCAGCTGCCCTGGGGCGGCTTCAAGACCTCCGGCATTGGCCGCGAACTCGGCCGCGCCGGCTATGACGCCTATTTCGAGACCAAGCAGATCACCCGTTTCGACCCGTCCGAAGTGTGGGGCTGGTATTTGCCGGGGCCGGCATGAGCGCGACGTCCCCCATCGCCGCCGTCGTGCTCGCCGCCGGCAAGGGCAGCCGCATGGGCTCGCCCTTGCACAAGGTGCTGCATAAGCTGAAGGGTAGGCCGATGCTGGCGCATCTTCTCGACAGTCTCGCTCAGATCGCGGCGGAGAAGGTCGTGCTGGTCGTCGGTGCCGGGCGCGAGCAGATCGAGGAGGCTTTTCCCGCTCTGCCGAAGGCGATCCAGCACGAGCAACTCGGCACCGCCGATGCGGTGCGGGCGGCGGAAGGTGAGCTGGCCGGCCTCTCTGGCACGGTGCTCATCCTCTATGGCGACGTGCCGCTCATCACCCCCGCCACCATGCGCGCGCTCTGCGCGGCGGTGAGCGGTGACGTCGCGCTCGCCGTGCTCGGCTTCCGCCCCATCGACACCCGCGCCTATGGGCGGCTGGTGACGGCGGCGGATGGCAGCCTCCTGCGCATCGTCGAGCACAGCGACGCGAGCGACGCCGAGCGGGCCATCGGCTTCTGCAATTCCGGCGTCATGGCGGTGCGGGGCGATCTGTTGTTCCCGTGGCTTGGCCGCGTCGGCTGCGCCAATGCCAAGGGCGAGTACTATCTGACCGACATCGTCGCGCTCGCCCGCGCGGACGGCTACCGCGTCGCCACCGTCGAGGCGGGCGAGCTGGAAGTGACCGGCGTGAACTCGCGTGAGGAACTGGCGGCGCTGGAAGAAAAGCTGGCGGAGGCCGTCGCGTGATGGAGCTGCTGCCCACCCTCAAACACGCCGTGCTGCGTCCCTACTGGTTCGACACGGTTGCCCCAGCGCCCGCGCAGCCCCCGCTCGCCAGCGACACACGGGCGGACCTCGCCATCATTGGCGGCGGTTTCACCGGACTTTGGACGGCGCTGAAGGCCCGCGAGCGCGACCCGCAGGCGCGCATAGTGCTGGTGGAAGCGGGCCGAACCGGCAATGCCGCCTCCGGCCGCAATGGCGGCTTCTGCGCGCCGTCCATCTCGCATGGCCTCGGCAATGCGCTGCGCCGCTGGCCGCGCGAGGTGGAAACGCTGATCCGCCTCGGCCGGGCGAATCTCGACGCCTATGCCGACGATGTTGCCCGCTACGGCCTCGACATCGAGTTCGAGCGGCCGGGCAAGCTCTCCCTCGCAGCGACGCCCTGGCAGATCGAGGGGCTGACCGCGCTCGCCGCCTCTCACCGCCGCTTCGGCATTGAGAGCCACCCGCTCACCGGGGCCGCTTTGGCGGAAAAGCTAAGCAGCCCGGTCTATGGCGCCGGCCTGTTCGAGCCGAACTACGCGCAGGTGAACCCGGCAAAAACCGTGGCGGAGCTGCGCCGCGTGGTGCTTTCACAGGGCGTCGAGCTTTATGAGGACACGCCGGTGACGGCGCTGCGCACGAGCGCGACCGGCATCGAGCTGGTGACGCCCGGCGGCGTGATACAGGCGGGCAGGGCGGTGCTCGCCACCAATGCCGCGCCGCCGCTGCTGCGCCGGCTGCGCCCGAGCGTCATCCCGATCTTCGACTACGCGATCATGACGCGCCCGCTGACCGAGGAAGAACTCGCTTCCATCGGCTGGACCGGGCGGCACTCGCTGGCCGATAGCGGCAACCAGTTCCACTACATCCGCAAGAGCGCCGACAACCGCATCCTCTGGGGCGGCTATGACGCGGTCTATCATTTCGGCTCGCGGCGCGATGCGGCGCTGCTCGATCGGGCCGAGACCTACAACAAGCTCGCCACCCATTTCGCCCGCGCGCTGCCGCCGCTCGCCGATGTGACCTTCACCCATGCCTGGGGCGGCATCATCGACACCTCGGCGCGCACCACCTTCTTCGCCGGGCTCGCCGCGCGCGGAAAGCTCGCTTATGCGATGGGCTTCACCGGGCAAGGAGTCTCGGCCAGCCGCTTCGCCGCGCTGACCATGCTCGACCTGCTCGACGGCGTGGAGACCGAGCGCACCCGCCTCGCCATGTCGCGCACGCGTCCCTTTCCCTTCCCGCCGGAACCGCTGCGCTGGCTCGGCGTGCGGCTCGCCCAGATCGGGCTGGCGCAGGAGGACCGGGACGGGCGCCGCTCGCGCTTCAATCGCCTGCTCGACGCCATGGGCGTCGGCTTTGATTCATGAGGGCCTTCAGCATGTCACCCCGCCACGTCATCGCCTTTGATGCCGACGCCGTTCCCGCCCGCGACATTGTCACCGACGATCCGGCCGTGGTGGACGTGCCCTTTGTCGCGCAGAGCCGACGGCATTTCACCCAGGTGGAGAAAGGCGCCTTTTCCGGCATCTGGGAGGCGCCGCCGCACCGCGAGCGGGTCGATTGCGACTATGACGAGATGTGCCATTTGCTGGAGGGCCGCGTCCGCCTCACCGATGCCGCCGGGCAGGCCCGCGAATTCGGGCCCGGCGAGAGCTTCGTGGTCGCGCGCGGCTTCAAGGGCACCTGGGAGAACCTGACCCATGTGCGCAAGGTGTTCTTCATCCTGAGCTGACGGTGCCGTGCCGGCTCAATCCGGCGCGCTGCCGCCGCCGCCCGGCCGGTCGGGCGGGGCGAGGGCGAGCAGCGAGGTGACGGCCTCCGGCGCCGGCCCCGGCGGCTCGCCACGCTTCGGCATCCCCTCGATGAAGGGCATAAGCTGCAGCCGCGCGATTTCCAGCACGCGGCGCAGCTCCGTCACCGGGCGGGGATGGTCGTCGACCCTGAGGTCGAGCGCGGGATAATCCTCCTCGCCCTGAATGCGCAGGCTGATCGACTGCCGCCCGCGCCGGTCGCCGCCCGCCGCGTCCCCCGCTTCCATGGCGCGCATCAGCCGCTCGTCGAGGGCAGCGCCCTCGCTGGCGCGATAGGCGGCCGCCATGGCGTCGATCACCTCCGGCCCGGTGAGCATGTTGCCCTGCGCGGCAAAGCCCGGCCCGATCTCCTGCCCGCACCACGGCACGCAGGAGGTGCCGGTGAAGGCCGCCGCGGCGCCGCTGGCATCGACCACGCCGACCTGCCGTAGTTCGCGCGCGTCGTCGCTCGCCAGCACCACTTCGAGCGCCGCGCGGGCGTTCTGGCCGGCGGCGATGGCGTCGAGCACGCCAAATGCGAGATAGGGGTTCACCCAGGATTGGGTGGAGACGGCGCCCACCTTCGCCCGCGTGAATGGGCAGATCGCCCCGACCGCCGGCACGGCGGTGGCCACCGCGACGCCGAGACGGCCGGTGAGCGGGCAGCGCGCGACGATGGAAAAGGTCATGGCCGCCTCATACGCTGAGATGCTTGAGCACGCGGGCGCGCGCGTCCGGCTCGGTGGAGGCGCCCGCCTCGGCGATCTCGCCCCGGTCCAGCACGGCCCAGCGGTCAGCGACGGCGAGGGCGAAGGCGAGGTGCTGCTCCACCAGCAGGATGGTCGTGCCATGCCGCTCACGCGCGGCGCGGATCACCCCGGCCAGCCTGTCGATGACGGAGGGTTGCAGCCCTTCGGTGATTTCGTCGAGCAGCAGGAGCTTGGCGCCGGTGGCGAGCGAGCGGGCCATCAGCAGCATCTTCTGCTCGCCGCCGGACAGCGTGCCGGCGCGCTGGTTCAAGCGTTGCAGCAGGAAGGGGAAGGAAGCTTCCACCTCCGCCAGCGAGGCCTCGAAGGCCGGGCCGCGCACGGCGAGGCGCAGATTCTCCGCCACCGTCATGTCCTGGAACAGCGCCTTTTCCTGCGCGACATAGCCAACGCCCAGCCGCGCCACGCGATGGGGCGAGAGGCGCGTCGCCTCGCTGCCGCCGATCATCACGGCGCCGGTCATCTTCGGCAGGAAGCCCATCACGGCCTTGAGCAGTGTCGATTTTCCCATGCCGTTCTTGCCGAGCACGGCGAGGATTTCGCCGGGCGCGATGGTGAGCGTGACCCCGCGCAGCACCGCCGCGCCGGCATAGCCGCTGGAGAGGTCGCGCACGCTCAGCGCCTCTAGCTTCGTCATCTGGGAGCTCATGCCGGCATCTCCCCGGTCGTGGCGGCGGGATGGGCGCCCGAGGGCGCGGTCTCATGGGCGATGCCGGCATGGCCGGAGCCGGCATAGACCTGCTTCACCAGCTCCGAGGCGACGACTTCCTCGACCGATCCATCGAGCACGATGCGCCCCTGATGCAGCACGATGACGCGCGAGGAAATCTCTCGCACAAAGTCAAGATCATGCTCCACCAGCAGCACGCACAGGCCCTGTTTGCGGGTGAGGTCGGTGAGGATGGCGCCGATCTGCATCCGCTCGGTCTTGGTGAGGCCGGCGGTCGGCTCGTCGAGCAGAAGCACGCGGGGTTCCAGCGCCAGCACCATGGAGAGTTCCAGCGCCTGCTTCATGCCGTGCGAGAGCAGATGGGCGGGCGTGGCGAGCTGGCGGTCGAGCCCGGTGGTCGCCAGCACATGCATGGCGGCCTCGGGCAGGGCGAGCACATCGGCGCGGCGCCAGAGCGAGGGGCGCTCATGCCGGGCGCGGGAGATCTGCAGGCACTGGGCGACGGTCAGCGTGTCGAACACATTGGCCATCTGGAACTTGCGGCCGACGCCGAGCGCGACGCAATGTTCGGGCGGGCGGCGGCCAATATCGTGACCGTTGACGATGATCGTGCCGGCCGAACGCTCCGCACCATCGGCGATGCAGCGCATCAGCGTGGTCTTGCCGGCGCCGTTGGGGCCGACGAGGCTGACCAGCTCGCCCGCGCGGGCCTTGAAATCGATGGCTTCCAGCACGGTGAGGCTGCCGAAGCGTTTTGCGACGCCCTCCACCGCCAGCGCCGGGCCATCACCGGGCGCCTCGCCCTGCGTCAGCGCGGCATCAAGCGTGGCGAGCCGCACGGTTTGCGCGGGGGCGGCGGGAGCGCGGCGGAGCATCGCCAGCAGCTTGCGCGGCACATCCACCACTACCGGCAGCAGGCCGCGCGGGAAGGCGATGATGACCAGAACAAAGAGCGAGCCGATGATGAGCTGCCAGACGAAGGGGTAGTCGCCGGCGAGCTGCGCGCTCTCATAATCGACGATGAGCGCGCCGAAGACCGGGCCGAGCAGCGTGCCGCGCCCGCCAAGCGCGGTCCAGATGACCAGCTCCGTGCCGAAGACGAAGCCCGCGAGCTCCGGCGCCACCACCATCGCATAGCCGGCATAGATGTAGCCGGCGATGGCGCCGATCGCGGCGCAGGCGAGATAGACGACGATCTTCAGCCGCGACGTGTCGAGGCCGAGATATTTGCAGCGCTGCTCGTTCTCGCGCACCGCGACCAGAAGGCGCCCGGCATCGCTCTTCACCACGATAAAGGCGAGCGTCGTCACCACCACGAGGAAGCTGCCGGACAGCCAGAACCAGGCTTCCATTGACAGGTCGAAGCTCATGAAGCCGGAGAGGCCGCTCGACGAGCCGGTGAAGGTGCCGCCGGAATAGAGGATCTGCGTCGCGACGATGGGCAGGACCAGCGTGATGACCGAGGCATAGAGCGCGGAGGCGCCATGCCAGAAGGCGAGCCAGCCGACGATGGCGGCCACCAGCAGCGCCCCGCCGACGCCGAGCCCCAGCGCGAGGAGGGCGTTGGCGGGCGAGAAGTCCATATGGGTGAAGACGAGGCCCGCCGCATAGGCGCCGCAGGCGAAGAACACCGACTGGCCGAAGGTGAGGATGCCGAGATAGCCCCAGAGCAGATCGACCGTCAGCGCCACCGCGGCATAGAGCAGCGAGCGTGTGAGCACGTTCACCGAATAGGTGTCGAGCACATAGGGGCCGGCGAAGATGGCGGCGAGAGCGGCCAGCGCGACCGCTAGGATGAGGGAGAGGCGGCGCGCTTCAGTCACGGGCGAACCCCTTCGGACGGATGCGCAGGATCACGGCGGCGAGCACGGCGATGGTCAGACCTCCGAGAACCGGGCTGAGATGGGTGGCGACCAGCACCTGCGCCCCGCCGAGCACGAGGCAGGCGGCGAGCAGGCTGACCAGCGAGGCGCCGGAGACCAGCACCAGCATGAAGGCGTTCACCAGCCAGGGCACGCCCATGCCGGGATCGACGCTGGACAGCGGGGTGATGAGCGCGCCGGCAATGCCCGCCAGCGCCGAGCCGAGGGTGAAGGTGAGAAAGCGGACCAGCCCGCTATTGATGCCGAGCCCGCGCGCGAGATCCTCGTTCATGATGACCGCCCGCGTCTCCAGCCCGAGCCTTGTGTTCTGAAGCAGGGCGGTGAGCGCGAGGCCCAGCACGGCGGCGATGCCGACCAGAGCGAGGCGGTAGGCGGAATAGCTCTCGCCCAGCACGTCCAGCGTGCCGTTGAGCGGGGATTGGGCGAACTGCACGCCGCGCCCGAAGGCGATGGTGATGATCTGCCCGATGATGATCGACAGGCCCCAGGTGGCGAGGATGGCGTCGAGCGGGCGGGAATAGAGCGGGCGCACCACGAAGCGCTCGATCGCCATGCCGGCGACGCCGCCGAACAGCGCGGCGGCGGGAATGGCGAGCCAGGGATTCAGCCCGGCCTGGGTGGTCAGCAGCGCGGCATAGCCGCCGAGGGTCATCAGCCCGCCATGGGCGAAATTGATGATCTTCATGACGCCGAACACCAGCAGGAGCCCGGTCGCCACCACATAGAGGATGGCGGCGGTCGTCACGATGTCCAGTGTCTGGGCGATCATGCGAGGTCTTTCAGGTTGAGAGGCACGGTCTGTGAGAAAGCGGCAAGGATCGCGCCATCAATTGGTCGCCCTGGTCCCGCCGGCATCAGCTTCCTCCGCCCGCCGGGGAGAGGGTGGAGTGAGGGGGCCATCGTGGCAGCCCCCTCTCCTGGCTTCCGTGTTCTCCGCTCGCCCGGATCGGGAGAGCGGAGACGATGAAGGCGTTCAGTTCAGCTTCGGGCACTGCTCGCCGGGATCGACATTCTTGAAGGTCGAGAGGATCTTCACCGAACCGTCGCCCTGCACCTGGCCGAGATACATGGTCAGCGGCGCGTGGCGCTGCTTGTTCATGGTGATGGTGCCGCGCGGGCCGTCGACGCTCACCTCGGCCAGCGCCGGGATCACCTTGGCGGCCTCGGTCGTGCCGGCCTTCTCCACCGCCGCCTTATAGGCATAGACCGCCTCATACTGCGGCACGGACAGGTCGTTCGGGGTCTTGAGTCCGGTGCCGAACTTCTTCTCCATGGCGGCGAGGAAGGCCTTGTTGGCGGGCGTGTCGATATTGGTGAAGTAGGACCCGGCGATGTAGATGCCCTCGGCATCCGGGCCCATGGCCTTGGCCGTGCCCTCGTCGACGGCGAGGTTGCCGTAGAGCGACTTGATGCCGGCCGCGCGCAGCTGCTTGGTCAGGGTCACGTTCGGCGCGCCGCCGGCGGTCGAGGTGATGATGGCGTCCGGGTTGGCAGCCTTCACCTTCGAAAGGATGGCGGTCCAGTCGGTCGCGTCCATCGGGGCGTATTCGTCGCCCACGATCTTGCCGCCGGTCTTCTCGATATAGCTCTTGGTGAAGGCGAGCATGCCGCGGCCGAAGGCGTAGTCGGAGCCGATGAGGAAGTAGGTCTTGGCGCCTTCCTTGTTGAAGAAGTCGACAATGGGGGCGACCTGCTGGTCGGGCACCCAGGCGTTCACATACATGTACGGGCTGCAGGAGCGGCCCTCATAGAACGAGGTGTAGATGTAGGGGGTCTTGCCGCGATTGACGATCGGCAGGCCGGCATTGCGCGCCGCCGAGGTCTCCATGGAGATCAGCACGTCCACCTTCTTCTGGAAGATCAGCGAGTCGAAGGCCTTCTGCGCGCCGGCCGCGCCCGAGGCGTCATCGGCCACTTCCAGCACGACCTTTTTGCCAAGAATGCCGCCCTTGGCATTGATCTCCTCGACGGCCAGTTCCGCCGACTGGACCACGGAGGGCGCGACCACCGAATTGGCGCCGGACAGGCCGACGGGAATGCCGATGGTGATGGTGTCCGCCGCGCGGACGGGGCCCGCCGCGAGCGCGCCGGCCAGCAGGCCGGCCAGTAGCAGGTGATTGCGTGACATCATGGTCTCCGGAAGGTTTTGAGGTTTTTGTGGAGGTCAGTACCAGCCCCGACGGATGTCGGAGCCGAGCATCTCGGCGTAGACGTCGGTGCGCCGGTCGCGGAGCACCTGGTTGAACGCGTTCCAGTTGCGCGCGCTGCGGGCGGCGCCGAGGTCGAGTTCGGCGACGACGATCTCCTCGCCGGTGCGGCTCGCGGGGCCCGCCACCGGCCAGCCCGTATAGGAGATGATGAGGCTCTGCCCCTCGAAGGGCTGGCCGCGCTCGGTGCCGATGCGGTCGGCGCAGGCGATGTAGAGCGAATTGGAATGGGCGGCCGCCATGGCGAGGATGTTGGCCATCGCTTCGCGCCCCTCGGCCTGGCCAGGGATCGGCACCCAGTTGGTCGGCACGCAGACGATGTCCGCGCCCTGCAATGCCTGCAGCCGGTAAGTCTCGGGGAACCAGCCGTCATAGCAGATGGCGACGCCGATCCGGCCGATGGCGGTGTGGAACACCGGGAAGCCATTGTCGCCGGGCTCGAAGAACAGGTTCTCGTTGCCCCACAGATGCATCTTCCGGTAGGTGCCGATATGGCCCTGCGGCCCGATCACCACCGCGCTGTTGTAGAGCGAGGTGCCCGCGCGTTCGGTGATGCCGGCGACGATGTGCAGCCCGCGCTCGGCCGCGAGGGCGGCCCAGGCCCGGCAGGTCGGGCCGTCGGGAATGGTCTCGGCGAGGGCGAAGGCCTCCTCGCGGGTCTCGAACACGTAGCCAGTATTGGCCAGCTCCGGCAGCACGATCAGCGTCGCGCCGGCATCAGCCGCCTGGCCGATCAGCGTCAGCGAATGCGCGACATTGGCGTTGGTATCGCCGATGCGCGGCTCCATCTGGACGCAGGCCACGCGGACAAGGCTCGAAGTCGGCATTTGGGCACACCTCTGCGGTCGTCGCGGTCGCCCGCGGCGTGAAAAACAAAAAGCCCCCGGCAGTGCCTTTCGGCACCATCGAGGGCTGCATAGCCTTGGATGTCAGGCGGCAACGCTGCCGCGGCGCTGATGTAGCGTTGCCCTCATGCAAACGCAGCGGCGCGCCCAAGTCAAGCGGAAATGCCGAGGATGCGTGCAGTCTTGGCGTGTGCCCAAAAGCTGGGCGAATTGCCTACTTCTCCGCCTCGCCGTCGCGATCGAGCTCGATCAGCATGGCATGGGCGTTGATGATCGAGGCCGCCATGGCGCCGATCGGCAGGCGCTTGGCCGTCGCCTGCTTGCGGATGAACTGGTAGGCCTCGTCTTCCGACAGGTTGCGCAGCCCCATCAGCAGCCGCGTCGCCTTCTCCACATCGCGGCGGGTGCGCAGCGTGTCTTCCAGCTTGGCGATCTTGGCGATCAGCCGGCTCTCATAGCCACGCTGCGACAGCGCCAGAACGAGGCTCGCCAGCACGCCGGAGGCGCGGATCGGCCGCACGATCACGCCATGGGCGCTGGAATCGAGCAGTGCCTTGAGCACGGTCGGGTTCTCGTAGTCGACGATGGCGATATGGGCGAGCTGGTGGTCCGCCATCCGCCAGGGCATCGAGCTCTTGGTATCGCGGTCGAGCAGGAAGAACACCGCGTCGAGGGGCAGGGGAAGCTGCGGCGGCGGTGGCCAGACCACCTGCACCTGACAGCCGATGCGCTGGAGCTGGCGCACCAGATCATCGCCATCCTGGTCGCGCGGATGCACCACGGCGACGCGCGTGTTGCGCAGGTTCTGGATGAGCTGCGAGGCGGTCATCGCCCGCCCTCCGGCGCCGCCGGCATCACCCGCTCACGCATGTTCATAGATGTGGTCGACGAGATAGGGGTCGGGCTTCACCGGATCCTTGCCTTCCCACACCACGTCGAAATCGCCATGCTCGTTGACCATGCCGATCCGGGGCAGCAGGCAGGTGTGGTTGTTGTCCGGGTCGACGCGGATACGGCCCTGCGGCGCGTCGATCTCCGTCCCGAGCACGGCATCGACGAGGCGCTGCGTGTCGAGCGACTTCGCCCGCGCCAGCGCATCGGCGAACAGCTTGATCTGGAAATAGGCGGCCTCGGCATACATCGTCACCGGCGCATCGGCACCGAAGCGGGCGCGGTAGGCGGCGACGAAGCGGCGATTGGCGGGGGTGTCGACCGTCGAGAAATAGGGCGCCGAGGTGATATGCCCGACGCACAGCTCCGGCCCGATGGCGCGGATCTCGCCTTCCGCCATGGTCAGGCTGGCGATGGGCAGGGTGCGCGGGTCGAAGCCCGCCTCGCGGAAAATCCGGTAGAGCATCTGCCCGCCCTGGCCGACCACGGTGGAGAACACCGCCGAGGGCGCGCGCCGGCGGATGTCCTCGACCACGCGGCGTATGTCGTCGCCGTGCGGCTGCTCGGGCACATAGGTTTCGGCCACCACCTCGCCGCCGCCGCGCGAGACGAGGTCGCGCATGATGCGGTTCGATTCGCGCGGGTAGATGTAATCCGAGCCGACGAGATAGACGCGCGGCCCATAGGTGGTGAGCAGGTGTCGGGCGAGTTGCAGGCTGTTCTGGTTCGGCGCCGCGCCGGTGTAGATCACATTGGGCGAGTACTCGAAGCCCTCATAGAGCGAGGGATACCACAGCAGCGCGTTGCGCCGCTCCACCGTGGCGAGGATCGCCTTGCGGCAGGAGGAGGTGCAGCAGCCGAAGATGACGCTGATGCTGTCCTCGGTCAGCAGCCGCTCGGCGTAGCGCCGGTAGAGGTCCGGGCTCGATTCCGGGTCATAGCACACCGGTTCGATCGGCCGCCCGAGCACGCCGCCGGCGAGGTTGATCTCCTCGATGGCCAGCGCCGTGCCGCGAAAATGCTCGGTTTCCGGCTCGCGCATGTGTCCCTTGCGGGAGAACAGCACGCCCACCCGCCACACGGCCTGTCCGGACGCCGAAGCGCCCTCGGCACCGCTGAAAGTCTCTACCGCACTGCTCATGTCTGTCCCGTCAACCGCCCCGCCCGCCACCACCGGGGACGCGAGGCACGGCGCAGGGTTTGTGAGCCGCAGGCCGCGCAATGGCAAGAGGGCGGGCGCGGCGCGAGCATCCTGCACCGGTCGGAGCGGCGCCGGCATGCCTTCGTCATGTGGCAGCGTTTGGACACATGACGTAACGTATTGTCATAATTTGCGGTCCCATGGTACGGCTAGACCATGAGCCGGAAGGACATGCGCCGCGCGCGTCGTCTTGCCCGGCGCCGGTTCGGTGGTGCGCGATGCGGGTCGCGAAGTGGCCGTCATCAGAACAAGGCCCGACGGGGCCTCGCCTCTCATTTGACGCTCCACCAACGCCGCCGAGACATCTCCCCCCGAACCATCTGTCGCGTCTCAGAAGCGACCGTGCCGTACCACATTGGCGCCGGCGCCTGCTGGCCTCCGCAGCCCTGGCGGCTCTGGCGCTCGCCGGCCTCGCCCCCCGCGCCTTTGCCCTCGATCCCACGCCGAACGGCGTCTCGAACCCCGTCGGGCCCGGCGGAAATGGCTCGTCGAATCCCCGCGGCGGTGGCGGTGGTGGCGGCGGCGCCGGTGTCACCGGCGGGTCCGGTGCGCCAGGCGACAGCCTAGCGGGGACGAGTGGCGGCGGCGGGGCCGGCGGCATCGCGCCGGTGGGCGCCAATCCCGCGGGCAATGGCGACGCTGGTGGCGATGGCGAAGATGGCGGCTCGGGCGGCGGCGGCGGCGGCGCCGCCCATGGCTATTTCAACTCGGTGTCGCCGACCGGGGTGCTGGTCGGCGGTATTGGCGGCGATGGTGGCGACGGATCGTCTTATGACGGCTTCTACGCAACTGTCGCGGGCGGCGCCGGCAATGGCGGCGCGGGCGGCTTCGGCGCGTCACTGACCCCCGGCTCGTCGCCCATCGTCATTTCCCAACAGGTGCGCGGCGGCAATGGCGGCAAAGGCGGCGATGGCGTCGTCGTCATCATCCCGCATCCGGGCGAACTGCCCACCATCATCGCCAGCGGCGGCGCCGATGGCGGCGCCGGCGGTCATGGCGTCTTTCTTTCCGGCGATAACGGCACGCTCATCATCCAGCAGAGCGTCACGGGTGGTGATGGCGGCGATGGGGGAGACGGAAGCTACGGCGGCGCGGGCGGTGTCGGCGGCGCCGGTCTTGTCATCTCTGGCGATGGCTGGGACGTCTCCATCGCCAGCGGCGCGACCGTCACCGGCGGCGATGGCGGGCAGGCCGGAATGGGGCGCTTCACGCCCGGCGAGGACGGGGCCGGCAATGTCGGCATCCTCATCACCGGCAGCAACAACCAGCTGTCGCTCGCCGGCGGCGCGGCGGGTGGCAATACCGGCGGCGGGCTTTCCCAGGCCGGTGCCTTCCTGATCTCCGGCGATTCCAACACGGTGATCCTGGAGGCGGGCTATAGCGCCAGCGGCATCGTCGCCACCGGCAATACCAACATACTGGCGCTCGGCGGCACATCCGACGGCACGTTCGACATGACGAGTGTCGGCCCCGTGGGCTCCACCATCGCCGGCTTCTACACGATGGAGAAGCTGGGGACGAGCACATGGACGCTGACCGGCACCCCGGCGGTCGATGTGAGCTGGTCGCTCGAGGGCGGCGTGCTGTCGATCGCCGCGGCCAGCAATCTCGGCCTCGGCAGCGGCACGCTCACCTTCGCCGGCGGCACGCTGCAGGTCACGCAGAGCCTCACGATCGGACAGGCCGTGATCCTGAACGCAGCGGGCGGCTCGGTTGACGCGCTCCCGGGCCAGACCCTCACCCTCAGCGGCGTGCTGAGCGGGGCAGGGAGCCTGACGCTGACCGATAGCGGCACGCTGGCCCTGAGCGGCGCCAACAGCTTTTCCGGCGGGGTGAACCTCACGCAGGGCACTGTCAGCGTCGGCAGCAATCAGGCGCTGGGCACCGGCACGCTTGCCATGAGCGGCGGCACCACGCTCGCCTTCGCCGTGAACGGGCTGATGATCGGCAACACCGTCACCGTGGGCGGCGCGGCGGCGATCTATCTCAACGCGATCAGCGGCACGCTCGCGGGCGCCATCAGCGGGGCGGGCGCCGTGACGCTGGCGGGCGACGGCAGCCTGTTCCTGACCGCCGCGAACAATTTTAGCGGCGGCACCGTCATCGCGCAGGGCACCCTCTATCTCGGCAATGGCAGCGTCGCGGGCTCGATCCTCGGCGACGTTTCGAATAACGGCGTCCTGGTCTTCAATTCGCCCGTGGACCAGAGCTTTGCCGGCGTCATTTCCGGCACCGGCGCGGTGAGGGTGCAGGGAGGCGCTAGCGTCAATCTGACGGCCAGCAACAGCTTCTCCGGCGGCATCACCATCGCCAATGGCTCGACGCTGGTGATCGCCGCCGACGCCGCGCTCGGCGGCGGGGCCGGGGTGCTCACGCTTGAGAGCGGCACCCTCGCCACGACGGCCTCCTTCGCGACGGGGCGAGCGGTGGCGCTCGACGGCACGGCGTCCGGCACGCTGGCGAGTACGGTTCTCGACGTGGTCGCCGGCAGCATGCTGACGCTCACGGCCGGCATTGCCGAGGACTCCGCCTCGGCGCTGACCAAATCCGGCGGCGGCACGTTGGTGCTGGCCGGCACAAACGGTTTCTCCGCCGGCGTCATCTTGGAAGACGGCATTGTCGAGGTGGCGGCGGATAGCGCGCTCGGGGCCGTGACAGGCGGCGTGACCCTCGCCGGCGGCACGCTCGCCATGACTGCGAGCTTCGAGAGCGAACGGCTGTTCGCCGTATCGCCACCCGGCGGCACGCTGGATGTGGCGGCCGGCCAGACGGTGACCCTGGATGGTGCGCTCAGCGGCAGCGGCAGCCTGGTCAAGGCCGGGGCCGGTACGCTGGCCCTGACCGCCGACAGCTCCTTCTCAGGCCCCACCACCGTGTTGACGGGCACGCTGGGGCTCTATGGCGCCTCGCTCGCGGGATCGGCGGTCACCGTGGCGGGCGGCGCGACGCTGACGGGATTTGGTTCCGTCAACTCCATCGCGGTGCTCGCGGGCGGAGCCCTGTCGGGCGGCTGGTCGGGGGTCGACAACCCGCAGGGTATTCCGCTCCTCGCCGCCACGGCGACGCTCGATGCGGGCGCGGCGGCCATTCTCACCCTTGGCGCCGGTGCCAATTCGGGGATCGCGACCGTCAGCGCCGATCTCACCCTCGGCGGCACGCTCGATGTTGCCGGCGCGCCGCCGCATGGCGCGGGCATCTACCGAGCCTTCAGCTACGGGGGCAACCTTGCCGGCAGCGTGACGCTGGGAACCACGCCGGTCGGCTACACCACGACGCTCGACCTCAGCAATGACGGTCAGGTCAACCTCGTCATCCGCGATGCCAGCCCGTTCCAGTTCTGGACCGCGTCGGGGGGCGCGCTGGGCGGCTCGGGTAGCTGGACGGCCACCAGCGACACCTGGGTGGAAGCCGCCTTCGGCATCGAGAATCCCTGGGGCGGCGAGTTCGGCATCTTCACCGGCACGGCCGGCACCGTCACGCTGGAGGGCCGCGCTTCCTTCGAGCAGCTTGAATTCGTCAGCGACGGTTATGTGATCGCTCCGGCAAGCGCCAGCTCCGGTCTCTCTGTCCATGATGGCAGCCGGATCTGGGTCGAGGGCCATGACGTGACGGCCACGATCGACGCGACCATCACCGGCACGGGCGGGCTAGAGAAGATCGGCGCCGGCCGCCTGGTGCTCACCGCCGACAACGACTTCGTCGGCGGCTTGCGGATCAGCGGCGGCACGGTTCAGGTCGCGCGCGATGCCAGCCTTGGCGTTGCAGGCGGACTTATCAATCTCGCGCGGGGCGGGCTTCTCGCCGCAGGCTCCTTCGATACAGGGCGCACCGTCACGCTCGATGGTTTTGGTGTTTTGGGCGCCATCGGCGGTCAGACACTCGGCATCAACGGTAGCATTATCGGCACCGGCACGCTCATCAAGAGCGGCGACGGCGCGGTCCGCCTCGCCGGCAGCAACAGCTTCAGCGGCGGCACGCGCATCATGGCGGGGCGGCTCGTGGCGGCGAGCGGCGCGGCGCTCGCGGACGGCGACACGGTCGAGATCGACGCGGCCGGCACGCTCGCGCTGGAGGCGTCGGAGACCATCGGCTCGCTCGCGGGCGAGGGCAGGGTGGAACTGGCGGCCCACACGCTGACGACCGGCGGCGACAACCAGTCGACCCGCTTCGCCGGCGTTATCTCCGGCAGCGGCCGTCTGGTGAAGACCGGCACGGGTGCGCTCGTGCTCGACGGCGACAACAGCTTCACCGGCGGAACGACCATCGCCAGCGGCCAGATCACGCTGGGCCATGGCGGCACCACGGGTAGCCTGGTCGGCGATGTGCGCAATGACGGCGTGCTGGCCGTGAACCGGTCCGATACGCTCATCCTCGACGGCACCCTTTCCGGCACCGGCGCGCTGGTCCAGCAGGGCTGGGGCACGCTCATCCTCACCGGTAGCAACAGCTATACGGGTGGCACGACCATCACGGCGGGCACGTTGCAGATCGGCAATGGCGGCACGCAGGGCTGGATCCTCGGCCCCATCGTCAATGAGGGTGCGCTCGTCTACGACCTCTCTAGCTTCTATGTGTTTCCCGCCGCGCTCACCGGCTCAGGCACGGTGACGCTGACGGGCGGCGGATCGGTGCTCTATGCCGGCAGCGCCTTTGCCGGGCCAGTGTTTGTGGAGCAGGCCAGTCTGGAGCTGGCATCGGGCGTCACCAGCGCTTCGTCCTTCACGGTCGGCGCGGGCGGCGTGCTGAGCGGCACGGGCACCATCGCCGCTCTCACCGTGAATGCGGGCGGCGTGGTCGCGCCCGGCTATTCGCCGGGCACTCTGGTTGTCGCCGGCAATGCCGTCTTCAACGCTGGCTCCCTCTATCAGGTCGATGTCGCGCCGGGGCAGGTGAGCGACGTCATCACGGTCGGCGGCCATGCCACCATCGCGGATGGCGCCCAGCTCGCCGTGGTCGGCACGCCCGGCTCTTACGCCAATTCCTGGAGCTTCAACGTCCTCTCCGCCGCCGGCGGCATCATCGGCACCTTCTCCGGCGCCAGCTCCAACTTCGCCTTTCTCGACCCGGTGCTGAGCTACAGCGCCACCGAGGTCGAGGTGACGCTGGTGCGCAACGACATTCCGTTCTGGCAGGAGGCGCGCACGGCCAATGAGCGGGCCACCGCTATCGGCGTCGAAACGCTTGGCGCCGGCAACCCGGTCTATGACGCCGTGGCGGCGCAGCTCGCCGGGCAAGCCTATGCCGCCTTCGACGCCCTCTCCGGCGAAATCTACGCCTCGGCGGAGACGGTGATGATGCAGCAATCGGCCTATGTCCGCGACGCCGTGAACATGCGGCTGCGCCAGTCCTTTGGCGCCGGCGACAGTGCCGGTCCGGCAACGGCCAGCCTCGGCACGCTTCCCGTGGTCATATGGGTAACGGGCGTCGGCGGCTGGGGCGACAGCTTCGGCGACGGCAACGCTGCGACCATTGCCAATTCCATCGGCGGCGTGCTGGCCGGCTTCGACGCCGCCTTCAACGCCAATTGGCGCGTCGGTGCTTTCGGCGGTTACAGCGACTCCTGGTTCGATGTCGAGGATCGAGCGTCCTCCGGCTCGATGGATAGCTATACGGCGGGTCTCTACGCCGGCGGGCAATATGGCCCGCTCGCCCTGCGCATGGGCGGCGCCTATACGTGGCATGACGTGTCGGTCGCGCGCAGCGTGGTGTTCCCCGGCTATGAGGCCGGCACCAGCGCGAGCTACACGACCGGCGAGACGCAGATCTTCGGCCAGATCGGCTATGCCTTCACGGTCGAGGATCACCGGATCGAGCCCTTTATTGGTCTCGCCTATGTTCATCTCGACGACGCTTCCGCGGTTGAGACCGGGGCGAGCGCCGCGCTCGATGTCGACAGCGGCGGCATGGACACCGTGTATGGCACGCTCGGCGTCACCCTCAGCAAGACCTTCGAGGTGCAGGGCCGTAGCTACACGCCCAGCGTGACGGTGGGCTGGCAGCACGCCTTCGGCGACATCACCCCGCAAGCGACGATGCAGTTCGCCAGCGGCTCGGAGGCCTTCACCATTTCCGGCGTGCCCATCGCCGAGGACGCTCTGGTTCTCGGCGCCTCCCTCGCCATTAGCCTCGGGCCGACCGCCAGCCTCGCGCTGATCTATGACGGGCAGATCGCCGCCTCGGCCACGCAGAGCGCGCTCAGCGGCCAGCTGCTGATCCGCTTCTGAGCCGCGCCGCTCCTGCGCGTCAGCCCCAGCCGGGCGCGTCGAGATCGCGCGCCGGAGCTTCCATCGTGATGACGCTGGCAAATTCCGGCCCCTGGCTCGGCGCCGCCATGGGGCACCGGACGCCCGGCAGCGCCGCGACATCGAACAATTCGCGGATCATTCCCTGGAAGCGCACCCAGTGCACGATATCGCCCGTGGCGAGATTGATGATCTGGACGCCGCACCAGGGCTCGCCGCCGCGCCGGGCAATGGACTCCTGCAAGGGCAGGCCACCAAAATTGCTGTCGCGCGGCAGGGACAGCGTGACGATGGCGTACCCCGCTTGGAAGGCGAGGCCGCGCAGGAAGCCGGGACAGAAGGCGATCTCGGTGCGCGCGCCCGAACTCGGGTCGAGCCGCACCAGCAGGCCGCGCCCGGAATCGAGCACATAGAGATGCCCCTGATAAAACCGGGGCGAGTGGGGCATGGAGAGGCCCTCCGCCACGACCGCGTCATTCGCGAGGTCAATCACCACGCCGCCGCCGGCCCGGTGGGCGCGCCAGCCATCCACCACATCGGTGCGCGCGACCGCCGTGACATAACGGGGGCGGCCGGCATCAAGGCACAGGCCGTTCAGGTGACAGCGGTCCTCGGCCGCCAGACGCGAGATGAAGCGGGGTTTCCACAGAGGCTGGAAGGCATGGGTCGCGCTTACCGTGGCGAGGCAGGAATATTTGGTGTTCACGAAAATGAGCCGGCCCTGCGCATCGCGGGCAATCTCGTGAATGTCGAGATCCCCCGTCACCTCGGCGGCGCGGGGCACGTAGAGCCGGTCGAAAATGCCGTTGGCCAGCTCGTCCGGCGCCAGCACATTCTCCAGCCGCCAGATCTGCTGGCGCGCGGCGATGAAGAGGCGGCCGGCCTCGGCCCATAGCCCCATCGCCCGGACGAAATCGCGACGGTGGAACGATACGTCGCCCTGCGGGCTGCGCCCGATCAGGATGAGCTGCCCGGTCTGGTAGGAGGAGAGGGCGAGGCTGACCATATGGGTGGCCAGCCAGTCCCCAAAGCCGCGCGAACAGGAAATCTGCGTGGCGCCGGCCCCGGTGGCTTCCGTGGCGGGGGAGGTGCTGTCGTTCATGAGGCGCCCACTCCGGCAGACCGCAACACAACGGGGAAGCCAAGCGTCCCGATACCACCGCTCTGACATGAGGCCGGCGCGCCGTCCAGAGGGATGCGACCTCACCGCGCCGAAGCGTGGAACACGCGGAACCGACGATGCGCGGTCCTTCCGAAAATGCCACTTGCGATCCAAAGATCGTGGAAATACAACTGGAGGGTGCGAAAATTTGAGCGCGGCGCGCGTGGGGGCGGTCGTCGCGCACAGGCCCAGTTCGCGTGCCGCGCCAATGCGGCTGCCTGCCGACAATGGCAGCGCCCGTCGCGAATGACACGCAACACATCCCCCTGAGACGCTGTCCGTGGTGCCGTGCCTGCCGCTCCAGCGGTTCGTGCCTGTTACTGCAGGGGGGACACCATGCCAATCACCGGGGCCCGGCTGGCGCTGCTGGCGCTTGCCAAGCCGAAAGATGACACCAAGAAGCTGCTCGTCGTCGCCATCGGCACCAAGGGCGACGCCCCCACCGGCGACTGGCACGTCGCCCTCATCGATCCCGACGATCTGAAGGCCTATCTGACCTCCCCTCCGGCGGACGCTGCCGTCGATAGCCTGTTCGACCTGCCCTCCAGCGCGTCGCTCGACGACTGGCTGACCAATGGGGCTGGTCGGGTCGGCGTATCGGATGGGTCAGGCGGCGATACGGAGCCGCGCGTCAGTGGCCCGACCTTCTATCTTGACGGCATCGCCCGCATCCATTTCTTCCGCCAGGGCGATGTGTTCAAGGCCGGCGGCGGACTGCCGACCCCACTCGCCTGGCTGGACACCGCCGCGACAGTGGTCTGTCCGGATGATCCTGTGACACCGATCGGTCCCACATGGGCGGTGTCGCGGCTGCGGCTGGACGCCCTGCAGGATTGGCCGGGCACGCATCAAGGCGCGGTTCCACGAACACTGAAGGGCTTTGCCCTCGCGGCTCAGGTTCCCATTGCGGTCAGCGCCCATGAGCAGGATCGGTCGGCCGATGCCGGGCGAAAGCGGTACGACACCCGCCTGTTCCTGTTCGCCGAGGCTGACCGGAACAAACAAAAGCGCAAGCTCTGGTTTGACGCGACAGCGGTGGAGTGGCCGGAACGTCGCAGTTGCGGCTTCATCAAACTCGCGCTGGCCTTCTCGACGGCTGACGGGCTTCACTTCGGCAAAGCGACCGACAAGAAGGCGCCTTTCGGCCTGCATGACCTGACGGCCGCTGGTGAGCCAGTCCTTTCGGTCGGCGTCGGCACTGAGGACGAATCGCCGATCTTCGCCCTGCTGCCGACCTTTGCGAAGATGCCTCCAAAGGGCCTGGACAGCCGGAGGCGGCAGGCCGGCTTTCGCGAAATTCGCCCGGACGGGGAAGATATGGCGCAGCTCATCCTGCGCTGCGAACTGGATTTGCGTGTCGGCAGCTCCGATCACTGGTCCGCGCTGATCAAAGGCTTCGCTGCCGAGAAGCTCCAGCTCCCGGAGGAGATCGCCCGCAGTCTTCAAAGTGCCCCGTTCACAGACGGCCTGTCGATAAGCCAGGAGCAGATCGCGGTCGATGGTGTGGTGAGGCTGGACCTCCCGAGGGGGGTGTCATGGGTCGCGGCGGCCCGCTTCCAGCAGAAGGAGCAGGGCGACTCCGTTGAGGACGTGCTGGCGAACATCATCGATCAGGATCAGGACACGACCGGACGCGCGCTGCGACGGCTGCGGCCACTCTCGGGGATGACCGTGTTGGCGGGCTATGAGGCGTCGGGCCGGCTCCCCTGGCATGTGGTCGGAACCCTCACCGTGACGGGAACGCCGCGCCGCCGTCTGCGCCCGGAATCAGCGAGCGAGGCGAACGACTGGGCGGCGCGGGCGAGGGATACCAACGCGATCTGGTCGTTGCATTCCTTTGAGCCGGTGCCAACGGCGGATCCCTGGAAGTCCTGGAAAAGGTTGGCAACTGCCACCGCGAAGGTCACGCCCGATCTGTCCGCCCTCACTCTGTCGAGCGGTGAGACGCTACGGAAGGTCTCCGGCGGGCTCATGGCGGCTGACGTCGATACCGCGACCTTCCAGCCCGCGCGGACACGGGAGGGTATTTGCTACCGGATCAGCACAGATGAGCCGCCCTGGCTCTCCACATCCCCCTCCCTCATCGTCGCCGGCATCGAGTTCGACCTGACGCTACAGCGCGTGTCGCAGGTCATCACCCATCGCGTGCCGCGCCGGCGGGCGGATGGTGGGCCGGTCGGTGCTCATCTGCATGTCACCATGACGCTCGATGTGACGCGGGTGCGGCCGGTGGAGCCGTCACCCCTGCCGCCCGAGGAATCGGCGCTTCAGTTCGATGTGGCGGAAGAGGCCGCGCGCGGCCTGATCCTCGATCTGTCGCCCATAGTGCCCGCGTCCGCGACCGGCGATAAAAAGCCGGCTGAGGCCAGACCCGCCTTCCGCCTGGACGCGGAGGAGACGGTCGATGGCGACAGCGACCAGGGCGTCGTCTGGACACTGAGCGCCGTGGAGGGCGCGGGTCAGGAGCCCGGCAAGCTCCTCGTCATCGACCCCGCGCCCTTTCGCATCGCGGCGGTGGAGGGGCTCCGACCGGAGTCGAGCGACGCGGCGCAGCAGATCGCGCAAAGCGCCCTCGAAGGCGGCGTGCCGGTCTGGCGCTTCCGCGACAGCGCGCAGGAGGTCAGGCTCCTCCTGCCGACGCAGACGCTCGGCGAGGCGATGGAGAAGAACGGTCCCGGCCGGAAGCCGGCCGATATCGAGCCGGGCCAGCCGGCGGCGATGCGCTTCGGCTCGCTCACGCGCATCGATGTCGATCCCACGCTGCGCGATAGCGGTTCGCGCGAGCCGGGCTGGAACCTGCGCCGTCTGTTCAACCGGGTGGCGGATGCCGATCCGGGTGTCGTGGTCCGCGATCTGCGCGTGGAGCTCGCCTATGGGCTGCTGGTGCAGCACCGCCCGGTCCAGCGCACCCGGCTGGCCGAGCTCGGCGGCATCATCGGCGCGCCGCCCAGCATCGACCGGCGCGGCGGCGCCCCCTCCCTGCCGCCGCGCGTCAAGGCGCTGCTGCTGCTGGAGGCGAGCCGCATCGCGGTGGACAAGCTGTGGCGCGACCATCCATCGGAGGATCTCGAGACCACGGACGGGCTGCGCTTCACCCTGCGCCGCAGGGATGAGGAAGGCGGCGGTCCGCAGACGCCGTTCCGTTTTCCGGCGCCGTCCGGCTATCCCGGTGCGGGCCGCGCCGACCCCGCCTTCCTCGAGAGCTTCGCCGACCCCAATGATGAAGCCGCTTATCGTGAGGCGTTTCCCGGCGGCATCCCCTGGGCCTTCGACAGCGCGAACATTCTCGCCGAATGCTATGCCGATCCGGTCTCCACCTCCGGTCGCATCGGCGGGCTGCATTTCTCCGCGCTTGGCGGCTGGGGTCGCCAGCGCGCGGTGTTCGCCAACGGCAAGTCGGTCATCGAGACCGAGACCGATATGGGCCGCCTCAGCCATTACAAGCTTGAGCGGCTGGGCCGGATCGGCGGCCTGCACAACCGCGCCAAGCATGTGGTGATCTACCGCCGGACCGTGGTGCCGCCGGCACAGTTCTATGCGGAGGGCGTGCTCCACAAGCAGGATGAACACGCCGGCCGCTGCATCCTGCGCAAGGTCGAGGAATATATCGACATTCTCCAGCCCGAGCGGCGCTACCCGGAAGACGGCAAGGCGACCACTGAAGCCGGCGCTATTGTCGCCACGCGCTTCGTCACCCGGCGCATCCGCGTCGACTCCAACTGGGGCGGCGATGTGCGCGACGAGGGTTGGGCGGTGCCGCTCTGGCAGGAGGAACTCGCCAGCGCGTCGCCCTCGGGCGACCCGGACAGCCTCGCCAATCTCTACCCCAAGCCGCTCATCCAGCTCGTCACGCTGGGCGAGGACGGCACCCTAACCACCATCGCTTACAATAAGCCGGAAAGGCTATTTTTCTACACATCGACATGGAAGTCCGAGACCGGCGATCGCGTCGATAGCTGGCATCCGGTCGAGGGCATCGACTTCTGCGACGCGCCTGCGCCATTGGTGAAGGAGAGCGACAAGCCGAGCGACGCCGATCTGCACGAGGGTATGTTGCCTCCGGCGCCGCGCGGCGCTGGCGGGCATGATCGACTGACGCTCGATCTGGTCGATGGCCGCATTCCGGTGCGCCTCGGCGCCGGGCGGGTGGCCGAGGGGCCGGCGGCGGTTCTGAAGAACGTGACGATCTCGCGCGCCCGACCGCGCGACGCCGAGCAAGCGACGGGTGCGCGCAAGGCCGGCCAGATGGCGGGGCAATATGCGGCGGATCTGCGCGGGCAGATCGACCGGCTGTTCGGCACCATTCCGGCGCGTTTCGACCAGCTCGCCCGCGACTTGCTGCGGCCGGGCGCGCTGACGGATGGCCGCGCCCGCGCCAAGCAGGCGGTGCGCGAATGCGAAGGTCAGCTCGTTGATAAGCTCAACAAGGTGATGGAGACAGGCGCCACCAAGGCCGCGGAGATTGCCGCCGAAATCCGCAAGACTCCTGCCTTGGTGAACCTTCCCGCCCAGCTCGCCGGCGAGGTGCGGCAGGCGGCGCGGTCGGAAGCGGCGCGTCTGTGCGGGCGAGCCAGGGCTGTGGACGAGGTCGCGGTGGCGGAAGCTCACGCCGAACTCGTCGCCAGGGCGCGGGAGATCAGCGGTCGCTGGCGGGCCGAACTGGACAACCTCGCCCGCGAACTCGACACGCTGGCCGTCGGCAGTCCCCTCGCGGGGCCGCGCCAGCAGGCGAAAGCGGCGCTCAATGGCGCGGTCGAGGCGGCCAAGTTACTGCAAAAGGACGCCGTCGCGGAGCTGCGCGACGACATCGCCGCCGCCTTCGCCACGATCACCGTCAATCTCGGCGCCGTGCGCCGCGCCCTGCCGGGCGTGGCGGAGGAGATCGCCGCCACCGCCGGAAGCGCGCGCCGGGCCCTCGCCGGATTGCCGGATGGAGCCGTACTCATCAAGGCAATTCAGCAGTGGACGCCGGGCCAGTCGTCCGAGGCGGAGCTAAAGGCGCAAATTGCCGACCATGTTGGTAAGCTCCGCACGGCGGCACGTGCTGCGCAGCAGGCGGCAAGCCGGCTCACCACCGCGCGCAACGTGCCGGCGGCGGCGCAAGCGGCCATCGCGGATGCGCATACGCACATCACCGCCATGCTCACCGCGCTCGCCACATTGCAGGGCGCGATCGACAAATGGCCGACGGACCATATTGACGAGGCCGAGCAGAAGCTCATCGCGGCCGTGATGGCCATCGACAACGCCGCCACCGGGCTTCGCGGGGGCCTCAACAACTTCATCACGTCACTTGAAAACGCGGCGACCGGCGCTCTTGCGGAGGTCGCGGCGGTGCTGGATGAGGCTCAGCGGACGCTTACCAATGACGTGCTGGCGCCGTGGCAGTCCGTTCTGGACGCGAGCGTCGTCACGGCGGCCGGACAGATCGCCGAGCGGATCAAGGCGGCGCACGCGGCCGCCGGGAACCTGATGAACGGGGCCTTCAGCACCGCCGACGCCGCCATCGTGGCCGCCGCGAAGGATGCTGCCGCCCGGCTGCGGGCGATGTCCGCTGAACTTGCCGCCTTCAGCCCCCTTGTCGACGGCAAACTCACCGAGGCGCGCGCTAAGCTGCGTGACGCGCTGCCGCAGACCGAAGCGGTCCAGAGCAAGCTCGACGCCGCTATGAAGCCTGTCACGACCTATCTGGAAGGGCTCTCCGCCTCGCTCGCGCCGAAGGTGGAAGATCAGGCGGCGCATCTCTCGGCCGAGCTGAAGCGGGCGGTCGCTGGGGCGCAGGGAAATGCCGCCGCGATCGAGCAGCAGATCCACAGCCTCGCCAATGCTCTCATCGCGCAGATCGACGTGGTGTTCGACCAGATCGGCCATGGCCTCGCCACGGTCGACAAGCTGCGCGCCGAGGTGGAGGCCACTGTTGCCCGGCATGCCCGCGCCATCACCGACCGCGTCGACGGCGTGCTCGATGGTGTCGGGGAGGAACTGTCCCGGCGCGCCGGCGTGCGGCAGGAGGATATCGACGCCGGCATCAATCGCGCCCGCGATCTCTATCAGGAGGGCGACAACGTCCTGCGCCTCATCCG
Source organism: Ancylobacter sp. SL191 (assembly GCF_026625645.1). Taxonomy (NCBI): domain Bacteria; kingdom Pseudomonadati; phylum Pseudomonadota; class Alphaproteobacteria; order Hyphomicrobiales; family Xanthobacteraceae; genus Ancylobacter; species Ancylobacter sp. SL191. The sequence goes on along the minus strand of NZ_CP113056.1, from coordinate 3,600,678 downwards.
CGCGGTGGGTGAGCCGCCCAAGGGCGACACGCTGGGCTTCAATCGGCCCGAGGTCGCCTATGTGTTCGACCTGGTGAAGCCGGTGGTGGATGTCACCCCGGTCCTCGCCTTGGCCAATCGTGCGGCGAACACGGCGCAGGCGGCCGGCGAACTTCTGGATTCCTTTGGCCTGCGCACCCCCATCATGGGCTTCGCGCAGGATTGTCTCCCCGCGTCCATGTCGAACCTGTCGCTCGGTAAGCTCATCCCGGACATGGCCGGCCTCGATATCGAAGCCCTGCTGCGGCAGGCGGGCTTCCCGGATCTGTCCGGCAAGGAGTGCCAGGGCGTCAAGATCACGCGCGGCTTCGACAAGGAAGCGCGCGAGGCGTGGATGCGGGCGGAGGTGGACGTGCCGCTGAAGGGCACCACGACCATCTTCGATTTCGGCCCCGTCGCCTTCGCCGTCGAGAACGCGCAGTTCCGCGCGGAAACGCAGATGCGCATGGGTGCCTCTGGCCGGATCGAGAAGACGGCCAAGGGCATGATCGCCGGCGACTGGCGGGTCATCAGCGGCGGCATGGAGGTCGTGACCTTCGAGAAGACACCGCTGCTGTTCGACGACAGCGGCAAGATCGACTTCAAGATCGCCACCGAGCGCGTGCGCCTCGCCCCGAGCCTCGAATTCCTCACCAATCTCATGGCGAAGCTCGGCAAGGGGCTGCCGGCTGGGGTCGAACCGCTGTTTCGCGGCGGCATGCCGGTCGGGCTGGTCGCGCGCCTCTCGATGGAACTGCCGCCGATCGCCACCGGCGCCTTCGCCATCACCGATCTCAGCCTCGGCGCCAGCTTCGCCATCATCGCCGTGCCGGAATTCGAGATTGGCGTCACGCTGGACCTGTCCTCGCGCGATGCGCCGTTCACGCTGGCCGTGTGGATCCTCAATGGCGGCGGTTACGTTTCGCAGCGCCTGTCCTACCGGCCGAAGGGGTCGGTGCTGACCTACACGCTCGATATCGCCATCTGCGCCGGCGTCGGCCTCGCCTTCGGTTTCGGTGTCGTCTCCGGCGGGGTGTGGTTGCAGATCGGCTGCAGCGTCGCGCTCACCTGGAGCACCGCCGGGGGCGGCAACACCACCACCATCACCGTCTTCCTGCTCGCGCGCGGCGCGGTCGACGTCGCCGGGCTGGTGACGGCCAACATCATGCTGCGGCTGGAGGTTTCCTATGACGGCGCGGTCATGCTGGCGCGCGGCACGCTGCGGCTGAGCTTCCGCATCAGCATGTTCTACACGCTACGGGTGAACCAGTCGGTCGAATACAAGCTGGCCGGCGAGAAGCGCGCCGAGGCGCCCGCCGCCGACTATGCCGACAGCTTCGGCTGATCCGGCAATCCAGCTCCCCCCAACGTGCCCAAGACCTCACGTGCCCAAGACCTCACGTGCCCAAGACCTCACGTGCCCAAGACCTCACGTGCCTTCCGACCCTCCATCAAAGGCGCAGGATCATGCCCCAGCTCCAGGTCAGCGTTCAGGTCGACCGGATCCAGTCCGACGGCGAGTGGGCCGGCGCGGCCGACGCCCCGGTCTGGCTCGCCATATCGCTCTCCGCGAGCTGGAAAGATGTCCCGGCGGCGCCGGCTGATCCGCGGGCGCTGGTGGATGCGCTGCTGCCGTGGAAGTGGCGGGCCCCGGCGGGCGCCCCAGCCGCGTGGAATCCGCACGACGCGGCAGCTTGGAAGATCGGCTATCTCGACGCGGCGGACGCCTATACGGCAATCGACGCTCAGCACGTCGCGCCGGTCTCGGCGGCGCTCGACCGTCCCTCCCTCATCACCCGGCTGGACGCGGCCATTGACGCCATTGCCTTCGAGAAAAGCGTGCTCCGCCGCGATGCGCTGCATCTCGGGCCGCGCGATCAGGAGACCAGCACCAAGGGCACGGTGCCCGGCTTCATCGAGCGCCTGCCGACGCTGCCGCATCCCGTGCCCTGCGCCAGCCGGTCCCATGCGCTGCTGGCCATCTCCCGCGCCGCGCTGACGGCGGACGCGCTGGCGGCACTGGACAATCTCCGCTTCGTCGCGGCGCCGGCATTCGGCTGGAGCACCAATGAGGCGTTCGTGCCGGGCGACTGGACAGAATTCGACGACAATGGCGATCGCGTGCCCGATTACTCCGGGTTCACCCAGAAGGAAGCCACCGCCCCCGCCTGCATCGCCATCGTCGAGCCGAGCCTGACCAAGAAGAATATGGTAGCCAACCTCACGGAAGGCCGCCTGGTCGACCTGTTCACCCAGCGCGTCGCTGTGATCGGCGGCACGGACGCCTACCGCTTCACCCTGCCGACGGGCGAAAGCGTCGCCGAGCTGCCCCAGCGCCTCGCCGACGCCATGGACCCGCTGGCCCGCATCCGCTCCGTCCTGCCGCGCGCGGTGGCGCAGTGGCGCAGGGCCGCGGCGCCGGAGGCTCCCGCGCCCGAGCTGGACGAGGCGGCGCTGGGGCGGCTCAAGGCAGTGCTGGACCTCATCGCCGCGCAGGTGCTCGCCGCGCGCTTCGACACGGTCGGACGCTTCGAGGTGCCGCTGATCGAGGCGTTGATCGCCGAGGACACCGCCGCCGCGCGTGACCTGCTGGCGTCGCATCTGGCGTCGCTCCCGGCCGTCGTCGCCGCCAGCGTTCCCGCCGCGCTGCGCGTGTCGCGGGACGAGATGAACGCGCTCGGCTTTTCCGAGCATTCCCCTTTCACGCTTGATTATCTCAGGGCGGCGTTGGGCAGCGAGGCGTCCGCCGTGCGGTTGCCAGCCGACACCGACATTCTCCGGCATCTGTGGCTGCACCGGGCGGCTCCGTCCGGCGCGCCGGAGACGGCACGCGGCCTGCGCTATCACGAACTGCCGGCCACTCAGCCGAACCGCGCCGCCCTTCATGTCAACCGCGAACGGCGCCCGCCGCCGGCGCCGCCGGCCGGCGAACCCGCGCCGGGCGCCGGCGAGCCCTTCGCCCGCACTTCCTTCGAGCGCGCCCGCGCCAGCGCCGCGCTCGCCTTTGCCGGGCCCTTCATTGAGGGGCTGGTGGCGGGGCGGGAGGACTGGTACAGCGCACCGGCCGCCCCGACCCCGGACCCGACCCCGGACCCGACCCCAACCCCGGACCCGCCCCCGAGGCGCGGACTTGCCGAACGCCTGAGCGGCGCCATGTCGGTGCTGCTCTGGGGCTCGGAGGCAAAGCCCGGCCTCTACCGCACCTTCCTCGCGCAGCTTCAGGGGCCCGACCCCGACCCCGTTCGCGCCTTGCTGGCCGTCTTGCTGGAAATCGCCGCCGAGGAAGCCGCGCGCATCGCGGGCCGCATCGCCTTCCGCGCCGACCCGTTCGACCGCATCACGCCGCTGCCGCTGCCCATGGCGCTGCAAATCGACCAGATCCAGACCTTCCCGCGCACGGTGGACTCCTGGACGCGGCTGTCCGGCTACGGCCTGCTGGTCCGCCGGTCCGGGCCGGGCACTCCCACCAACTTCGTCTCGCTCAACCCGGCGCGGCTCTATCTCGGCGGCACGGAGGACGACGCGCTCATCAAGGTGCCCTTGTCGAAGACGACCGAGCGCAACTTCGTCGATCCGCTGCCGGCGGCGCCCGGCGATCAGGTGGGCGTCAGCGATGCCATCGCCGAATTCGCCAATAGCTGGGCCACGGCGCCCATGGCCGGCGATCCGGTGCTCGACCAGCCGGGAGCGGGCAGCGGGCTCGCCGCCACGCGGGTCATCGCCGCCGCCCCGCCGAAGCCGCGCGCCCGCGTGGCAGGGGAGGCGGCGGGCGCGGTCATCGCACCGCTTCCGGCCTTCTCCTTCGGCTATGACTATGAGGTCGCCGGCCATCTCGTGGCGCAGGGCGGCGTGCTCGCACCGGGGCTGCGCGCGCCGGACAACCCGTATCTGTTCGGCGCCCCTCTCACCTTGCAGGGCCAGATAGCGACGCTCGCCAACTATGTGCGCACCACCGGCATCGGCACGCCCGCCATCAGCCACGACCTGCCGGCGCCTCTGGTGCCGGTGAGCCTGCTGGCGAGCGATCTGCCGAGGCGCGCCCCGGTGCAGGCGCTCACCGCCGCCGGGCTGCGGCTCAATTATGACCACGAGACCGGCGGCACGCTGATCGACTGGCCGGGCGAGGCGAATGCGGGGCTACGCTTCAGCTTCGTCACGCCCCTTGTTGGTGTCGCGGGGGAACTCACGGTGACGCTTAGCGATGCCGGCGCGTCGGCGCCGCTCAGTACCGTCACGCTGAGCCTGCCCAATCTCAGCGGCCAGGAACGTTGGTGGCGCGTCGAGGTCGCCCGCAGCGGCGCCGCGACCATCCGCTACAAGGATCTGCCGCCTCTGGCAGAGGAGGAACTGCGGGCGGATTTCGAGAAGGCCTGGGATCTCGCGCGCACCCTTCCGCCGCCGGGCACCCCGCCGGGCGGGGAGGGCATCTATCTCCACCTCACCACCACTTCGCCGGACATCACCGTCGAACCCGGCCCGGTGCGCCTTCTCGTCGATGGTGTGGAAAGTGCCGCCGGTGCGCCCGGCAGCGAGCGCAGCGCACGCAGCAAGCCGATCGAGCCGCTGCTGCTGGATGGGCTGGATGTGCCGGTGCTGCGCAACGGGAGCGCTGTCGTGCCGGATCGCCTTCTGTCGAACCGCACCGTCCGCACCAGCGTCACGGTCACTCTCGCCGGCCCCAGCATCGACCGGCATAGCTGGGAGCGCTGGGTCAATTGCGCGCTCTTCGCGCTTCCGCCCGACGCACCCCTGCGCGGCAAGATCGCCCGGCAGTTGAACGATCTCCAGGCCAAGGCGCCGCCGGCCGATGGGCGCAGCGAGGAGGAACTGCCGGACCCCGCCGTCTCCGCGCTCGGCATCGAGCTGTGGCAGGTCTTCCCCGAGCGGCGGCGCATCGACCAACCTCTCATCGCGACCGCCGACGTGCTGGAGCGGCCGAAAGCGCGGGTGACCCTGAAGGCCGATGCGACGGAGGCGTTTAAACGCAAGGACGGCCACATCACCGCCACTCTGCTCCCGGGCCATGTCTATGAGCTGCGTGTCCGCGCGGCGATACAGGCCGAGGCGAAACCCTTCGACAATCGGCGACCCAACCAGGAGCGTCTCGGCAGGGCGGTCTTGGAAAGCTGCTCCCGCGCGCGCCTTGATGGCGCCGACTGGTTGCTCGGGCAGGCGGCGGTCGTCCCCGTGGAGGTCGCCACGCGCGAGCTTCCCGTCGCCAGCCCCGCGAGCGGAACCATGCTCCGTGAGATAAAACGCGACGACAAGCGGTCCGTCAGTCTCGTCCTGCCGAAGGATGTTCTGGGCGATGAGGGCCGCCGCGTCCTGCGCTATTGCGAGACGGCGGGCCTTGTGCCGCAGCGCTGGTCTTGGCGCGGCACGCCCCGTGCGGATGGGCCGGGCGATGCCTTTTACGACCGCGCGGACACCGATGTCGGCCGCGTCGCCTTCGGTCCGCTGCGGGCCGGCCATGCGCTGGCGGTGGCGGGCATCGGTGAGGCGCCGCCGGTGCTGACCCGCGATCTCGACTGGCGCGGCGGCTGGAATCTCTGGCGTTTCAAGGTGCGGTTCGTCAGCCGCTACGCCCCGTTGTTCCGGCAGGAGGCGGAGGCTCAAAGCCATCTCGGCGGCCCGGCGGACTGGATCCCGCATGAGGTGCGCGACACCGATAATGGCCGCGCCGTCGAGCGCCCGCCGCTCGCGCTGGTGCTGCCGCTGACCGAGACGGCTGATGACGTGTCCGGCTCGGTGCCGCCGCTGCTGGCGCTGTTCTCCGGCGCCATGCACCGCAACGATCATTTCGGCGACCGGCTCGCCGTCGCCTGCGAGATCGCCCGTCACCCCCGGCCGGCCTTTGGCGAAACGCCGCTGTCGAACCTCAAATTCCTGCCGGAAGTCGGCCCCGACCCGATCCGCACCGGCCGCGCCCATAGTGGCGCGGCGATCCCGCTGAGCCTTGAGGGCCCCATCGGCTACAGCTTCGACCGGGGCAACCCGGTCGGCCCGTTCAACCATGCCAGCGTCATCGTCACCCCGCGCGGCGGCGATCTCGCGCCCTGGTCGATGATCAAGCTGAAATTCCGCCGCGAGGAAGACCCGGAGGGCTTGAAGGCGGCCCCCTTTGAGCCCGGTGCCAAGGAACTTCCCATTACCAGCACCGCGCCCGGCGCACGCCATGAGGGCATCGTGCTCGACTGGGCGGATGCCGGCGCCATAAGCGAGGTGGGTCTGGCTCTGGAGCCTCTACCGAAGGGTCGCTCGCCCGCCCGCGCGGCCAGGCGCGGGCAGAGGGTGATGCTCAAAACGGTACGCGCCGGCAACCAACTGACTCTCTCCGCCTGGGTGCTCCGCCACGAAGACCCCGGCCCCGCCAGGAGCGCATGGGCGCCGTCCAGCGCGCCCAATGCCGCATTCTGCACGATCGAGTTGGAGCCGGGCGAGGTGGCGGCGTTGCGCCTCGTGGTCTCCGCCCGTGCGAAACCCGAGAAGGGCGACACCTGGCAGCCCACCGGCGATGTCGCCGTGCAGCTGCGCCGCACGCAGGGCCGCACGCCGGGTCCGGCGGCGGAACTTGGCTGGCTCGCCATCGTCACCCTGCCGCTGGAAGCGCGCGCCGCGACGACGCCCATCACTGAGGACGCCAAGCTCCATTTGAGCGGCACCGCACCTCAAACTGTGCGCCCGCTGCGCCTGTCGGACTACACCTCCTCCGTCTGGTGCCAATTCACCGTGCCGAGTTCGCATTTCCGCGTGGCGCGGGGCGGCAAGGATCGGACCGTGGCGGTTTCCGATCTGGAGCTCCGCCGGAACAGGGACGTGACCGGCTGGGGCGGGATCGAGCTGCGCGACGACGACGGCCCCGTGCATCTTCTGCCGGATGACCCTGTCCAGGATTCCTCCTCCGTCGACGAGATGCGGCTCGCCGTGCTGACCATCCCGGCCCATGACAGCCTCGGCCGGATGATCGAACGGCCGGCCGTCGTCGTGCCGCTCATCAACACGGTGCGCGGCAGCGCTCCCATCCTCACCGCGTGCGGTGCGCCGATCTGGCCAGCACCCGACACGCCCGTGCCGACAGGACAGCTCGGGCGCTGGCGCATCCTGCGCGTCCTCGTGCGCCAGGGGATGCCCATCACCACGCTGGGGGATCTCTTCGAGGAGACGCTGGAGCCCATCGGTGCCACGCCCAACCCGTCTGACGCCAAGGCCATGGTGCTGAGCATCTCGCGCCCGGCACCATGGTCGTTCTGATCATCTCCAACGAGAGGAGAACTGCCGTGCCCAGTCTCAGCTTTACCGTCCGCCCGCCTATCGCTGCGGTGGACCAAGGCAACCTTGATCTTTGCTGGGCGGCTGCGACCGCGGTCCTCTACGGCTGGAAAGACAGCCGACCCTACACCATGGCCGAGGCCGCCGGACGGCTCGGAGGCGCTTTCGTTCTCAAACAGGTGACTGGATCGGCCTTGTCATATGCCGACCTCAGCCTGTGGAGGCAGAGCGGCCCCTTCAACCAGCAACATCAGCAGTGCATAGCCGCGTCGGGGTGGGACGCACTTCTGCGTCTCCATGGGCCGCTTATAACTCTGGTCGATGGATCTGGCGCGCATGAGATCAATCACGCAGTGGTGGTCTACGGCATCGAGGGCGATGGCGCACCAACAACCACCCGCCTGAAGGTGGCCAATGGTCAGGGTGGCAGGCTGCAGCTCTTCAGCCTGCATGAGTTCGTGACCATCTTCGAGATCAGCCCGGGACAGGATCCGTTGTTCAGTGTGATGTATCTGAAGTGAGCTTGCGCTTGCCGCGCCGCGCTCACTCATTCACGGCCATCCCATCATCTATGCCCAAAGATGATTGGACCTCGCGGCGCTTTCGACCGATAGAAGCGGAAAAACTATCGGGAGAAGCCGCAGGATGCAGGCCAGCATGCCGCCCCTATCCACCGCCCAGAAGGGCCCGCTCGCGGGAATCCGCGTGGTCGAACTGGGAAATCTGATCGCCGCGCCCTTCGCCGCCCGGCTGATGGCGGAGTTCGGCGCGGAGGTGATCAAGGTCGAGTCGCCCGGCGAGGGCGATCCGCTGCGCAAATGGCGCAAGCTGCACAAGGGCACCTCGCTCTGGTGGTATCTCCAGTCGCGCAACAAGAAGTCCGTCGCCATCAATATGCGTCTGCCGGAAGGGCAGGAGGTGGTGCGCCGCCTTGCCCGCGAGGCCGATGTGCTGATCGAGAATTTCCGGCCGGGTACGCTGGAGCGCTGGGGCCTTGGCTGGGAGCAGCTGAAGGCGGTGAACCCGAACCTCGTCATGGTGCGCATTTCCGGCTTCGGGCAGGACGGGCCCTATCGCGAGCGGCCGGGCTTCGGCGCGGTCGGCGAGGCGATGGGCGGCATGCGCTACACCACCGGCGACCCGGACCGCCCGCCGGCCCGCACCGGCATCAGCATCGGCGACTCGCTCGCCGCCCTCCATGCGGTGATGGGCGCGCTGATGGCGCTGCTCTCGATCAAGAACGGCAATGGCGGGGGGCAGGTGGTGGACGTTTCGCTCTATGAGAGCGTGTTCAACATGATGGAGAGCCTGGTCCCGGAATATGACCTGCTCGGCCATGTGCGCGAGCGCTCGGGCGGCTCGCTGCCGGGCATCGCGCCCTCCAACACCTACCCGACGCGGGACGGCGCCTTCGTTGTCATCGCCGGCAATGGTGACGCCATCTTCAAGCGGCTGATGACCGCCATCGGTCGCGACGACCTCGGCAACGACCCGCGCCTCGCCTCCAATGACGGCCGCGCCGCCCATGCCTCGGAACTCGACGGCGCCATTGCCGACTGGACGCGCACCCGGCCCATCGACGATGTGGTGGCGGCGCTCGACGCGGCGGATGTGCCGAACGGGCGGATCTATTCGGTCGAGGACATCGTCGCCGACCCGCAATATCAGGCGCGGGAAATGATCCTGCCCTCGATCCTGCCGGATGGCACTGAGGTGCGCATGCCCGGCATCGTGCCAAAACTCTCCGGGACGCCCGGCGGGGTGAGCTGGCTCGGCCCGCGCCTTGGCGAGCACACCGCCGACGTGCTGGCGGAAATCGGCTACACGCCGGACGAGATTGCCGCCTTGCTCAGCAAGGGCGCCGTCGCCGCGCCGGACGGGCAGGGGGATGCCGCGTGAGCTTCGAGACCCTTCCCGCCCGCGTCCACATTCAGGAAGTGGTGACGCGCGACGGCCTGCAGATCGAGCCGCGCTTCCTGCCCACGCCCGACAAGATCGCGCTGATCGACGCGCTGTCGCAGACTGGCGTGGCGAAGATCGAGGTGACGTCCTTCGTTTCCCCGAAGGCGGTGCCGAACCTTGCCGATGCGCGGGAAGTGGCGCGCGCCATCACCCGGCGGCCGGGCGTCACCTATGTCGCGTTGGTGCCGAACCTGCGCGGGGCGCAGGAGGCGCTGGAGGCGGGGCTCGACGAGCTGAACCTCGTCCTCTCGGTGAGCGCGACACACAACCTCGCCAATATGCGCATGAGCCCGGAACAGTCGCTCGACGGCTTCCGCGCCATCGTGGTGGCCGCGAAGGGGCGCGCCAAGCTCAACGGCTCCATCGCCACCGCCTTCGGTTGCCCCTTCGAGGGCGCGCAGGCGCCGGAGAAGGTGCTGGCGCTGGTCGGGCGCTATCTCGAGATCGGGCTGGATTCCGTCACGCTCGCCGACACCACCGGGATGGCCAATCCCCGGCAGGTGGCGGGGCTGGTGCGGGCGGTGCGCCAGAGTTTTGGCACGGTGCCGCTGACGCTGCATTTCCACAACACGCGCGGCATGGGCCTCGCCAATGTGGTGGCGGCGCTGGAGGAGGGGGCGGACCGTTTCGACGCCTCGCTCGGCGGCCTTGGCGGCTGCCCCTTCGCGCCGGGCGCCACCGGCAACATCTCGACCGAGGATCTCGTCCATATGCTCGATGAAATGGGCGTGGCGACCGGCGTCGACCTGCCGGCCCTTCTCACACTGGCGCGCGGCCTGCCGGCGCTCATCGGCCACGACATTCCCGGCCAGGTGGCCAAGGCCGGGCGGAGCGGGGATCTGCACCCGGTTCCCGCCTCTCTGCGTCAGGCCGCGTCCTGACCCCTCGCGACAAGGAGAACAGATGATGGATTCCGCGTTGCGGACACCTGTTGACGGCGCACCGCTGGCGGTAGCGCTGGACGATGTGAGCATCAGCTTCACCATGAAGGGCAAGCCGACCTTCAAAGCGGTGGCGCCGACCTCGCTGCATGTGCGCGAGGGTGAGTTCGTCGCCATTGTCGGCCCCACCGGCTGCGGCAAGTCCACCTTGCTCAACGCCACGGCGGGCCTGTTGAAGCCGGCCGGCGGCAAGGTCGCGATCTTCGGCGAGCCGCTGGTGGGGCTCAACGCCAAGGCCGGCTATCTCTTCCAGCAGGATGCGCTGATGCCGTGGAAGACGGCGCTGGACAATGTCGCGATCGCGCTGGAGATCGGCGGCACGCCGCGGGCGCGGGCGCTGGAGCAGGCGCAGGAATGGCTGACCAAGGTTGGCCTCGGCCGCTTCGGCGAGCGCTACCCGCACCAGCTCTCCGGCGGCCAGCGCAAGCGCGTGGCCCTCGCCCAGGTGCTGGTGCGCGATCCGAAGATCCTGCTGATGGACGAGCCCTTCGGCCCGCTCGACGCGCAGACCCGGCAGATTATGGGCACGCTCCTGCTGCGGCTCTGGGCGCAGGACCGCAAGGCGGTGCTGTTCGTCACCCATGACCTCGAAGAGGCCATAGCTCTGTCGGACCGCGTGGTCATCATGTCGGCGGGGCCCGAGGCGCGCATCATCGGCGATTTCCCCATCGACCTCGCCCGCCCGCGCGACGCTTCCGAGATTCGTCTCGATCCGCGTTTCCATGAGCTGCACCGGCAGATCTGGAACCAGCTCAAGGCCGAGGTCGCCAAGACCTATGGCGACATCACCGAAGGCGAGGAGATCGCATCGTGAAGACGCATCCCCTGAAGCTCTTGCTGCTGCAGGTTCTGGTCGCCATCGCCGTGCTCGGTGTCTGGCATGTCGGCGCCACCGTGCCGATCGGTGGCAAGTACCTGCTGCCGGAGTTCTTCTTCTCCACCCCGCTCGACGTGATGCAGCGCGTGGTCGAGCTGTTCGTCTCGGGCACCATCTGGAAGCACCTCTGGATCACGCTGACCGAAACCGTTCTGGCCTTCATCATCGGCTCGGTCGGCGGCGTGCTGATCGGCTTCTGGTTTGCCCGCAAGCCGTTGCTGGCGGCGGTGTTCGATCCCTATGTGAAGATGGTCAACGCGCTGCCCCGCGTGGTGCTGGCGCCGATCTTCATGCTGTGGCTCGGCCTCGGCATCTGGTCGAAGGTGGCGCTGGGCGTCACGCTGGTGTTCTTCATCGTGTTCTTCAACGTCTATCAGGGCGTGAAGGAGGTGAGCCCCGTGGTGCTCGCCAATGCCCGCATGATGGGGATGAACGAGCGCCAGCTGTTCCGCAATGTGTACTGGCCCTCGGCCATGTCGTGGATGTTCTCCTCGCTCCACACCGCCGTCGGCTTCGCGCTGGTCGGCGCCGTGGTCGGCGAATATCTCGGCTCGTCGGCCGGGCTCGGCTATCTCATCCATCAGGCGGAAGGCGTGTTCGACGTCACCGGCGTGTTCGCCGGCATGTTCATCCTTGCCGCCTTCGTGCTGGTCATCGACTGGGTGGTCACGCGGGTGGAGAACCGCCTTCTGGTCTGGCGGCCGCAGGCGGCCAGCGAACAGGGCTGATCCGCATCTAATCATTCAAGAAACGGGAGGAACCCCATGAAATTACGTACGATCCTGCTGGCAGCCTCGCTGCTGCTTCCGGCCCTCGGTGCCGCCCAGGCGGCCGATGTGGAGAAACCGAACCTCACCATCGGCGTCGGTGGCAAGCCGCTGCTCTATTATCTCCCGCTGACGCTGGCCGAGCGGCTCGGCTATTTCAAGGACGCCGGCCTCACCGTCGAGATCAACGATTTCGGCGGTGGCGCCAAGTCGCTGCAGGCGCTGGTCGGCGGCTCGGTGGATGCGGTCACGGGTGCCTATGAGCACACGATCCGCATGCAGCAGAAGAAGCAGGACATCCGCGCCGTCATCGACCTCGGACGCTATCCCGGCATCGTGCTGGCGGTGCGCAAGTCCGAGGCCGACAAGATCAAGACGGTTGCCGATCTCAAGGGCAAGAATATCGGCGTCACTGCGCCGGGCTCCTCGACCCACATCCTCGTGCAGTACGCCTTCGCCAAGGCCGGGCTGAAGCAGGACGACGCGGCCTTCATCGGCGTCGGCGGCGGGGCCTCGGCGGTGGCGGCGATGCAGAAGGGCGAGATCGACGCGATCTCCCATCTCGACCCGGTCATCTCCAAGCTTCAGGAACTCGATCTGATCAATGTGATGATCGACACCCGCACCACGCAGGGGACCGAGCAGCTGTTCGGCGGCATGAACCCGGCGGCGGTGCTGTACCTCAAGGAGGACTTCATCAAGGAGAACCCCAAGACGGTGCAGGCCCTTACCAACGTGTTCTACCGCACGCTGAAATGGCTGGAGAAGGCGACGCCCGAGCAGGTCGCCGCCGCCGTGCCGGAGGAGTACTGGCTGGGTGACAAGACGCTGTACATCAAGGCGTTCAACGCCTCGCGCGAATCCTACTCGACCGATGGCAATATCGACGAGGCCAGCATGAAGAGCGCGCTGAACCTGCTCACCACCACGGACCCGAAGCTCGACGGCGCGGCGATCGACCTGTCGAAGACCTTTGACGGCTCCTTCCTCGCCAAGGCGAAGGCGCAGTAATCACGCCGGGCGCCGTTGCGGCGCCCGCTGGCGACATGCCCGATGCCGGCGGGGATTCCCGTCGGCATTTTTTTGTAAATGCGACCAAAAATCGGCGGTTGTCGCCCCCCGTTCCGTCGATCTAACTGGGCGGTACATCAGTGGGGGCGCGGCATGGCGGATCAGCTCAAACGAGACCTCGGTCCGATCGAGGCGGTTGGTCTTTCGGTGTCGGTCATCGCGCCGACGATGGGCATGGCGCTGAACGTGACGCTGGCGGTCGGCGCGGCCGGCGTCGCCGCGCCGCTCGGCTTCGCGCTCGGCACGCTGCTGGTGGCGATTGTCGGCCTCTCCTTCGTGTTTTTTGCCCGCCGCGTCACTTCGGCCGGCTCCAGCTACGCCTATATCGGCCAGACCTTTGGCCCCCGCGCCGGCTTCATCGCCGGCTGGTGCATGCTGCTGCTCTATCTCGGCGGCGGTTCCGGCAGCGCGGCGCTGGCGGGCGATTTCATCAAGGCGGCGCTGGCGGACCATGGCGTCGATATTGGCGTCGGCTGGATCGTCATCGCCGTCGTGGCGCTGGCGGTAGCGGCGTTGTTCGCCTATCGCGACATGAGCGTGGCGACGCGCCTGATGCTGGTCCTGGAACTCTCCTCGGTCGCCGTCATCATCTATCTCGGCGTGCGCATCCTCATCGCGGTCCATGCTACCGAAGGGTTGAGCCTCGCTCCCTTCCGCCCGGATCCGAGCATTGGCTGGTGGGGCGTGGGCTATGCGCTGGTCTTCGCCGTACTCTCCTTCGCCGGCTTCGAGGCGGCGACGACACTGGCGGAGGAAACCGGCCAGCCCGGACGCGCCATCCCCCTGGCGCTGCTGGGGTCGGTGGTGCTGGCAGGCCTGTTCTTCGTCTTCGCTTCCTATATCCAGGTGATGGGCTTCGGCCTCGCCAACGCGAAGGCGCTGGCGGCGAGCGAGGCGCCGCTGAACACGCTGGCTCTTAAATACGGCAACATCCACATCGCCACGCTGCTGGATCTGGCGGCTGCCGTCTCCGCGATCTCCTGTGTGCTCGGTACGATGTCGGCCGGGGCGCGCATGCTGTTCGTGCTGGGGCGGGGCGGGCTGTCGGCGACGCTGGCAAAGGTACACCCGCGTTACGGCACGCCCGCCGTGGCGGTCGGCGTGGTCGCACTGCTGATGCTGGCGGGCCTTGTCGGCTGGGCGCCGCTGATCGGGCCGGCGAAATATTACGACAATGTCGGCACCATCGCCGTCCTCGCCCTTATCGTCGCCTATATCGGCGTGACGGCGGCCGCGGCGGTGCATGCCTTCCGCATTGGGAGCCCGCTTTGGCTGGCACTGGGCGTGCTCGGAGCGGCAGCGATGGCTTGGCCCCTCTATAACGCCCTCTATCCAGCCCCGGCCTTCCCGGACAATCTCTGGCCCTATCTGGTTGTGGGCTGGATCATTCTGGGCGGCATTCTGGCGACGCGGCGTCCCGCAGTGGCGCCGGCCGCGAGCCCACGGCAGCACGCGGCGCAGTAAAGCGCCTCCATCCCTCGCTTCAGGCGCCGGCCATGCCGCGCGCCTGAAGCGAGACAGTCTTCACCCCTGGCCTGCCGGAGCCGCAGTCATCCAGGCGGCGCGCCGGTGCGTAAAGACGGCACCCGGTCCGCACGGGAGCACGGAGGCCGCCATGAGCCATGGATTGAAACGTCTGATTCCCCTCAGTCTGGCCGCAGGCTTGTCGCTCGGCTCTGCCGGCGCGCAGGCCGCGACCGCCTTCACGCTGGAGGGCTATTTCACCGGCAAGACCGAAGCGACCGGCTCGTTCAGCGCCATCAACGGCACGTCGCGCCAGTTCGCCGTCGCGCTCGACGGCACCTGGAACGGCCGTATGCTGACGCTGGTCGAGAAGTTCACCTTCACCGATGGCGAGCACCAGACCAAGACCTGGCGGTTCGAGAAGCAACCGGACGGCACCTATCTCGGCACCCGCGAGGATGTGCGCGGCGACACCCGCGTGACCATTCGCGGCAACACCGCCACCTTCAACTATCTCATGGACCTGGACGAGGGGCCGGGCGAGAATCTCGTGCGCTTCTACGACACCATGACCCTGCGCGCGGACGGCACGGTGCTGAACACGGCGTGGGTGACGAAGTTCGGGCTGCCGGTCGCCCGCACGCGGGTCGAGTTCCGGCGGCCCTGATGGCCGGCGCATCCGGGTCGGGGGTCGGCCGCGGGCGGTTGCTGGCCTATGCGCTGCCGGCGCTGCCGCTCGCGGCCCTCGCCTTGCCGCTCTATCTGCTGGTCCCGACCTTCTACACCGAGACGCTCGGCCTCTCGCTCGGCGCGGTCGGCGGCGTGCTGCTGGCGGTCCGCCTCATCGACGCCGCTGGCGACGTGGCGCTGGGCCTGCTGTCCGACCGCATCAAGACGCGCCTGGGGCGTCGGCGCACCCTGTTCCTCGCGGCGCTGCCCGTGGCGGCGGTGAGCGCCTATATGCTGTTCGCGCCGCCGGCCGGGGCAGGGCTCGCCTATCTCGCCGTCTGGGCGACGGGCGTCTCGCTCGGCTACACGGCGGCGACCCTCGCCTATGGCGCCTGGGGGGCGGAGCTGTCGGGCGATTACCGCGAGCGGGCGGCCATCACCGCCGCGCGCGAAGGGGCGACGCTGATCGGCACGCTCATCGCCATCAGCCTGCCCTTCCTGACTGGTTTCGACCGGTCGGACGGACTGCACGGACTTGCACTGATCGGCCTGACTGTCCTCCTCACTGCACCGACTTTTGGACTCATTGCACTGCGCTTCGTGCCCGAGCCGGTGGACCATTCGCTCACCCGGCTGGACCTGCGCGAGGGGCTGAAACACCTCGTGGCGAACCGTCCGTTCCTGCGCCTGCTCGCCGCCTTCGTGCTGAATGGCCTCGCCAATGCCATTCCGGCGACGCTTTTCCTCTATTTCGTCGCCGACCGGCTGGGCGCCCCGGAACTGCGCGGTCCGCTGCTTTTCGCCTATTTTCTCAGTGCGATAGCGGGAGTGCCGTTGGCGTTGAAGGTGGCGGGAAAGGTAGGAAAACACCGTGCCTGGTGCGGTTCCATGCTGATCGCCTGCGCTATCTTCGCGGCAGCCGGATTTCTCGGCCCCGGCGACAGCGCCGCCTTCGCCGCCATCTGCGTGGCGACCGGCCTCCTGCTCGCCTTCGACCTCGTGATCCCCCCGGCTATCCAGGCCGACGTCATCGACGCCGACACCGCCGCCTCCGGCGAGCAACGCTCCGGCCTGTATTTCGCGGCGTGGACGCTGGCCACGAAACTCTCGCTAGCCCTTAGTGTTGGCTTGGTTTTTCCGCTTCTGGACGTCGCCGGTTTCACCCCCGGCGCGCCCGGCGGGGAGGGCACGGGAGCGCTCGCCGCGCTCTATGCCTGGCTGCCGCTGGTCCCGAAGCTGGCCGCCATCGCGCTGATGTGGCGCTTCCCGCTGGACGAGGCGGCGCAAAAGGTTCTGCGCGCGCGCATCGAGAGCGCTGCGGCGCCCTAACGGCGTTGCGGTATCAAAACACCTATTCTGTTGCCGCCTGGTGTCAGTGAGCGGAGCGCGCCGTGCCGGAACGTCAACGCCCTCTGGCTGGAGGCAGGCCAATCGGCTATGCCCACCGCCCATAGGTGAGGTGCGTGATGCAGGCGTCAGAGATTTCTCAACGGGCTACCCTGCGTGATTGGGTGGCCCTCGGGGTGATCGCGTTGCCCTGCCTCGTCTACGCGATGGACCTCACCGTGCTCAATCTCGCGGTGCCGCACCTCGCCCTCGACTTGGCCCCGTCGGCAGCGCAACTGCTTTGGATCATTGATATTTACGGCTTCATGGTCGCCGGCACGCTGATGCTGATGGGCACGCTGGGCGACCGCATCGGCCGGCGCCGTCTGCTGCTGATCGGCGCCGCGGCCTTCGCCGCCGCCTCGTTCCTCGCCGCCTTCGCGCGCACCGCCGAGGAGCTGATCGCCGCCCGCGCCATCCTCGGCATCGCCGGCGCGACGCTGGCGCCGTCCACCCTGTCCCTGCTGCGCAACATCTTCCTCGACCAGCGCGAGCGCACCTTCGCGATCGGCGTCTGGATCGCCTGTTTCTCCTCCGGCGCCGCGCTGGGGCCGCTCGTCGGCGGTATCATATTGACGTATTTCTGGTGGGGGGCGGTGTTTCTTGCGGCCGTTCCGGTGATGATCGGCCTGCTCATCGCCGGCCCGCTGCTGCTGCCGGAGTTTCGCGACGAGAAGGCCGGGCGGCTCGACGTGCTGAGCGCCGCGCAGTCGATTGTCGCTTCGCTATCAATCATTTACGGCATGAAGCACATGGCCGAGTCCGGCGTCGGGCTGGTAGCGGTGGCGGCGATTGCGTTCGGTCTCGCGGTCGGCACGCTGTTCATCCGCCGGCAGGGGCGGCTCACCGACCCGATGATCGACCTCGCTTTGTTCCGTCACCCCGGCCTCGGCGCGGCGCTCGGTATCAATGTAACGGCGATGCTCGGCGCGATGGGCATCTTCGTCTTCATCTCGCAATATCTGCAGCTCGTGCTCGACATGAGCCCGCTGGAGGCGGGGTTGTGGACGGCGCCTTCGGGCGTGTGCTTCGCTGTCGGCTCCATGGCGACGCCCTGGCTGGTGCGCCGCTGGCGTCCGGTTGACGTGCTCTCGATCGGCGCCCTGATCGCCGCCCTCGGCTTCGGCGTGCTGACACAGCTGCGCCCAGATTCGTCGCTCGCGGTGCTGATGACGGCAATTGTGCTGATCTGTCTTGGACTTGCGCCGGTCGGCACGCTCACCACCGATCTCGTCATGCGCCTCGCACCGGCCGAGCGGGCAGGGGCGGCCTCGGCTATGTCAGAGACCAGTTTCGAGTTTGGCGGCGCGCTCGGCATTGCCGTTCTCGGCAGTCTGGCGGCGGCGAGCTACCGGTTGAGCATGGAAGCGGCCAGCCTGCCCGGCCTGCCCGAGACCGTGCTGGCCCCGGCGCGCGCGACGCTGGACGGCGCCGTTATCGCCGCGCGCGCTTTGCCGGCGGCGGAGGCCGCGCCGCTGCTGGCGGCGGCGCACACCGCCTTCATGGGCGCGCTGGACAAGGCGGCGCTCGCCTGCGTGATCGCCACCCTCGCCGCCTTTGTCATTGCGCGCCTGAGGCTTGCCCGGATCTGACACCGGGCGACGCTCAGGCCTCGATATCGACGTCACGTGTCTCCGCGCCCATCAGCAGCGCGATGAGCGTCAGTCCGGCCATGGCGGAGAGGTATATCCCTACCCAGAACGGACTGCCGCCACCCCAGTTCCACAGCGCCACGGCGATGAACGGCGCCACCGCCGCGCCGAGGATGGACGAGACGTTGTAGGAAATGCCCGAGCCGGTGTAGCGCACATTGGCGGGGAAGAGCTCCGGCAGCAGCGCCCCCATGGGGCCGAAGGTCAGTCCCATCAGGCTGAAACCAAGGATCAGCCACGCCATGACGCCGAAGGTTCCGGCGGCCAGCAGCGGCACCCAGAGCAGGCCGAAGGCGATGATCGCCAGGGTGACGAGGATCAGCGTGCGCCGACGGCCCCAGCGATCCGCCCACGGGCCGGAGACCATGGTGAAGATGCCGAAGAACACCACGCCGATGATCATCATCAGCACGAAGGTGGTGTAATCATACCCAAGCCCGGGCAGTGCGGCGTTGACGCCGGCCCGGCCGTAGCTCAGCGAGAAGGTCGTCATCAGGTAGAACAGCACATAGGTCGCGAGCATGTAGAAGGTGCCAAGCACCAGTTCGCGCGTATGGGTGCGGAACACCGACACCAGCGGCAGGCTATGCACCTTGCCGGCCTTCACCGTCTTCTCGAAAGCAGCACTCTCAACAAGATTCAGGCGAACCCACAACCCGACGATCACCATCACGATCGAGAACAGGAAAGGAATGCGCCAGCCCCATTCGAGGAAGGCCTGCGACGGGCGCGAGGGATCCTCGGAGGGCAGAACCGCGGCGATGATGAGGAACAGGCCGTTGGCCAGAATGAAGCCGAGCGGCGCGCCGAGCTGCGGGAAGGTGCCATAGACCGCGCGCTTGCCGGCCGGCGCATTCTCCGTGGCGACCAGCGCCGCCCCGCTCCATTCGCCGCCAAGCGCGAAGCCCTGGGCGAGGCGCATCAGCATCAGCAGCGCCGGGGCGAGCCAGCCGACCTGATGATAGGTCGGCAGGGCGCCGATGAGGAAGGTGGCGATGCCCATGGTGAGCAGCGCGCCGACCAGCGTCACCTTGCGGCCGCGCTTGTCGCCGAGATGGCCGAAGAAGATGGCACCGAGCGGGCGGGCGACCATCGCGGCGCCGAACACGGCGAAGGAAGCGAGGAGGGCGGTTGTGTCATTGCCGGCGGGAAAGAAGAGGTGTGGAAATACCAACACCGCTGCCGTCGCATAGACATAGAAGTCGTAGAATTCGATGGTGGTGCCGATCAGGCTGGCGAGGATGACGCGCGAGCGCGGATTGGCAACGGCGCCGCCTGAAACGGCGGCTGACGGGGAAGACATGGGTAGCAAGGCTCCGGGAGCGGGCGGCCGGGCAATGAGACGCGACCGGATAAGGATCAGGTCGCCCTTTTAGACCAGCCGCCCCGGCGAAACAGCCCGCGCCCATGCGACTTTCGTCGCGTCGGGAACTCCTAGCCTCAGCCCGGCGGATCGACTTTCACGCCATTCGGGCCCACCTCGATCTGCAGCGAGTTCTGTTCGCGTTCATAGGCCTGGTAGGCAAAGACGGCGGCGACGACGGCCAGTACGACGACCACGGCCCCGAGCACAGTGCGGCTCATAGAAATCCCCTTATCGCGTTGACGACCGGACTACAGCACCGGTCGCGGTACTGGAACGCGGTCGACCGCCTTGGGGTTCCCTGTCGATCCCGCGATGATCGCGGGAATGGGGCGCCTCGGCCAAGCGCGCCTTCCCCAGCGGATAACGCAGAGATCGGGAGCGGGCGGCGGTGATTGGCCCTCGCTGCGCTAGGGCAGTCTGCGCACATGACGCAGAGGCGCGGCGCGCATCATCAGCGTCATCACAAGACGTCATCTGCCAAAAGGCGGTCTTCAGGCCATTGTTCATGCTGCCAAAAGCACGACATCATTCGATTGTGGATATGAATTGTCAAAATGAAGGATACGTATATATGATATATAACGCCATTACGCTAAGTAAATAGCCATTGGTATGAAAGATATTGAATCCGTTCAGGAAAGTGCTAATTGTTGAAATTGTCTGAAATCGCATGATTGAATTTCTTAATACTTGACCATTCGTCAGCATTTGACGTTGGGAAAGTCCCGAGGCGAAGAGCGGCGGGCATCGCGGGCGGACATATTGGGGATGCGGGGAGCATCCGCGCCCGAAGCGGCCACGAAGAGCCGTGCGGCAGCAACAGGTCGAGGAAACCTCTATGGAAGCGAACACGACGAATCCGGTCGGCGCTGCGCGGAGCTGGGAACCCTGGTTCCAGCTCGCCTGCGGCATCCTCTGCATGGCGATGATCGCCAATCTTCAGTACGGGTGGACGCTCTTCGTCGACCCGATCAATCAGGCCCATGGCTGGAGCCGTGCGGCGATCCAGACCGCCTTCACCATCTTCGTGCTGACCGAGACCTGGCTCGTGCCGATCGAGGCGTGGTTCGTCGACCGCTACGGCCCCCGGGTGGTCGTGACCTTTGGCGGCGTGATGATCGGCCTCGCCTGGGTCATCAACTCCTACGCCGATTCGCTCACCCTGCTTTATGCCGGTGCGGTGTTCGCCGGTATCGGCGCGGGCGCGGTGTACGGCACCTGCGTGGGTAACGCGCTCAAGTGGTTCCCCTACCGTCGCGGCCTCGCCGCCGGCGCGACCGCCGCCGGCTTCGGCGCCGGTGCCGCGCTGACCGTGGTGCCGATCGCCAACACGATCGCCGCGCATGGCTACCAGACCGCGTTCTTCTGGTTCGGCATCGGCCAGGGCCTTGTCGTGTTCCTGCTCGCCCAGTTCCTGCGGCCGCCGGTCCATAAGATCGCCGCGCCCAAGAAGGCGCTGTCGCTGCCGCAGAGCAAGATCGACTACCAGCCCTCGCAGACGATCACCAAGCCGGTGTTCTGGGTGCTGTACCTCATGTTCGTCATGGTCGCCTCGGGCGGCCTGATGGCGGCGGCCCAGATCGGCCCGATCGCCCATGATCTCGGCGTCGCCGACATTCCGGTGAACCTGCTCGGCCTGCAGGCGGCGGCGCTGACGCTCGCCATCTCGCTCGACCGCATCTTCGACGGCTTCGGCCGGCCGATCTTCGGCTATGTCTCGGACCGGATCGGGCGCGAGAACACCATGTTCATCGCTTTCGGCACCGCCGCCGCGATGCTGCTGCTGCTCGTCTATCACGGCTCGAACCCGCTGGTGTTCGTGCTGGCGACGGCCTGCTTCTTCGGCGTGTTCGGCGAGATCTACTCGCTGTTTCCGGCAACCTGCGGCGATACCTTCGGCTCGAAGTTCGCGGCGACAAACGCTGGCATGCTCTATACCGCCAAGGGTACGGCGGCGCTGCTGGTGCCCTTCGCCAGCATCATCGCGGCGAGCTATGGCTGGTACGCCGTGTTCGCCATCGCCGTCGGCCTCAACGCCACGGCCGCCTTCCTCGCCATGTTCGTGCTGAAGCCGCTGCGTGCGCGCTTCATCGCCCGTACGGTGGTCGAGGCGGACGGCCTGGCCCCCATCGCCGGTCGTCAGTCGCCCGCTCACTGACGCGAGACGCAACAAGAACAACGGCGCGCCGGTCTCCCCGGCGCGCCCTTTTCGTTTGACGGATCGTTCGCTTAGCGGTCCGCGAGCTGGGAAGCGTAGAGGCCCGGCCGACGGTCGCGCATATGGGTGTTCAACTCCCGCCCGCGAGCCAGCGCTTCCGGTGTCAGATCGGCGAAGATAAGCTCCTCGCCGTCGCCCGCCAGCACCAGATTGCCGCCCGACGGGTCACCGACGCAGCTCAGGCCCATATACTCCAGCTCCCCTTCCGCGCCGCAGCGATTGGCATAGGCGACGAAGAGCTCGCTCTCGAAGGCCCGCGCGGGCACGACATAGAGCGAGACGGGATCATAGGGCTTCATGTTCGCCGTCGGCACCAGAACGAGATCGGCGCCGTTGAGCGCCAGAGCCCGCACAGCTTCCGGGAACTCGACGTCGTAGCAGATGAGCATTCCCGCCTTCAGGCCGGCGACTTCCACGACCTCGGCTGTGCCGGGACCGGCCGCGAACATCGCCCGGTCGAGGTCGCCGAACAGGTGCGTCTTGCGGAAGTTGAGTAGCTGACGACCGTCGCGGTCGATCAGCAGGGCGGCATTGTAGATCGCCCCATCAGCGCCGCGCTCGGGGTAGCCGTAGCACAGCGCGATATTATGGGTGCGGGCGATCTCCGCCGCACGCATGGCGCTGGGGCCGTCAGCGGGCTCCGCCACCCCTTCCGCGGCGGCGCGCCCGATATTGTAGCCGGTGAGGAACATCTCGGGCGCGAGCAGCAAATCCGCGCCGCCGGCCGCCGCGCGCGCGGCGGCATCGGCGAGCCGGTCGAGATTCGCGGCGACACGGTTCTCCCGGTCGCCGGCTGTCTGCAGCATGGCGAGACGCATCAGGGCCCCCGCCGCGCCTTGAGCGCCGTCACCGACATGCAGAAGATCTCAAACAGCACCTGCGCCGCGGCGTGGGCGGTGTTGGAGGTGTTATCATACTGCGGCGCGACTTCGACGACATCGCCGCCGATCACGTCGAGCCCGTTGAGGCCGCGCAGGATTTCCAGCACCTCGCGCGAGGTGAGCCCGCCGATCTCCGGCGTGCCGGTGCCGGGCGCGAAGGCGGGGTCGAGGCTATCCACGTCGAAGGACACATAGACCGGGCCGGTGCCGAGCACCTGCTTGGCCTTCTCGATGATCGCCGGAACGCCCATGCCGGTGACCTCCTCGGCATGGATCACGGTCATGCCGCTCTCATAGGAGAACTCCCAGAGGAACTCCGCGCCGCCGCGAATGCCGATCTGGATGGTGCGGCTCGGATCGAGCACCCCATCCAGCACCGCGTTGCGGAAGGGGCCGCCATGATGGAACTTGGCGCCCTCGTAGGTGCCCGAGGTGTCGCAATGGGCATCGATATGCAGCATGCCGACGGGGCGCGTCTCTCCCACCGCCTTGAGGATCGAGCCGGTGATCGAGTGGTCGCCGCCCACCGAAAGCGGGATGACGCCCGCCGCGACAATTTTCTTGTAGAAAGCTTCGATGTCCTCATGGCAGGAATCAAGACTAAAGCGCGAGCGGAACGGGACGTCGCCAATATCCGCCGTCTTGGCCTCGGCGGCCGGTACCATGTTCAGAACGTGCTCATAGGGCCCGATGCGCTCAATGGCACGCACTGCACGTGGGCCAAGGCGCGCGCCGGCGCGGTTGGTCACGCCGAGGTCCATCGGAACGCCAATGAGTGCCATGTCCAGCCCGCCGAAATCTGCGAGTTCCTGCGCGTCGGGGCGATAGGGGGCATCGAGCAGGGTGGCGGCGCCCGCCCACGGCCAGACGCGCTTTTCGCCATCCTTGAATTGCATGTCGGCGACGCGCTTGAAGGTCTCGTCATAGACCACGCCGCCACCGACGCCTGCATATTTCGCCCGCAGCGCGGCGAGCTTTTCCTGATCGGACATTCGTGCCTCTTGGTGAGCCCTAGGGCTTCTGGAAGTCCGGTCAGGCTAGCGGGTGTCGGTGCCAGCGGGAAAGGGGGCACGCGCCTTGACCATGCCGGATGCCGCGACGTGTGGCGCTGCGGGCTCAGCAGATGTTCAATAGGATATCCGCCACCGCCTCGGGCGCGGAGAGGAACGGGGAATGCCCGGTATCGAGCTGGTGGACATGCGCGCCGGGCACCGCCGCCTGCATCTCGCGCTGCACGGCGAGGGGCAAACCGCGGTCCTGAAGGCACTCGATATAGTGCCGCGGAAGGCGGCCGAAGCGGTGCAGTGTGGTGGACGATGTGTACACGAAAGGCGCGTGTGGCGTGACCCGCACGAGGTTCGGGAGGGCGCGGGCGATGTCATGCGCCGAGCAGTCCGAATAGAGCGAGCGGGCGATCAGGTCGGTCTTCGTCAGGTCGAGGCCGAGCCCCTCCTTGCCGATGCGCAGCATGCCCTGCGTCTCGACGATGGCGGGATCCTTGAGATAGGCCGGCATCATCACGAAGTCGCGGGCGGTCTTGCCGGCCGGTGCCATGAAACCGGTGAGGTAGACCAGCGCCGCGATGCGCTCGGGCATTTCCTCGCCGAGCCAGGTGCAGGTCGCCCCACCCACCGAATGGCCGACCAGGATCGCCTTGCCCTCGATCTCCTCGAGCGCGGCGCGCACCGGCGCGGCGTAGATGGTGATGTCGGTGACGGCGGCGGTCGGCGTCGGGTCGAAGCCGTGGCTCGCGAGGTCGGGCGCGATCACCGCATGGCCGGCGGCGCCGAGGATGTTGGCGACCTTCTGGAAGCAGCCGCCCCAGTGCCAGGAGCCGTGGATGAGGATGAAGGTGGCCATGGCGCGTCTCCCCGTTCGCTTTCCCGCCTCCTAGCCCGTGGGCGCGCGCCCGTCCAGCGTGGCATGTCGTCGACCAACACAAGTCGCGCTTCCCGTCGCCGCGCCGTCGGGGTAAGTTTTTGCCATGGCGCGCATTTGGGCAGGGCTCGCGCGCCGGTGAAGGAGCAGCCATGGCCTATCGTCACATCGTCGGATCGCAGACCTATGTCTTCGCCGATCTCCGGGAGCTGATGGCGAAGGCGACCCCGATCCGCTCCGGTGACATGCTCGCCGGCGTCGCCGCGGGCTCGGCGGAGGAGAATGTCGCGGCGCGCATGTGCCTCGCGGAGGTGCCGCTCGCGACCTTCCTGACCCATGCGCTGGTGCCCTATGAGATTGACGAGGTCACCCGTCTCATCATCGACACGCATGACGCCGTCGCCTTCCGCCCGATCGCGCACATGACGGTCGGCGACTTCCGCGATTTCCTGCTGTCGCCGGTGGCGACCTCCGAGGTGCTGGCTGCGCTCGCACCGGGCATCACGCCGGAAATGGCGGCGGCGGTTTCCAAGCTGATGCGCAATCAGGATCTCATCATCGTCGCCAAGAAATGCCGGGTGGTGACGCGGTTCCGAAATACCATCGGCCTGCCCGGCACCATGGCGGTGCGGCTCCAGCCCAACCACCCGACCGACGATCCCGCCGGCATCACCGCCTCGATCCTCGACGGGCTGCTCTATGGCTGCGGCGACGCCACCATCGGCATCAACCCGGCCTCGGACAGCCTGCCCGTGCTCAGCGATCTGCTGAAGCTGACGGACGAGATCATCCAGCGTTTCGAGATTCCCACCCAGTCCTGTGTGCTCACCCATGTGACGACCTCGACCGACGTCATCAATCGCGGCGTGCCGGTGGATCTGGTCTTCCAGTCCGTCGCCGGCACGGAAGCGGCTAATGCCTCCTTCGGCATCAGCCTTGCCACGCTCAAGGAAGGCCATGAGGCGGCGCTGTCGCTGAAGCGCGGCACGCTCGGCGACAATGTGATGTATTTCGAGACCGGGCAGGGCTCCGCGCTCTCCGCCAACGCCCATCACGGCGTCGACCAGCAGACGCTGGAAGCCCGCGCCTATGCGGTGTGCCGGCCGTTCCGCCCGCTTCTGGTCAACACCGTCGTCGGCTTCATCGGCCCGGAATATCTCTATGACGGCAAGCAGATCATCCGCGCCGGGCTGGAGGACCATTTCTGCGGCAAGCTGATGGGTGTGCCGCTCGGCTGCGACGTTTGCTACACCAACCATGCCGAGGCGGACCAGGACGACATGGACACGCTGATGACGCTGCTGGGCGCGGCGGGCGTGACCTACATTATGGGCATTCCCGGTTCCGACGACGTCATGCTGAACTACCAGTCCACCTCGTTCCACGATCAGCTTTATCTGCGCGAGGTTCTGGGCCTCAAGCGCGCGCCGGAGTTCGAGGCGTGGCTCCAGCGCATGGGTGTCACCGGGCCGGATGGCCGGCTGAAGCCGCAGCGCGGCAACCATCCGCTGCTCGCCGTCGCGCCGGAGCTGGCGGCATGACGACCCCGCTCCCGCAGGATTCTGCCGAACCCGACATCATCGCCCCGGAAGCCGTGAGCCCGGAGACGACCATCCCGGAGGCCTCGGCGGGCTATGTGGTCGAGGATGTCTGGCGCAAGCTCGCCGGCACCACGCCCGCGCGTATCGCGCTCGGGCGGGCCGGCACGGGGCTGCCGACGCGCGAGGTGCTGCGCTTCGCCCTTGCCCATGCGCAGGCCCGCGATGCCGTGCATACCCCCTTCGATTCCGCCGCGACGGCCGAGGCCATTGGTGCCCTCGGCTTCGAGACGATCGAGATTGCCTCCGCCGCCCCGGCACGCGATGCGTATCTGCGCCGCCCCGATCTCGGCCGGCGGCTCTCCGACGCCAGCCGCGCGGCGTTGCGTGAGCGGGCGGGTGACCCGGTGGATCTGGCGGTCGTCGTGGCGGATGGTCTGTCCTCCACCGCCATCCACGCGCAGGCCGTGCCCTTCCTCACCGCGTTCAAGGCGCGGGTGGCGGAAGCCGGCTGGCGTCTTGCCCCCATTGCCGTCGCCTCGCAGGCCCGTGTGGCGCTGGGCGACGAGGTGGGCGAGCTGATGAAGGCCCGCGCCGTGGTGGTGCTGATCGGCGAACGGCCGGGGCTTTCCTCGCCGGACAGTCTCGGCCTCTATCTCACCTTCGCGCCGCGTGTCGGCCGCTCCGATGCCGAGCGCAACTGCATCTCGAATGTGCGCGGCGAGGGGCTGGCCTATGACCACGCCGCCTTCAAGCTCGCCTGGCTCATCGACCAAGCCATGGCACGCCAGCTCACCGGCGTGAACCTCAAGGACGAGAGCGACCTGCTGCTGGTTGGCGGCAAGCCACCGCAGCCGCGCCTTTCCGCCGGCTGAGGTTCATCGGGGCCAATTCCTCGCTGTTTCCGAAATCTTCGCGGACCCCACCGGCAGCATCGCCTTTGCCGGACGCGCGATGTTTTCCGTGCCAGCGCGGGGAAGCGTTGGCGCGGCCCGTCGGGCACCGGCTCGATGGGCCGCTGAAAACGGCGGTTGTCGGGTAACTTCACCCGGACACCAGGAGCTACGCAGGTGGCTGCGTCTACCACCGATGCACGGATCCGCTCCCTGTCGGGCGGCAGCATGAGAGATTGAGAATGGCCTGGGTTTATCTCGTCGTCGCGTCGTTGTTCGAGATGCTGTTCGCGGTGACGATGAAATATGCCGACGGGTTTTCCCGCGTCGGCTGGAGCGTGTTCACCGTCGCGGCCGGTATTGCCAGCCTGCTATTCCTTACCGCCGCGATGAAGACGCTGCCGGTGAGCGTGGCCTATCCCGCCTGGACGGCGGTCGGCTCGGTGGGGACGGTGTTCCTGGGCGCGCTGCTGTTCGGCGAGGCGCTGACGCCGATGAAGCTGCTTTGCGTCGCCGCCATCGTCGCCGGCATCATCGGGCTGCGGCTTCAGGCCGGCTGAGCCTCACCGCTTGCGGCCATATTCCTTGTCCAGCCACTGGTCGGCGGCCTGCAGGCGCTGGAACACATAGGCGACGGCGCGGGGCGTGGTGACTTCCGGCCCCTGCTCCCACACCTCGCCATCCTCAAAGCCGAGGAAGATGGTGAAGCGCGGCTTGAGCGAGCCGAAGATGGTTTTCTTGCGCACCGACTTCACCACCACGAACTCCATATGGAGCTGGCGGGAGGCCAGATAGACATAGCCGGCCTCGGGCTCGAACTTCGGCGACAGCTTGGGCCCGACGATGGGCGTTGCGGTACGGATGGTCGCGAGCTCACGCGTGTCGAAGGGCAGGCGCGGCAGATGGCTCGCCGTGGCGAGCATTCCATGGATCGTCAGCTTCTCCGCCATTTTCCGCGCCCTCTCTGCTACGAAAGGCTTATCTGCCGGGAGAGGCGGGCTTGTGCAAGGTGCCGGCGCCGGCTGCGTCAGAGGGGCGCGGGGGGCGTGGGGGATTGGGCAGGGCGGATGAAGGGCATTCACCACATCGCGATCATCGGTGCCGACTATGCGCGCTCGCGCCGCTTCTATGCGGAGGTTCTGGGTTTCCCGGTGCTGCACGAGGTCTACCGGGCCGAGCGGCGCTCCTGGAAATGCGATCTCGATGCGGGCAATGCGCGGATCGAGCTGTTCTCCTTCCCCGACGCCCCGCCGCGCCCGAGCCGGCCGGAGGCACAGGGGTTGCGGCATCTGGCCTTCACGGTCGATGATCTCGACGCCGAGATCGCCCGGCTGGTGGGGCTCGATGTGGCGTGCGAGCCGGTGCGGGTCGATCCCTATACCGGGCGCCGCTTCACCTTCTTCGCCGATCCTGACGGCCTGCCGCTGGAGCTCTATGAGGAGGACGAGCCTCAGGCCGCGCTGGAGGAGGCCCGCGCGCCCGGCGGCGGGGTGTAGCCCCGGTCATTCGCCGGCCGCGTTCCATCGAGCACGGCCGGGCGCGGCAGCAGGCGGGCGCTGCCGAGTTCCATATGGACATCCACCAGGCAGTCGACGAAGTGCCGCGCCAGCTTGAAGTCGCTGGCGGCGGGGCCCATCAGCGCGGTCACCGGATTGACGATGCGCACGAGGTCCGGCCGGAGCGCGCGCAGCATGCCGCCGGCGATCAGCGGCTCGGCCATGTGGTCGAGCACATAGCCGATGTTCCGCCCGGACAGGATCAGTGCGAGCTGCGACTGGATGCCGTGCCCGATATCACCCGCGCCATCGCTGCGCCGCGTGCGCTCGGGGTGGTAGCGCTCCAGATGGCCCCGGCTGCAATAGGCGGCGGCGTCGATGTCGGCGAGGGTGAGCGCCTCGTCGGGAATGGCGAAGAGCGGGTGCTGGGCGCTGCAGCACATGAAGCCCTGCTCGTCGAACAGGTGCTCGTAGCTGAGCTGCGGGTAATGCTCGTTCATCAGCCCGATGCCGACATGCACCATCCCGTCCGCCACCCGCCCGGCGAGCTGGAAGCCGAGCATCACCTCAACGCGGAAGCGGACATTGGGGTAATATTCCGAGAAGCGGCGGATGGCGTCATGCACGCGGGCATGCGGGTTCTCGACGATGCCGTCCTGAATGCCGATGGACAGCTCATAGGCCGTGGTCTGGTTGATGTTCGACGCCTTCTGCTTGAAGGCCTCGATCGCGGCGAACAGCTCCTTGGCGGCCTTGTAGACGACTTCGCCCTCGCGAAACAGCTTGAAGCCCTTGGGCCCGCGCCGGCACAGCCGCGCGCCAAGGCGAATCTCCAGCGATTTCAGGTTCTCGCTCAGCGTCGATTGCGACAGGTTCAGCGCCGCCTGCGCCGCGGTGAAGCTCTGTTCCTCCACAATGGTGCAGAAGCAGCGCAGCAGCTTCAGGTCGATGTCGTAGATCTGGCTGATATGCGACATGGCTAGGCCTCTCCGCGTCGACGTCCCCAGGGTGGACAGCAAATAGCAAGATGCGCGCCGTGACGGCCCGGCGCCCATGTCGCTGATAATCAAGCAAAATCGATGCTGCTCATCCTGTGATCGGAAAGAGCGATTGCACAGCGATTGCCCCGCGAGCCC
Organism: Ancylobacter sp. SL191; assembly: GCF_026625645.1. NCBI lineage: Bacteria > Pseudomonadati > Pseudomonadota > Alphaproteobacteria > Hyphomicrobiales > Xanthobacteraceae > Ancylobacter > Ancylobacter sp. SL191. The sequence continues at coordinate 3,571,196 of NZ_CP113056.1, read as the reverse complement.
GCCTGCTGCCCAAAGATGCGACGCCGGCTGCGAAACATCGCTTGGGCTTTTCGCGATGGTCGCGGCCGCGCGGGCGGCACTAGCGTTGCACGTCATCCGGCGGATCGATCACCCGGCGGTATCCCGCGCGTTACACAGGCGAGGCAGCACATGAGTCCCAAGCCCCTCCATCTCGGCTGGTTCACCAATTTCGCGGTCGATGAGTGGACCAAGCCCTTCACCGGGGGTGGCGGCGACCCGTGGGACGGGCAGTTCTATATCGACATGGCGAAGGCGATGGAGCGCGCCTGCTTCGACTACATCATGCTCGAGGACACGCTGATGATCTCGGAGGCCTATGGCGGCACGAACGAGGTCTATCTCAAGCACAACATCATGGGCCCGAAGGCCGATCCTTCACCGATGGCGGCGCTGATCGGCGCCAATACCCGCCATCTCGGCGTGGTCGCCACCTTCTCCACCATGGCCTATCCGCCCTTCATGCTCGCCCGGCTGTGCGCGACGCTGGACAGCATCTGCAAGGGCCGCTTCGGCTGGAACATCGTGACCACCGGCGAGGATCTCGCGGCCGAGAATTTCGGCATGGACAAGCTGCCTCCCCGGCAGGAGCGCTATGACATGGCCGACGAATATGTCGAGCTGTGCAAGCAGCTCTGGGGAAGCTGGGACGCCGATGCCGTGGTGCGCGATCCCGTCACCCGCACCTATGCCGATGCCTCGAAGGTCCGGCCGATCCATTTCGAGGGCAAGTATTTCAAGAGCCGCGGGCCGCTGAACTGCGTGCCCTCACCGCAGGGCCGCCCCGCCTTCGTGCAGGCCGGTGGCTCGCCGCGCGGCCGGCAATTCGCGGCGATGACGGCCGATAGCATCATCGCCCCCTCCATGGGGGTTGCCGGCCTCAAGGCCTATCGCGACGACGTGCGCGCCCGCGCCGCCGCCGGTGGGCGCGACCCGGACGAGATCAAGGTGCTGTTCGTGGTCGCCCCCATTCTCGGGGAGACCGAAGCCGAGGCGAAGGCCAAGGCCGCACGGATCGTCGAGGCGCCGGATTACTGCGAGAAGGCGCTGGCGCTGATCGCCGCCATCACCGACATCGACTTCTCCACCTTCGACCTCGACCAGCCGCTGCCGCACCTCACTACCAATGGCGAGCAGGGTTCGCTCGATGCCTTCCAGCAATGGGGCTCGGGCAAGACGCTGCGCCAGCTCTGCGCCGACCAGCTCTCGCGCGGGCTCGACGGTCTCGTCGGCACGCCCGATCAGGTCGCTGAACGCATGGGCGAGGTGATGGCGGAGGTCGGCGGCGACGGGTTCCTGATCACCCGGCCCTTCACCGCCAACATCTCCCGGCAATACATCACCGAGATCTGCGAGGGGCTGGTGCCGGCCCTGCAGCGCCGGGGGCTTGCCCGCACCAGCTACACGGAAGGCGCGACGCTGCGCCAGACGCTGCGGGAGTTCTGATCCTGTTGCGATCCCGCCGACGGAGGACATCATGAACGCGACCGACCCACGCAGCATCGCCGCCGACACGCTCGCCCGCCTTGCGGGTGAGGCGCTCCCGGCGGCGGTCAGCCGGGAGCTCTATCGCGAGGGCATGAGCCGGTTGCCGGCGGCGGTGAACATTGTCACCAGCCTCGATGAGGATGGTCCCTGCGGCTTCACGGCCTCGGCGGTGTGTTCGGTGACGGACAGCCCGCCGACGCTGCTGGTCTGCATCAACCGCTCCAACCAGTCGCACCGGGCGATCGCCAACAGCCGCAGCCTGTGTGTCAACACGCTGGCGGGTCCGCATCACGAAGCGCTGGGCATGGCCTTCGCCGGTGGCGTCAAGACAATGAGCGAGCGCTTCGCCGGCGCGGAGTGGGGCACACTCGTGACCGGAGCGCCGGTATTGATGGAGGCGAGCGTGGCCTTCGACTGCCGGGTGACGGAGCTTGCCACGGTGGGCACGCATGATGTCGCGTTCTGCGAAGTGCTGGGTCTGCATCAGGCTGGCGCGGTCGGCGGTCTGGTCTATTTCGGCCGCCGCTTTCACCATTTGACGGTCTGACGGTTCCCGTCAGAACAGGATTTGCCCGTCAGCGCAGGATTTGCGCGAGGAAGTGCTGCAGACGCTCGCTTTTCGGCGTCGCGAAGAAATCCCGCGCTGTGGCCTCCTCAAGGATGCGCCCTCCATCCATGAAGACGCAGCGGTCGGCGACCCGGCGCGCGAAGCCCATCTCATGGGTGACGCAGATCATGGTGACGCCGCTCTCCGCCAGTTCCTCCAGCACGCCCAGTACCTCCTTCACCATTTCCGGGTCGAGGGCGGAGGTCGGCTCGTCGAACAGCAGGATGCGCGGCTCCATGCACAGCGCGCGGGCGATGGCGACGCGCTGCTGCTGCCCGCCGGAGAGGCGGCCGGGGTAGCGGCCGGCGAGATCGGCCAAGCCCACACGCTCCAGATGGCGCATCGCGAGCCGCGCCGCCTGATCCTTCGCCAGGCCCCGATTGAGGCGCGGCGCCAGCATGCAGTTTTCCAGCGCCGTGAGATGCGGGAACAGGTTGAAGTGCTGGAACACCATGCCGACTTCCTGCCGGATGTCCTGCACAGTGCCTTCATCCGCCGTCAGCTCGATGCCGTTGACGACGATGCGCCCGCCATCGTGCCGCTCCAGTGCGTTGATGCAGCGGATCAGCGTGGATTTGCCCGAGCCGGACGGGCCGCAGATCACCACCTTCTCGCCGCGCCGCACGTCGAGATCGACGCCATCCAGCGCCCGATGCGCGCCATAGCGTTTCACCAGTCCGGCGATGGCGATGGCCGGCGAGGCGGGCGCGGCTAATGGCTCCTGAGCGGACGGGTTCATGACGCCTCCTTGCTGAGCGCCACCGGGCGGGGTGCGGCGCGGTCGGGCAGGGCGGTGGTCGCGGCCGCGTCGTCATCCTTGTGACGGTCGAGCCAGCGCCCCCAGCCGGCGAAGGCGAGGCGGATGAGGTTCACATAGGCCCAGTACAGCGCCGCCGCGCAGAGGATGGGGGTGAAGGGATCATAGGTCTGCTCGAAGATGCCGTTCGCCACGGCGGTGAGGTCGGTCAGCGTGACCACCGAGACGATGGCCGTGCCCTTGATGAAGCTCACCACCTCATTCTGATAGGCCTTCAGCCCGTAGCGGATGGCCAGCGGCATCTTCACCCAGATGAAGACGTTGCGCCGGGTGATGCCGAGCGCCTCGCTGGCCTCGATGAGCCCATGCGGCACGGCCAGCAGGCTGCCGCGCAGGATCTCCGCCATATAGGCGGCGTGGTTCAGCCCGAAGGCGACGAGGGCGCAGCCGAGCGGCGAGCCGAACAGCAGCCAGAGCGGCCCGTTGCGCAGCGCCTCGATCTGGCCCAGCCCGTAATAGACGAGGTAGAGCAGGATCAGCACCGGCGCGCCGCGGAAGAACACCACGAAGATCTCCGCCGGCAGGGAGAGCCAGCGGCGCTCCGACATCCGCGCGAAGCAGACGGGGAAGGCCAGGGCGAGGCCGAGGGCCATCGGCAGCAGCGTCACCAGCACCGTGACCTTCAGCCCCTGCAGCAGGGCCGGCAGGCTTTCCCAGGCGAGGGCGAGATCGACGGGCAAGCCGCTCATGCCTCCATCCCGGCCTGCACGCGGGCGGTGTCGCGGCGCTGGCCGCGATCGAGCCGGAGCTCCAGCCGCGTGGCGAGTTTCAATGTGGCGGCGCTGAAGGCGATGAAGACCAAAGCCGTGGCGATGAAGAAGAGGAAGGGTTCCTTGGTCGCGCCCGCCGCGATCTTGGCGCTGGCCACCAGATCCTGCAGCCCGGCGAGCGAGACGAGCGGGGTCTCCTTGAGCATGAAGCTCCACACATTGACGAGGCCGGGCAAGGCGAGCCGCATGGCCTGCGGCAGGATCACCCGGCCCCACAGGATGACTGGCGGGATGGCGAGTGCGCGGGCCGCCTCAAACTGGCCCTTCGGTAGGTTGGCGATGGCGCCGCGCACCAGCTCGGCGATGTAGGCGGCATAGACGATGGCGAGCGCGGCGACGCCGGCGCCGAAGGGCGAGATGTCGATGCTCGCCCCGAACTCGCCGAACAGGGCCGCCAGCATGGCGCTGCCGCCGTAATAGACGAGGAAGATCACCAGCAGCGAGGGCACGCCGGTGAAGATGGAGGCATAGACCCGCCAGGCGACGGTGACGACGCGGCTCTTCGACAGCGTGGCGACGCCAATGAGCACGCCGAGGGTGAAGGCGAGGGCGAAGCTCGCGAGGAACAGCTCCAGCGTGATCAGCGCCCCCTCGCCGAGCTGGCGCAGATAGCCTGCGATATCGGCGAGGGAGAGGTTGGTCATGAGCTGAACCCCGCGCGCCGCCGTCAGTTGGTGGTGGTGCAGGCGGCTTCCGCCGCCAGTGTGGCGACCGGGACGTATTTCTTGCGGATGGTGGTGTAGGTGCAGTCCTTGATCATCGCGGCGAGCGCGGCATTGACCCGCTTCACCAGATCGCCGCTCTTCTTCGGGAAGATCCAGCTATAGCCGCGCTCGGCCTCGGGGATGGCGGGGTCACCGAGCCAGTGGTCGCCGCCGGCGAGCATGTAGTCCTTGCCCTCGGGCTTGGCGATCAGCTCCAGCGTCCAGTTGATCTTGGAATCGAAGATGAGGTCGAGGCGGCCGGCCAGCAGATCGAGCTTCATCTGGTCGGGATTGTCGTAATAGACCTCGACGAAGGTGTCCTTGCCGAAGTGCTTGTGGATGTAGGGCACCATGGAAGCGCCGCGCTGGAGGGCGATGCGCAGCCCCTTGCCGGTCACGCCCTCCTTGGTCAGCGTGTAGTTGCTGTCCTTGCGCACCACGAAGGTCGCCGGATTGTAGACGATGGGCATGGCGAACAGCGCCTTGTCCATGCGCTCGGGGGTGGGCGAGATCTGGGTGACGATGCCGTCGAACTTGCCCTGCAGCATGGACGGGATCAGCGCCTTGAAGTCCATGACGACGATCTCGCAATCGGCGCCGATGCGCTTGCACATCTCGCGCGCCAGCTCCGGCTCCATGCCGGTCAGGTTGCCGGACGCGTCCACCATGGAGAAGGGCGGGTAGACGCCCTCATTGCCGAGCTTGAGCTTCTCGGCGGAGGCCGCGGAGAGGCCGGCGCCGAGCAGGAGAGCCGTGAGGGCAAGCGATCCGGCGCGGCGGAGACGATGGTGCGGGAGGCGTGAGATCATCGACGTCGTTCCATGGTTGGGGGAAGGGGCGGCGTGGATCAGAACTCGAGCAAATTGTCGCGCAGGAACTGGTGGGAATAGGCCCGGCGGGTGAGGCCCCGGCGCTGGAGCACCGGCACCAGCCCGTCGGTGATGGTCGACACCGAGCGGCGCGAGACGTCGGAGAGCGCGATGAGGAAGCCGTCGCCGCCGATCTCCTGCATGATCTCGTCCATCTGGCTGGCGACGCTGTCGGGCGTGCCCACCACGTCCACGCAATAGCCGCAGCTCACATGGTCGATCATCGCCTGGCGCAGCGGCTTGTCGCCGGCGCGGGTGAGGAACTGCGAGAGGCTGGACTGGTGGCCATTGGTGGTGAGCGTGAGCTGGCTCACCGGCGTGTCGAGGTCGAGGCCGGAGAGGTCGAGATTGGTGCTCCAGCCGAAGCGGGCCATGCGGGCGTCGAGATTCTCCGCCGCCGAGACGCGGCGCTGTTCGGCCGCCCATTTCGCCTGGTCCTCCGTCTCCGCGACGATGGGTGAGAGCAGGAACAGGATCTTGCAGTCGTCCGGGTTGCGGCCGAGCTCGGCCATCTGCGCGCGCACATCGTCGCGGTACTGCTTCATGGCGGCGACGCCGTTCGGCGCGGCGACGATGGTGTTGGCGTGGGTGGCGGCGATCTTGCGCCCGCTCTTCGAGCCGCCGGCCTGCGCGATCACCGGCTGGCCCTGCGGGCAGGGACCGGAGTTTAGCGGCCCGCGCGAGGCATAGTGCTGGCCCACATAATCGATGGTGTGGACCTTCGCCGGGTCGATGAGCACGCCGTTCTCATGGTCGTCGATGATCGCGCCCGGCTCCCACGAGCCCCACAGGCGCTTCACGATCTCGATGTACTCCTCCGCCATCACATAGCGCTGGTCGTGCTCGGGCAGCTTCTCCATGCCGAAATTCTGGGCGGAGAGGTCCGACGAGCCGGTCACCATGTTCCAGCCGGCGCGCCCGCCGGAGATCTGGTCCAGCGAGGAGACGATGCGGGCGGTGAGGTAGGGGTGGTAAGCGAAGGTGGAGAGCGTCGGCACGATGCCGAGCTTGCGGGTGGAAGCCGCCAGCAGCGTCGCCACCACGCTGGGTTCCTGACGGGGAATGCAGATGCCGCCCTTCAGGAAGATGTCGCGCGAATTCTGCCAGTTCTGCCCGACATAGATGGAATCCTCGATCAGCAGGTAATCGAAGCAGGCCCGCTCCATCGACCGCACGAGATCGACGAAGATATCGGCGCTCATCCAGTCCTGACCGATATTGCCGGTCCATGGCTCGCCCCAGGCCTGGATGCTGGAGCCCTGAAGAAACCAGGCGAGATGGAAGGGATTGGCGGGCATGAAAGGCGACCTCGTGCTGACGGCTGGAACCCGATCCAGCGACCTCACTCGAGGTTAAGTCTCGCCTTCCCTGTGGAAGTATCGCGAAGAGGCGAAGCTTGGTTGGCGCCCAGCTTTCCGGCAGTGCCTAATTGCGATGCACGGCCAGGGCGTTCCCTGGCCGTTGCTTGTCGCTGCGCTGGTCCGCTCAGGCGCCGTAGCCGACGATGCCCTTGATCTCCAGGAAATCGCGCAGGCCGAAATCAGCATATTCGCGCCCGTTACCGGACTGCTTGTAGCCGCCGAAGGGCGCGAACAGATCCCAGTCCGGGTAGTTGAGATAGACCGAGCCGGCGCGAAGCTGCCGCGCCACGCGGCGGGCCTCGTCCATATCCGTGCCCTGCACATAGGCCGCGAGGCCATAGGGCGTGTCATTGGCGATGGCGACGGCCTGGTCGATGCTGTCATAGGGGATGATCGACAGCACCGGGCCGAAGATCTCCTCGCGCTCGATGCGCATGCCCGGCTTCACATGGCCGAACACGGTCGGCTTCACGAAATAGCCGGTCTCCAGCCCTTCGGGCTTGCCCGTGCCACCGACCACCAGGGTCGCGCCCTCGTCGATGCCGGCCTGGATGAGATCCTGCACCTTGGCGAACTGCACGTCGCTCACCAGCGGGCCGATCTGCGTCTCGGTGTCGGTGGGCGAGCCGACGCGCACCGTCGCCGCCGTGCGGCGGGCGATTTCCAGCGCCTCGTCATGCCGGTCGGCCGGCACCAGCATACGGGTCGGCGCGTCGCAGGACTGGCCGGTATTGGAGAAGCAGGCGCGCACGCCTTCGGCCACGGCGGTCTCAAGATCCGCGTCCGGCAGAATGATGTTGGCCGACTTGCCGCCGAGTTCCTGCGCCACGCGCTTCACCGTCGCCGCGGCATTGCGCGCGACATCGGTGCCGGCGCGCGTCGAGCCGGTGAAGGACACCATGTCGATGTCGGGATGCGAGGACAGCGCTGCGCCGACTTCCGGGCCGGTGCCGTTCACCAGATTGAACACGCCCTTGGGGAAACCGGCCTCGTGCATGATCTCGGCGAAGACGATGCCGGAGATCGGCGCGATCTCGGAGGGCTTCAGCACCATGGTGCAGCCGGCGGCAATGGCCGGCGCGACCTTGCACATGATCTGGTTGAGCGGCCAGTTCCATGGCGTGATCAGGCCGACGACGCCGACCGGCTCATGGGTGACGCGGGTGGTGCCGCGCGTCTCGTCGAACTCGAAATTGCGGAACGCCTCGATGGTCGCCTTCAGATGGCCGAGGCCGGCATAGGCCTGCGAGTCGCGGGCGCGGGCGATGGGGGAGCCCATCTCGTGGCTGATCGCCTGCGCGACATCCTCATAGCGCCGCTCATAGACCGCGAGGAGGCTCTCGAGGAGGGCGAGGCGCTCATCCTTGGTGCTGAACTGGAAGGTGGCAAAGGCCGCGCGCGCCGCCGCGACGGCACGGTCGACATCCGCCAGCGTGCCGAGCGAAATGGTGGCGAAGACCTGTTCGGTGGCCGGGTCGACCACGCCGAGCGGGCGGTTCTCCAGCGGCTCGACGAAGGCGCCGTCGATGTAGAATTTCTGCGTATTCGGGGACATGCGGGTTCATCTCTCGTCAGGAACGCAACGGGCGACAGCCCGGCGCAGGGGCGCGGCTCGCGTCGCCCTCGCGCACGATACTCGCAAACTCCGTGCCGCGCGTCACACCTGCGCGACGCCCGGTGCCCGGCGCGCGGGTCGGCGGGCGAGGTGGAGCGTCAGCTGCTGAAAGGCGATGAACACGAAGAGGAGCAGCCCCGTGGCGATCTTCGCCCACCAGCTCGAGAGCATGCCGTCGAAGCTGATATAGGTCTGGATCAGCCCCTGGATCAGCACGCCGAGGAAGGAGCCGATGACGAAGCCATAACCGCCCGAGAGCAGCGTGCCGCCGATCACCACGGCGGCGATCGCGTCGAGCTCCACGCCCACGGCGGAGAGCGAATAGCCCGAGGAGGTGTAGAGCGAGAAGACGATGCCCGACAGTCCCGCGAGCACGCTCGACAGGGTGTAGATCAGCACCGTGGTGCGCGGCACGTTGATTCCCATCAGCGCCGTCGCGCTGCGCGAGCCGCCGAGCGCATAGACATTCGCCCCGAAGCGGGTGAGGTGCAGCAGCACCATGCCGCCCGCGACCACCGCCAGCATGATGATCGCCGGCACCGTCAGCCGCGCCCCGCCCGTCAGCCGGATCGCGTGGTCGGACAGCGTGGCGTAGAGCTCGGCATTGATCGGGATCGACTCGGTGGAGAGCAGGAAGCTGACCCCGCGCGCGAGGAACATGCCGGCCAGCGTGACGATGAAGGGCGGTAGCTCGAAATACTGGATCATCGCCCCCATCGCCGCCCCGAAGGCGGCGCAGAGCACGAGGATCAGCACAAAGGCGGCGAGCGGCGGCACGCCCCAGCGCTCGATGGCCAGCGCCAGGAACACGGTGGTGAAGCCGATGACCGAGCCGACCGACAGGTCGATGCCGCCGGAGATGATGACGAAGGTCATGCCGACCGCGACGATGCCGAGAAAGGCGTTGTCGGTCAGCAGGTTCATCACCACCCGCAGCGAGGCGAAGTTCGGGTAGATGGTCGCGCAGATGAGAAAGCCGACGAGGAAGACAACCGTGGTCGCCAGTACCGGCGTCAGGCGGGAGATCGCGCCCATCAGGATTTTCCTTCCCGCTTGCCCCGGCCGAACTGCACACGCAGCCCCGCCAGATGCCCGCCGAGCCGAGGCGACTGGGCCAGCAGCACCGCCAGGACCACCACGGCCTTCACCACGAGATTGGTCTCCGGCGGAAAGCCGGAGAGCAGGATGCCGGTGTTCATCGCCTGGATGATGAGGGCGCCGATGACGGCGAGCACGATGGAGAAGCGCCCGCCGAACAGCGAGGTGCCGCCGATCACCACGGCGAGGATGGCGTCGAGCTCCAGCCACAGCCCGGCATTGTTGGCGTCGGCGCCGAGAATGTCGGCGGCGGCGACGATGCCGGCCAGCGCGGCGCAGAGCCCGCTCCAGACATAGACGGCGAGGGTGATGGCCCGGGTGCCGATGCCGGCCAGCGCGCTGGCGCGCGGATTGCCGCCGGTCGCCTCGATCATCAGGCCCAGCGCGGTGCCGCGCACGACAATGAGGGTGAGCACGGTCATGCCCAGCGTCAGCGCCACCGGCGTCGGCAGGCCGAACACCGAGCCGCCGCCGAGAAAGGCCAGCTCCGGCGAGGTGAAGGTGACGATCCGCCCCTCAGTGATGAGCTGGGCGATGCCGCGCCCGGCCACCATGAGGATCAGCGTCGCAACGATGGGCTGGATGCCGAGCACCGCCACCAGCAGGCCGTTCCATAGCCCGCAGAGCAGCCCCGCGCCCAAGGCGGCGGCGAGCACGACGGGCAGGGGATGGCTGTCGGCGAGGCTGGCGGCAATTGCGCCGCAGATCGCCATCACCGCGCCGACCGAGAGGTCGATGCCCCGCATGGCGATCACCAGCACCATGCCGAGCGCCAGTAGGGCGACGGGCGCGCCGCGGTTGAGCACGTCGATGACGCTGCCGAACAGCCGGCCGTCCTGCAGGCGGATGTCGAAGAATTGCGGCGAGACGTACCAGTTGGCCGCGAGGATGAGGGCGAGGGCGACGATCTGCGAGGTGCCGATGCGCGGCAGCTTCATGAGCATCCGGCCCTCCCTACGCTGCCGCCGGCGCGGGGGCGTCGGCAATGGCCGCCAGAATGGCCGGCACGTCGATGGCATCGCCCGACAGGCGTGCGACATGGGTGCGGTCGCGCAGCACGATCACCTCGTCGGCATAGGTGACGATCTCGTCGAGTTCGGACGAAACCACCAGCAGCGCCAGCCCGTCGGCGCAGAGCTGGCGGATCAGCCGGATGATCTCCGCATGCGCGCCGACATCGATGCCGCGCGTGGGTTCATCAAGGATCAGCAGACGCGGCGAGGTGGCGAGCCAGCGCGCCAGCAGCGCCTTCTGCTGGTTGCCGCCGGAGAGCAGGCCGATCGGCCGCTCGGGATCGGGCGGGCGGATGTCGAGCAGGCGGATGAACCGGGCCGCGATCTCGTCCTGCTCGCGGCGCGAGAGCGGGCGCAGGATGCCGCGCTGGGCCTGCAAGGCGAGCACGATGTTCTCGCGCACGGAGAGTTCGGCGACGATGCCTTCGGTCTTGCGCTCCTCCGGGCAATAGCCGAAGCCGAGGCGCATGGCCTCGCGGGGCGTGCCGATGGCCACCGCGCGGCCATCGACCTGAGCGGCACCGCAATCGGCCTTCACCGCGCCGAAGACGAGGCGGGCCGTCTCGGTTCGCCCCGAGCCGAGCAGCCCGGCAAGGCCGACCACATGGCCCGCCCGCAGCGTGAGATCGAAGGGCGCGACATAGCCGCCCCGCCCATAGGCGGCGAATTCCGCAATCGCCGCGCCTTCCTCGCCGGCGATACGCGCGGGGCGGGCGGCGGTCGCCTCGCTGAGTTCGCGGCCGAGCATCAGGCGGATCAGATCGAGGCGCGGCAACTGGTCGATGGGCGCGCTGCCGGCCAGCCGGCCATTGCGCAGCACGGTGATACGGTCGCAGATCGCGTAGACCTGATCGAGGAAGTGGGTGACGAAGACGATGCCGATGCCGCGCTCTTTCAGCTGGCGCATCACCGCGAACAGCACCTCCACCTCCTGCGCGTCGAGGCTGGCGGTCGGCTCGTCGAGGATGAGCACGCGGGCGGACTGGTCGACCGCGCGGGCAATGGCGACGATGTGCTGGATGGCGACCGAGTAGCTTTCCAGCGGCGCCGCCACATCGATGGCGAGGCCGAACTCGGCGAGCAGTACCTCGGCACGCCGGCGCATCTCGCCCTCGCGCACCAGACCGAAGCGGGTGGGCTGCCGGCCGAGGAACAGGTTCTGCGCCACCGACAGGTTCGGGGCGAGGTTCACTTCCTGATAGACCGTGGCGATGCCGGCCTTGACGGCCTCCTGCGCCGAACGGGGGGCGATGTCCGCGCCGCCCAGACGCATCGTGCCGGCGTCACGGGTCACGACGCCGGTCATCGCCTTGATGAGCGTCGACTTACCGGCGCCGTTCTCGCCCAGCAGCGCGTGGATCTCGCCATGGTGCAGGGTGAAGTCCACGCGATCGAGCGCGACGAAGCCGGCGAAGGATTTGGAGAAACCCCGCAATTCCAGCAGCGGGGGCGCGGCCAATGGGGTCGCGGGTCCGCCGCCGGACATGCCGGTGCCAGACATGCCGGTGCCTTGGCCGGCTGGGTCGAAATCAGTCATGGCGACCTCGGAACAAGCCTGGAAAACAGCGCGGGCCGACCGGAGGAGGGCCGGCCCGCGCGGAGCGGGCACCGGGGGCGCGCGAGGAGCGCCCGCGGCGGAGCCGGCTCAGTAACCGAGGTCTTTCTTCGACTCGTAGATCGCCTTCGGGTTATCCGCCTGCGTGTAGAGCTTGGATTCCGTCTGGATCCACTTGGGCGGCACGGTGCCCTTGGTCTTGTAGGCGATGACGGCGTCGAAGGCCGGGCCTGCCATGTTCGGCGTCAGCTCGACGGTCGCGTTCGCCTCGCCGGCGGCCATGGCCTTGAAGATGTCCGGCACGGCGTCGATGGAGACGGTGAGGACATCGGTCCCGGGCTTCAGGCCGGCTTCCTTCATGGCCTGGATCGCGCCGACCATCATGTCGTCATTATGGGCGTAGACCGCGCAGATATTCTTGCCGCCGCCTTCGGCCTTGATGAAGCTCTCCATGACTTCCTTGCCCTTGGCGCGGGTGAAGTCGCCGGTCTGGCTGCGGATGATCTTGACGTTCGATGCGCCGGCAATGCCGTCCTCGAAGCCCTTCTTGCGGTTGGTGGCGACGGAAGCGCCGACTGTGCCCTGAAGCTCCACCACATTGCAGGGCTTGGAGCCGACCGTCTTCACCAGCCACTCACCGGCGACCTTGCCTTCATGCACGGAGTCGGAGGTCACGGCGGTGAGGTAGAGGTTTTTGCCAGCGGGATCGATGTCGCGATCCAGCAGGACGACCGGGATCTTGGCCTCCTGCGCTTCCTTCAGCACCGAGTCCCAGCCGGTGGACACGACAGGCGCGAGGAAGATGGCGTCCACGCCCTGCGCGATGAAGGAGCGGATCGCCTTGATCTGGTTCTCCTGCTTCTGCTGGGCGTCGGCGATCTTGAAATTGATGTTCCGCTTCTTGGCCTCGGCCTTGGAAACGGTGGTTTCGGCCGCGCGCCAGCCCGACTCCGAACCGATCTGCGAGAAACCGATGGTGAGGTCCGCGGCCTGCGCGCCGGCGGACAGAAGCGCGCCGCCTATGGCGGTCGCGAGCAGCAAAGCCCTGAAATTCATTGGCGTCCTCCCGTTGGTGGTGCCGCCGCGCCACTGTCGGGTCGCTTGCCGGCAGGGAATCTATGCCACAGTCTAGAGAGGCTGAATAGTCATACTGTTTTACTTTTCAGCGTTGGCCGCTTCGTTGAAAACCGCAGGCCGGTGGGCTGGCGAAACGCCGCGCGGCATCCCGCTCCGCCCGCCGACAGGCGAGGGCCGGGGAACGTCTTCAACGTGGCGAGGCGGGTTCGAGGGGCGGCGATGGCGGCTAGTCGCGCGAGCCGGAAAGGGCCTGCTTCAGGCGGGAGGCGGCGGCTCGGCCGAGGCGGATGGGCTCGGCCATTCCCTGCAAGGCAAGCCGCACCTCATCGCGCGAGCGCGTGTCGACGCTGCGGATGCGGTCGCAATTGACGATGATCGAACGCCCGAGCCGCAGGAAGGGCGGGGAGGGAAGGCTGGCGGCGAACTGGCCGACACTGCGCAGGATCATCAGCGGCGGTTGGTCGGCGACATGCACGCGGCTGAAGTCGCCCTCCGCCTCGATGGCGAGAATGTCGGTGGGCGGGCAGCGCACCACGCGGCCGGGCACGCGCAGCTCCATCATGTCGCTGGCGGGCGGATGGGCGGGGAGCAGCCGCCGCACGCGGTCGAGCGCCGTGTCGAGCCGTTCTGGCGCCACGGGCTTGAGCAGATAGTCCACCGCCTCCACGGCGAAGGCTTCCACGGCATACTCGGCATAGGCGGTGACGAAGATGACGCGCGGCGGCGTCGGCGTGGCGGCAAGCAGGTCGAAGCCGTCAGGGCCGTTGAACTGGATATCGAGGAGGACGAGATCGGGCTGGAGTCGGCCGAGCAGCTCAGCCGCCTCGCCCACGCTCTCGGCCTCGCCGACGATCTCGACATCGGCATGGGCCGCGAGCAGCCGGCGCAGGGCGCGGCGCGCCAGAGGCTCGTCATCAGCAATCAGGACGCGGAGCACGCGTCGCCCTCCAGTGTAAGTGTGGCGATGACCTGCCCGGTCCCACTCGCGGCCTCGTGCAGGCTGAAGGCGTGCCGCGCGGGATAATGAACATCAAGACGCCGGCGCAAATTGGCGAGGCCGAGCCCATGGCCGGCGCGCAGCCGATGTGCCGGGTCCAACCGGCCGGTATTGCTGATGTCGATCCGCAACGCCGGGCCTTCCAGCCGCACGCTGACGGTGAGTTCCAGCACCTGCGAGCGGTCGCCATGCTCGACGGCGTTCTCGGCCAGCGGCTGGAGCAGGCTGTTGGCGATCTGCCGGCCGGCGGCGGCGGGGTCCATCTCCACCCGCACCCGCAGGCGGGCGCCGAAACGGGCCTGCTGGATGCGCAGATAGGCGGCTAGGGCGGCCACCTCTTCTTTCACCGGCACCACGGGCACGCGGATGCCGGCGAGCACATGGCGCAGATAGTCGGTGAGGTCGCGCAGCATCGCCAGCGCCGCCTTGGGATGCTCCGGCACCTCCTCGGCGATCCCGTTCAGCGCGTTGAACAGGAAATGCGGGTTGATCTGCAGGCGAAGCTGCTGGATTTCCGCAGTAAGCGCCTCCGCCTTGGCCGCGAGCATCTGCGTCTCGGCGCTGAGCGCCGCCGCATGCGCCGCCTGCCGCTGGCGGTCGGTGCGGATCCAGAAGAACAGCAGGCTCCAGCCGGTCAGCGCCACCGCGTAATGCGTGAAGGGCAGCGCGATCTCCTCCAGCACGCCCCAGTCCGGGATGCTCCAGCCAAAGCTCTGGCGCACCAGAACGGTGACGAGAACGATGACCGCGGACGCCCCGCTCGCGAGCAGCGCCATGCCAGCGACGTTCCACGGTCCGAGCACCGTGCGGGGAAAGACGCGGTCATAGAGGCCGCCGAGGCCGGTGGAGAGCCCGGCGAGCAGCAGGTAAATCAGCGCGCTCATCACCAGCGCGACCGTGAGATCTTGATAGGTGAGCTGCCGGTTCACCAGATCGACCAGCGTGAACAGGCCCCAGCCGACAATCTGCGCCCGCGCGAACGGGCTCAGGCGATGCCACGCGCCGCTGAATGGGCCGGACGGGAGGGTGAGCGAAGCGGGCACCGACGGTTCTCCTGAGGGCCTGCGCCCGCGCCGCGCACCGGTGGGCCGGGGGCGGTGTCAGGCTCGTCGATTTCTGCGCCCCGTTCATCGAGTCGCGGCCGCCGCGCCGGTGCCGGGATGCCTAGCCCATGGCATCTTTCGGCGACGGTGCCTAGCGCCGGCAAGCCGCGCCGATCCGTAATTCGCGGGCGTGCATGAGGCTCAGTCTTCCGAGGTTCCTGATGGCCGCCGCCTCGCCCGTCTCCCGTGCCCTGTCCGCCTGCCGGCCGGCTTTCGTCGCCGTGGCGGGATTCTCCGCCGTCATCAACCTGCTGATGCTCGCCGGCTCGCTCTACATGCTGCAGGTCTATGACCGGGTGCTGAGCTCGCGCAGCGTGCCGACCCTGATCGGCCTGTCACTGCTGCTGCTGGTCGCCTACGTCCTGCAAGGTTTCCTCGACGCGGTGCGGGTGAAGATGCTGGCGCGCATCGGGGCGCGCTTCGACGAGCAGGTCTCGCCGCTGGCCTTCGGTGCCGCGCGAGGCCTTTCGCTGGCGGGCCGGCGCGCCGAGGAGGCGCTCCAACCCGTGCGCGACCTCGACCAGATCCGCGCGTTCCTGGCATCGCTCGGGCCCACGGCGCTGTTCGACATGCCGTGGATGCCCCTATTCTTCGCCGGCTGCTTCCTGCTGCACCCCTGGCTCGGCCTGCTGGCGCTCGGCGGCGGGATCATCATCGTCGCGCTGACCTGGGCCACCGAACAGGCCAGCCGCGCCGCCATGAAGGCGCAGATGACCAGCCGCGGCACGCGCGAGGCGATTGCCGAGGCGAACCGCCGTAATGCCGAGGCGCTGACTGCCATGGGCATGGGCGGCGCCTTCGCCAACCGATGGGAGGAGGCGAACCGCCGGCATGTCAGCGACTGGCTGGCCGCCGCCGATGTGACAGGCTCCAGCGGCGCCTTTGCCAAGGTGTTCCGCATGGTGCTGCAATCGGCGGTGCTGGGGCTCGGCGCCTATCTCGCCATTCACGACCAGATTTCCGGCGGCGCGATGATCGCCGCCTCCATCATGACGTCGCGCGCGCTGGCCCCCATCGAGATCGCCGTCGGCAACTGGAAGGGCTTCGTGGCCGCGCGCCTCGGGCTACGCCGTCTCGAACAGGTGCTGGCCTCGCCCGCTCTGGCCGAGCGTCACCACACCCCGCTTCCCGTACCGGCGGCGCTGCTGACCGTCGACAATCTCGTTGTCGCGGCGCCGGGCCGCTCGGCGCCGATCCTGTCGGGCGTGTCGCTGCAGGTGGAGGCGGGGCAGGGGCTCGGCATCATCGGGCCGAGCGCGTCCGGCAAGTCGACGCTGGTGCGGGCGCTGGTCGGCGTGTGGCGCCCGCTCAAGGGCGAGGTCCGGCTCGACGGCGCCAGCCTCGATCAATGGGCGCCTGACGCGCTGGGCCGCCATGTCGGCTACCTGCCGCAGGATGTCGAGCTGTTCGAGGGCACGGTGGCGGAGAACATCGCCCGCTTCACGCCGAACGCGCCCGGCGAGGCCATCGTCGCGGCGGCACGGGCGGCGGGTGCGCATGAGCTGATCCTGCGACTGGAAGAGGGGTACGACACCCGCATCGGTGAGGGCGGCATGGCGCTCTCCGGCGGGCAGCGCCAGCGCATCGGCCTGGCCCGCGCGCTCTATGGTGCGCCCTTCCTGGTCGTGCTCGACGAGCCGAATTCCAATCTCGACCCGGACGGCGACGCCGCGCTCACGCAGGCGGTGCAGGGCGTGCGCGCGCGCGGCGGCATCGTGATCGTCGTCACCCATCGCCAGAGCGCGATTTCCTCGCTCGACCGGCTCGCGCTGATGGGCGATGGGCGGATTCAGGCCTTTGGCCCGAAGGAGGACGTTCTGGGCAAGCTCGCCCGGCAAAACGGCGTGCCCGGCATCAAGCGCACGGCGGTGGCCTCATGACGATCCTGGCATCAACTTCGGAGCACGGCCCCGCCCTGCGGCGCCTGACCCTTCTCGGCGGGGCGGCGGTGCTGCTGTTCGCCGGCACGGTGGGAGTCTGGGCGCTGACATCGACCCTCAACGGCGCGGTCGTTGCCACCGGCCAGTTCGTCGTCGATGGCAATGTGAAGAAGGTGCAGCACGCCACCGGCGGCGTGGTCGGCGAATTGAAGGTGCGCGAGGGCGACCAGGTGGAGGCGGGCGCGGTGCTGATCCGGCTCGACGACACCATCACCCGCGCCAATCTTCAGGTGGTAACCCAGCAACTTGACGACTTTGCCGCCCGGCAGGGGCGGTTGATCGCCGAGCGCGACCGCCTTGAGGTCATCGAGGTGGCGCCGGAGCTGATGCCGCGAGCCGGGGAGCCGGCAATCGCCAAGCTGATCGCCACCGAGCAGAACCAGTTCGAGGCGCGCCGGGCGGCGCGTGAAGGGCGCAAGGCCCAGCTTGCCCGGCGGATCGGTCAGCTTGAGGACGAGGTGACCGGTCTGCGCGCCCAGCAGGCGGCGCGCGACCGGCAGGCGGCGCTGATTGCCGAGGAACTGAAGGGTGTGCGCGACCTCTACGCCAAGAACCTCGTGGCGCTGAGCCGCAAGGCGGCGCTGGAGCGCGAGGCGGCGGAGCTCGATGGCGAGAAGGGCCGCTTCATTGCGGCTGTCGCGCAAACCGAGGGCAAGATCGCCGAGACCCGGCTGCAGATCATCGAGATCGACGATGTGCTGCGCGAGGAGGTGATGAAGGAACTGAGCGAGATTCAGGCCAAGGCGGCCGAGCTCGTTGAACGCCGCGTCGCCGCCGAGGACCAGTTGAAGCGCGTCGACATCAGGGCGCCGAGCGCGGGCTTCGTGCATCAGCTCGCCGTCCATACGGTGGGCGGCGTTATCACCCCGGCCGAGCCGGTCCTGCTGATCGTGCCAGCGCGCGAGGCGCTTCAGGTGGAGGCGCGGGTCAACCCGCCGGATATCGACCAGATCGTGCCCGGCCAGCGGGCGGATGTGCGCATCCACGCCTTCAACCAGCGCACCACGCCGCTACTTGCCGGCACGGTGGCACGTGTCTCGCCCGACACCAGCCGCGACCCGCAGACCGGCGCGGTGTTCTACACGATCCGGGTGGCGATCCCGCCCGAGGAGCTGGCGCGGTTGGCGCCGCAGACGGTCAGCGCGGGCATGCAGGCCGAAGTGTTCGTGCGCACGCAGGATCGCACGCCGCTGCAATACATCGCCAAGCCGTTGCAGGATCAGATCGCCCGCGCCTTTCGCGAGCGGTGACCCGGCGCGGCGCTGGCGGACTCGTCGATTTCTGCGCCGCCTTCGTCGAGTGCCCGGCAGCACCCCCGTGATGATGACAGCGGCTCGTGCATTGATTTTACCGCTCCGGTGAGAGCGACGACCTGACGAGGAGAGCACATCATGGCCGGCACCATCTATTCCGCAGAACTGCCTGCGTCAGGCCAGCGGCGCATCGAGGGGTTCAACCCGGCGACCGACAAGCTCGATCTCGGCTCGAACTCGGTGCATGGCTACATCGTCGTCGACACCGCCGAGGGCGTCGCCTTCATGGACCCGTGGACCGGCAAGCAGACGCTGATCGTCGGCGTCTCGCTCGGCCAGCTCACGGTGAACAGCTTCGTGCCGGTGGAGAACGATCATCTGCGGCAGGATCTCAGCGGCGCGCTGGCCTGGGAACACGGCATCACCCAGAAACCCAACACGGTCTATGCCCGCTCGCATGAGGTCGGCCAGATCGACCGCGTGGCCTTCAATGCCGACACGGATGTGGTCGACTTCCGCTATTACGGCACGCGCGAGCAGCTCTACATGGTTGACGGCGCCGAGGGCGTGGTCATCGGCAACTACACGACCGGCCAGACGCTGATCCTGCTCGGCACGACGGTGGCCGACCTCTCGGCCGATAACTTCCTGTTCCATTCGGCGCAGGTGCGCGAAGACCGCATTTTCCTCCAGCTCGGCCTCGACTCCGTGCCGGATTCGCAGGTGATCAGCCGTGCCGACATTCCGACCGTCGGCACCAATGTGTGGCCGACGACCGCTGGCCCCGGCGCCCCGCCGAGCGGTGTCACCGGCACCACCTATCTCATCGATTGGGATTACGGCACCAAGACCGTGCTCGACTTCGACCCGGCGACGGACAAGCTGGACTTCAAATATTTCCGCCCGGCCGAATTCACCGTGGCGGAGGTGAACGGCTCCACGGTCATCACCATCGTCGGTCAGAACCAGACCTACACGCTCACCGGCGTCTCGCTGGCGGAGCTCGATTACAACAACATCGTCGCGGTGGAAGACGCCACCTACCAGAAATGGCGCGGCCTCATCGAGGCGGCGGATGCCGGCGGCACCCTGCCGACGCTCCGGGTCGCCGATGCGCAGGTCTCCGAAGGCCAGAGCGGCACGAGCGTGATGAGTTTCACCGTCACCCTGTCCCAGGCGGCGACGGGGGTGGTCAGCGTCGACTATTCCACCCTCAACGGCACGGCGCTGGCCGGCTCCGACTATCAGGCCGCCATTGGCCGGCTGACCTTCCAGCCGGGCGAGACCACCAAGACCGTGCAAGTCACCATCAACGGCGACGCCACCTTCGAGCTCAACGAGGCGTTCGATCTCGTGCTGTCCTCCCCGTCCGGCGCCACGCTGGCGGATGAGCGGGCGACTGGCACCATTGTCAATGACGACGCGCAGGCGCCGAACGTGCTGCCGGCCGTGTCCATCGCAGATCTGTCGGTGACGGAAGGCGACGGCGCCCATGTCCATTTCATGTTCCTGGTCACGCTCGATAAGGCGTCCACCAGCCCGGTGACGGTGCAGTACCGCACGGCGAACGGCACGGCGCTCGCCGGGTCGGACTATGAGGTGACCAGCGGCACGGTGACTTTCGCGCCGGGCGAGACCGCCAAGCAGATCCACGTCGACGTGATCGGCGACACGGTCGCGGAGGCCGATGAGCGGTTCACGGTCGAGCTGTCCGCCCCCACGGGCGCGACCATCGCCGACGGCTCGGCCACCGGTACGCTGCTGAACGATGACGGGCTGACGCCGACTCCCGTTCCGGCCCTGTCCGTCGCCGATCTGTCCGTGTCCGAAGGCAATGGCGACCACGTCCACTTTATGTTCATGGTCACGCTCGACAAGCCCTCGACCACGCCCGTGACGGTACAGTATCGGACGGTCAACGGTACGGCGGTGGCCGGCACTGATTATGAGGCAACCAACGGCACCCTCACTTTCGCGCCGGGCGAAACCAGCAAGCAGGTCCATGTCGACATTATCGGCGACAAGATAGTCGAGGCGGATGAGCGCTTCACCGTCGAGCTCTCGGCCCCCACGGGCGCGACCATCGCCGACGGTTCGGCCACCGGCACGCTGCTGAACGACGATGCCGCCGCACCGCCGCCGAGCGGCGACAACCTCGCCTTCGCTGTCACCAGCAACTGGGGAGGCGGCTTCACCGGCGCGATGACGCTGAAGCCCGTTGCCGCCTTGAACGGCTGGACGGTGGAGTTCGACGCCTCGTTCAACATCAGCAACATCTGGAACGCCGAGATCGTCAGCCATGTCGGCGACCATTACGTCATCCGCAACGCTTCCTGGAACGGCAAGGTAGCGGCCAATGGCGAGGTGAGTTTCGGCTTCCAGGCGTCGCCCGGCGGAACGGCCATCGTCGCCGATGATTTCGTCATCAATGGAACCCCGGCCGGGGGAGGGACGGACCCGGTGCCGGTTCTGCCCACCCTCGCCATTGGCGACGCCAGCGTCACCGAGGGCAATGACGGCACTGCCTATCTCTCCTTCACCGTCACTCTCTCCAAGGTCGCGGCCGGCGCGGTGAGCGTCACCTATGCCAGCGCCAATGGCACGGCCACCGCCGGGCAGGACTATCAGGCGGTGTCGGGCACGCTGACCTTTGCCGCCGGCGAGACCTCCAAGGTCATCCGCGTTCCGGTGATCGGCGACAAGGTGGTGGAGGCGAACGAGGCGCTGACGATCACTCTCTCCACCCCCTCCGGCGCCACTCTCGCGGACGGGACGGCGACGGGCACCATCACCAATGACGACGTCGCTATCACTCTGCCCACCCTCGCCATTGGCGACGCCAGCGTCACTGAGGGCAATGACGGCACGGCCTATCTCTCCTTCACTGTGACTCTATCCAAGGCCGCGGCCGGCGCGGTGAGCGTCACCTATGCCAGCGCCAACGGCACAGCCACGGCCGGGCAGGATTATCAGGCAGTGTCGGGCACGCTGACCTTCGCGGCGGGCGAGACCTCCAAGGTCATCCGCGTCCCCGTCATTGGCGACAAGGTGGTGGAGGCGAACGAGGCGCTGACCATTACCCTCTCCAACCCGTCCGGCGCCACGCTGGCGGATGCCAGCGGCACCGGCACCATCACCAATGACGACGTGACGCCGCCGCCCACCGTTTCGGTGGCCGGCACCACGGTCGTGGAGGGCGACGCGGGCGCGGGCGGCGGCGCGGCGGATGGCTGGTTCTCGACCTCCGGCAACCAGATCATCGATTCCGCCGGCAATTCGGTGAAAATCGCCGGCGTGAACTGGTTCGGCTTCGAATCCTCGAACGCCTCGCCCCATGGCGTCTGGACGCGGTCCTATACGGACATGATGGACCAGATGAAGGAGCTGGGCTTCAACACGATCCGCCTGCCTTTCGCCAGTGCGACGCTGCACGCGATGAGCGCCAGCGGCATCGACTACAGCCAGAATCCCGATCTCAAAGGCCTGACGCCGTTGCAGATCATGGACAAGATCGTCGCCTATGCGGAGGAGATCGGGATGAAGATCATCCTCGACCATCACCGCTCCTCCTTCGGCGCTGGCACCTCCGAGAACGGACTCTGGTACGACAGCACCTATACGGAGGCGGCCTGGATCGACGACTGGCAGATGCTGGCGGAGCGCTATGCCGACAACACTGCTGTCATCGGCGCCGATCTGCACAACGAACCCTATAACGGCACCTGGGGCGGCGGCGGCGCCAACGACTGGGCGGCGGCGGCCGAGCGGGCCGGCAACGCCATTGGCGAGGTCAACTCGAACTGGCTGATCATCGTCGAGGGCGTCGGCTCCTATGAGGGCGACAATTACTGGTGGGGCGGCAACCTCCAGGGCGTGGCCGACCGGCCGATCGAACTCGATGTGCCGAACAAGCTGGTCTATTCGGCGCATGACTATGGCAACTCGGTCTATGAGCAGCCCTGGTTCAAGGATCCGAACTTCGCCGCGCAACTCCCCGAGAAGTTCGACGAGATGTGGGGCTATATCTACCGCGAGAACATCGCGCCGGTGCTGATCGGCGAGTTCGGCACCAAGCTGACCGACCCGAAGGACGCCCCCTGGCTGGAGGCGCTGACCTCCTATATGGCCGGCGACTTCGACAATGACGGCACGATCGACATTCCTGCCGGGCAGGAGGGCATCAGCTGGACCTATTGGTCGTGGAACCCCAATTCCGGCGATACGGGAGGCATTCTCGCCGATGACTGGCGCACGGTGAACACCAACAAGATGGCCTATCTCGAGCCCATCCAGTTCGATCTGGAGGAGGGGGGCGGCAGCGGCGCCGGCACCTATGCCGTGTTCACAATCACCCTCTCGGCCGCCGCCACGCAGGCCGTGACGGTGAACTATCAGACGGTTGCCGGCACCGCCGAGGCCGATGACTTCACGGCGGCCAGCGGTACGCTCAGCTTTGCCGCCGGCGAGACCACCAAGACCGTGCGCATCGCCGTCACCGGCGACAATCTCGCCGAAGCCACCGAGAGCTTCACGCTGCTGCTCAGCAATGCGCAGGGCGCGGTGATCGGCGTCGCGCAGGCAAGCGCGGTGATCCAGGACGATGACGCGGCCGCCCCAACCCTGCCCACGCTCAGCGTCAGCGACGCCACGGCGCTGGAGGGCAGCGCCAGCGCGGCGGGCATGCTCACCTTCACCGTCACCCTGTCGGAAGCCGCGACCGGGCCGGTGAGCGTGAAATACGCGACCGCGAACGGCTCGGCGGTGGCCGGGCAGGACTATCAGGCGGCCTCCGGCACCCTGACCTTCGCGGCCGGGGAGACCAGCAAGACGATCAAGGTGGCGGCGATTGGCGACGGCGTGCTAGAGGGCAACGAGACCTTCAACCTCGTCCTCTCCAGCCCCACCGGGGCCACGCTGGCGGACGGGACGGGGCGCGGTACGATCGAGAATGACGATGCCGCCCCGCCCGCTGGCGGTGACGCGGTGTCCTTCTCCGTCGCCAGCAATTGGGGCACCGGCTTTACCGCCGCGATGACGCTGAAGCCGGAGGCCGCGCTGAACGGCTGGACTGTGGAGTTCGATGCGCCCTTCGACATTTCCAACATCTGGAACGCCCAGATCGTCAGCCATGTCGGCGACCATTATGTGGTGCGCAACGCCGCGTGGAACGGCAAGGTGGCGGCAGGGGCGGAGGTGAGCTTCGGCTTCCAGGCCTCGGGCGGAAGCGCCACGGCGGATGATTTCATCGTCAACGGGCGCGCGGTCGGCGGGGAGGAGGCGAGCGCCCTGCGCACGGCGTCCGTGCCGCTCAGCAATGACCTGATCGACGCGTCCATCGCGCTGGTCGAAAGCCGCGCCGCCGACTTCACCGCCGAGGTGACGCTGCACAATGACGGCGCCGCCCTGAGCGGATGGACGCTGGAGATCGACACGCCCTACGAGATCGCCCAGCTTCAGGGGGCCGAGATCGTCTCCCGCGACGAGGACGGCTATGTCGTCCGCAACCTCGCCGCCACCGCCGCGCTCGATCACGGGGCGGATGTGCGCTTCCAACTGGTCGGACACGGCACCTTCGACAGCACGCAGTTCGACTTCCTGATCTAGGATCGAAGGTCCGAACGCCGAGTGAGTCCGTGCGGTGCCATCCAGGCTCTGAAGGGAGCTGTGGATGGCACCGCACGCCTTTGTGACTGGGCGCCCCGATCGACGTTATGTCCCCCGTTGGTCGAACGGCCTTATATCGAACAGTGCGCGGTCGACACTCTTTGCCGGAGAAGGTCTCCCGCAGCGGCACGCGGTGTTCCCGACGCTCCATGCTCCGAGGCTGAAAACCGCAGAGGTGATTGACGCGCGTCCGACGAAGCCGCCGTATCACCATGTTTCTGATTATTGCCAGTCGGCTGTCCCCTGGGCTAGGTTCGGTTGCTATTGTGGGGGGACAATAACAATGGCGCGTTTTTTAGGTTTTTTTCTTGCGCTTGCTTTAGCGGTTCTTCCATTGGCGGGTGGAAGCGCTTGCGCGACGGATCTGCGATTTACCGCCGGGGAGTATTCCGGCTTTACGCGTCCTTTTCTTGAGCGCGTCGCGCGCGATTATGAGGCGCAGCATCCCGATACGCGGATCCAGATCGAGGTCATTCCGTGGGACAGCTACCTGCAGAAGCTGACCACCGACATCAGCAGCGGCGATCAGCCGGACATCGCCATCGTGCCGACCATGTGGGTGTCGGACCTTGCCGCCGACGGGCTGCTCCAGCCGCTCGATGCGCTGGCGACGCCGGACTTCAAGGCCAAGTTCATTCCGGCCTTCTTCGTGCCCGCCACCGTGAAGGGGGCTCTGCTCGGTTTGCCGGCGGCGGCCTCCGCGCGTGCCATGGTGGTCAACACCGATCTGCTGCAGAAGGCCGGCGTGCAACCGCCAAAGACGTGGGACGAACTGCGTAACGCGGCAAAGGCCGTGTCGGCGCTGCCCAACAGCTACGGGTTCGGTCTGCCGGGCAAGGAGGTCGAGGTCGACACCTATTTTTATTATGCGCTCTGGGGCTTTGGCGGTGAAATCCTCACCAAGGATGGCAAGAGCGGGCTCGGCTCGCCCGAGGCCATTCGCGCGGCCAGCTTCTACCAGTCGCTGATCAACGACAAGGCGACCGAGCCCTCGCCGACGGCGCAGAGCCGCGAGGATGTGTTCAAGCTGTTCAAGGAAGGGCGCATCGGCATCGTCTTCACCTACCCGATGCTCATTCCGCAGCTGAAGGCGGAGGCGCCGAACCTGCGCTATGCCGTTCTGCCGCTGCCGGTCCAGGCGGCGCCCGTCACTCTCGGCGTCACCGACGTGCTCACCCTGTCCAGCTCGTCGAAGAACCAAAAGGCGGCCTGGGACTTCATGCAGTTCCTCTACAGCCCGAAATACCGCGCCGAGTTCGATCACGCGGAAGGGCTGCTTCCGGTGACGGTCGAGGGGGCGAGTGACAGCTATTACAAGGATAATCCCGATGTCGCCGCTTTCGCCGCCGGACTGCCTTACGCCCGCTTCGCGCCGACGATAAAAGGCTGGTCGGAGGTGGAGGAAATCACCGTCCGCTCGCTGCAAAGCATGTATCTCGGCCAGAAGACGCCGACAGAGGCGATGACCGATGCCGCGCGGCAAATCGACGACGTCCTGGCACGCCGGTGACGGGGGAGAACGGCACCACCGGCTGACGCTGCTTCTGCTCATCGCCCCGAGCGTCGCGACGACTTTGCTGATCACCCTGGTGCCGGTCCTGCTGCTGGTCAGGATGGCACTGCACGACGTGTCCCGCTTCGGCCGGATCGGGGCCTTTGCCGGGCTGGACAATTTCGCTCGCCTCGCGGCGGACCCGCTCCTGCCGGGCATCGCGGTGCGCACCGTGATCTGGACGGGTGCCGTGGTGGCCGGCACCGTGCTCCTCGCCTTGCCGGCTGCGCTGATCCTCAACCGGCGCTTCGCCGGACGCGGAGTGGCGCAGTTCCTCGTGCTCGCGCCCTGGGCCATATCCGTCACCTCGATGGCCGTGGTCTGGCGGCGGGTGCTCAGCGATGAGAACGGCCTGTTGAACCGGCTCGCCCTGGCAACAGGGCTGATCGAGCGGCCGGTGGTGTGGCTCGGCTCCATCCCGGCCAGCTTCGGCTTCGAGATCCTGATCGCCGTGCTGGTGTCGGTGCCCTTCAGCACCGTCATCCTTCTCGCCGGCCTGTCGTCGATCCCCGACGATCTCAACGACGCGGCGCGGCTCGATGGCGCCGGTGCGTGGCAGAGGTTCGCCCATCTGACGCTGCCGCTGCTGCGTCCCTTCCTCGGCGTGGTGCTGATCTTCAACATCGCCTATGTGACGAATTCCTTTCCCATCATCTGGATCCTCACGCAGGGCGGCCCGGCCAACAGCACGGATATCGTCGTGACCTATCTCTACAAGCTGGCCTTCTCCATGGGCCGGCTGGACGAAGCGGCGGCGCTGTCGCTGGTGATGCTCGCCCTGCTGGGAACCTTGACCGTGCTGATGCTGCGCCTGCTGGAGCGCCCCGCCCATGCTTAAGCGCAGCGTGCTGTCCTGGTGTGCCCTGCTGCCACTGATTGCGGTGAACCTGTTTCCGTTCGCGATCGCCCTCGACACGCTGCACCGCGCCGAGGGGGAGGGGAGCCTCGGTGGCTTCTGGGCGGGGCTGTGGGCGCGCACGGAACTGGGAACCGCGCTGGTGAACAGCCTCGTCGTCGCCGTCTCGACGGCCGTGATCTCGACGCTGATCGCCCTGCCGGCCGCCTATGCGATCTCCCGCTGGCGCTTCCGGGGACGGCGCGCGGCCTCGCAGATCCTGCTGGCGTCACAGATTCTGGTGCCGGTCATGCTGGTGCTGGGGCTGTCCCAGCTCATGGCGGGCGTGGGGCTCACCGACACGAGGCTAGCGCTGATCGGCCTTTACTCGGCTTTCCAGGTGCCGTTCGCGGTCTGGATGCTGCGGGGCTACATTGATGCGATCCCGCTGGAACTGGAGGACGCCGCCCGCATCGATGGTGCGTCCCGCTTCCAGATCCTGAGGCTCATCGTGCTGCCGCTGTCCATGCCGGCGGTGGCGGTAACGGCGACCTTCGCCTTCATCACCGCCTTCAACGAATTCGTGCTGGCCCTGACGATCCTGCGCAGTTCGTCGAACTTCACGCTGCCCATCCGCGTCAATGCCCTGACCGCGGGGCGCTATGCGGTGGACTGGCCGGATGTCATGGGCGCCGTGCTGGTGGCGAGCGTGCCCGTGCTGCTCACCTTCCTGTGGCTGCAGCGCTCCATGTTGCGCGGCCTGCGGCTGAGCCTTGAGGCGAGCTGACGCGTAGTATCCACGGTCTGCCGTCGCCCCTTCGAACAATCGCGTTCCGGGACTGTTCCCGGAGCGCCGACACCGCTAATGGAACAGTGTGATTGAGCAGGACACAGCTTTAGCCGGGCCGGTACGATTCGGGCCCTTCACCTTCTACCCGGCCCAGCAATTGCTGGCGCAGGACGGGGTGGCGGTGACGCTGGGCAGCCGCGCGCGGGCCCTTCTGGCGACGCTTCTCGACCATCACGGTGCCGTCGTCAGCAAGGCGCAGCTCATCCAGAGCGCCTGGCCGGAAACCTTCGTCGAGGAAGCCAATCTGCGCGTGCACATCGCGGCTCTGCGCCGTGCGCTCGGCGACGGGCAGGAGGGGCGGCGCTACATCGTCAATACGTCCGGGCGCGGCTATTCCTTCGTGTTTCCTATCGTGCGCGAGGACGCCCCCCCGACGCGGGAGAGGCCGGTCGAGCCGCGCGGCATCAGCGCGAACCTGCCTCCCGTGCCCGCACGCATCATCGGCCGCACCGCGACGGTCCAGTTCATCACCTCGCTGCTGCGCGAGCAGCGCTTCGTCTCGCTGGTCGGCCCCGGCGGCATCGGCAAGTCGACCGTGGCGCTCGCGGTCGCCCATGACCTCGCCGCCAGTTTCGGCGACGGTGTCTGCTTCGTCGATCTGTCCGCCCTGAATGACCCGCAACTCGTCGCGACCGCCGTGGCGGCGGCGATGGGGATCGGCGTGCGCACGGACCAGCTGCTGCCGAGCCTCATCGCCGCGACCCGCTCCAAGCGCCGGCTCCTGCTGCTGGACAGCTGCGAGCATGTCATCGACACCGTCTCCAGCCTTGCGGAAGCGCTGTTCCTCCAGGGCGGCGAGGGGCTGCACATCCTCACCACGACGCGCGAGCCACTGCGGGTGCGGGGCGAGCACATTCACCGCCTGTCCTCGCTCGATTCCCCGCCGCCGCGCCCCGGCCTCACCAGCGCCGAGGCTCTGGAGTATCCGGCGGTCCAGCTCTTCGTGGAGCGCGCCGCGGCCAGCCTCAACGGCTTCCGTTTGATCGACGCGGAAGCGTCCGTCGTCGCCGATCTCTGCCGGCGGCTCGACGGGATCGCGCTCGCCATCGAGATCGCGGCGGGCCGCGTCGAAGGGCTGGGGGTCATCGGTCTCGCCAACCTGCTCGACGACCGGTTTCGGCTGAACCTGCAGGGCCGCCGCACGGCGCGCCAGCGCCATCAAACCTTGAGCACGCTGCTCGACTGGAGCTACGCGCTGCTTCCGCCCTTTGAGCAGCTCGTCCTCCGGCAATTGGCCATACTCGCCGGCACCTTCACCGTCGATGACGCGATCGCCATCGTCGCCGATGACGAGGCCACGGACCAGAAGGTCATCAACGCCCTTGCCAATCTCGTCGAGAAGTCGCTGGTTGTTGCCGATGTACACGGCTCGCAGGCGCGCTACCGGTTGCTCGACACGACGCGCGCCTATGCCAGCTTGAAGCTCTCTGAGAGCGGGAAGCTCGACCTGCTCCGGCGCCGGCATGCGGAGATTTTCCGTGATGCGCTCGACAGCGCCAATCGGGATTGGCCGCGACGCCCGGCGCCGGAATGGACCCGGAACCATCATCACCTGATCGACAATGCCCGCGCGGCCCTCGATTGGGCGCTGTCGCCCGACGGCGACACCGAAATCGCCGTGGCCCTGACGCTCGGGGCGGTGCCGCTGTGGTTCCAGCTCCAACTCATCGCCGAAGCCTATGGCCATGTCAGCGCTGTGCTGGCGCGGGTCGATGGGGCCTGCCCGGCGCAGGTTCAGATGCGCCTTCAGGCGGTGCTGGCCTGGTCGCTCATGCAGATCAAGGGACAGGTGGACGAAACCCGTGCGGCCTGGCAGCAGACCTTCGATCTGGCGGAGAGCCTGGATGATACCGACTATCAGCTGCGCGGCTTGTGGGGGCTGTGGTCCGGCCTGCTCAACCGGAGCCGCTTTCAGGAAGCGCTGGCCCTGGCGCATCGCTTCGCCGACGTCGCCGCCCGCCGCAGCGACCTGAACGACAGCTATGTCGGCCACCGCATGATTGGCTACATCCTCCACCTGCTCGGCCGGCAGACGGAGGCGCGCCGGCACCTTGAGCACATGGTCAAGGGCTATGTCGTGCCGACCACCGGCGACCAGATCATCCGCTTCGTGTTCGAGCAGAAGCTCACAGCCCGCTGTTTTCTCGCCCGAATCTTCTGGCTGCAGGGCGCGTTCGACGCCGCGCTGGCCGAGGTCGACGACATCGTGGCGGTCGCGGAAGCGAGCGACGACCGGCTGACGCTGTGTCAGGTGCTGGTGCAGGCGGCGTGCCCGGTCGCGCTATTCGCCGACGACCTGCCGCGCGCCCGGCGCTACATCACACGGCTGGTCGACGTGTCCGCGCAGGACGGGATCGAGTTCTGGCAGGTGTGGGGTCAGTGCTTTGCCGGCGTCCTCGCCGTCCGCGAGGGCGATCTGTCGATCGGCGTCAAGAATCTCGGCGACGCTCTGATCAAGCTCAGGGGCATTGCCTATGGCGTGTACTACATCGTCTTCTTGGCGGAGTACGCCCAGGCCCTTGCGCTGGCTGGCGAACTCGGCCGGGCGCGGGCCTGTCTGGCCGAGGCGCTGGTCCGCTCGCAGGAGAATGAGGAAGGCTGGTTCGTCGCGGAACTGTGGCGGCTGACCGGCGAATTCGCCGGCCTTGGCAACGCGCCCGGCGCCGACGAAGAGGCTGAAGTGGCGCTGGTGACGGCCCTGCGGGTCGCCCGCGAGCAGGAAGCGGCCTTCTGGGAGATCAAGGCCGCTGTGAGCCTTGCCCGGCTTTGGCAGGCGAAAGGCCACCCTAGCGAGGCTGAGGCGCTACTGTCCCCTCTGGTCCGGCATCGGGAGGGCGCGCATGCCTTGCTGATCGACGCGCGCGCCCTGCTGAGCGAATTGCGCGCGCCGGGGAGCGTTGACGGAACGCTCTGAGCCCCTCCCACGCCGGGGCGGCCGGATACCGCGCCGCCGTGACAAT
Source organism: Ancylobacter sp. SL191 (assembly GCF_026625645.1). Lineage (NCBI taxonomy): Bacteria > Pseudomonadati > Pseudomonadota > Alphaproteobacteria > Hyphomicrobiales > Xanthobacteraceae > Ancylobacter > Ancylobacter sp. SL191. Next base: position 3,541,050 of record NZ_CP113056.1, on the reverse strand, counting down.
TTGCAAAGTTTTACACGCGCCTTTTCACGTGGCCGCTACAGTTCCATCAGTCGGTTCAGTGTTCGAGGAGACCACTGGCGTGAAGCTTTCTCATTGGCTCGACATGACAAAGATGGAACCGCTGAGCCTGTTCGCCATGACGGACGTGACCGTACCGAGCGGTCGCGGTGAGGCGGACCTGTGCGCGGTCGAGGCCGATATCTCCCGTGCGATGGCGGGCCTTTCATTGCCTGAGATCGCCAACGCGCTGACCGCGATCATGCTGCAGGCTGAAGCCACCCGCCGCCACGCCCTGCTGCGCGGCGCCAGTGATGCCGACGTCACGCCCTCCTGCGACCGCATCGTCGCGAATGCCAAGCGGGTCTGGCAACTCATCGCCGACGCAGCCGGCCCCGAAGGCCCCTGCTAACCGCCGCAATCTAACGCCGACGGATCACGGGCTGTTGGCGAGGGCTGGCGTGACCGGCGGCGTTGTTGTCGAGCCGCCCAGCCGGCGTTGCAGGGTGGCAAGGTAGAGATAGACCACCGGGGTCGTATAAAGCGTGAGCACCTGGCTGAGCGCCAGGCCGCCGACCATGGCGTAACCGAGCGGCTGGCGCAGCTCCGTGCCGGTGCCCGTGCCCAGCATCAGCGGCACGCCGGCCAGCAGCGCCGCCATCGTCGTCATCAGAATGGGTCGGAAGCGCAGACGGCAGGCTTCGGTTATCGCCTCCTCGGCGCTCATGCCGCGCTCGCGCTCGCCGGCGATGGCGAAGTCGACCAGCATGATGCCGTTCTTCTTCACGATGCCGATGAGCAGGATGATGCCGATGATGCCGATCACCGACAGGTCGAAGCCGCCGGCCCACAGCGCCAGCAGCGCGCCCACCCCCGCCGATGGCAGCGTCGACAGGATGGTCAGCGGGTGGATGAAGCTCTCATAGAGCACGCCGAGGATGACATAGACCGCGAACAGAGCCGCCGCGATCAAGGCCGGCTCGCTAGCCAGCGCGCTCTGGAACACCTGCGCGCTGCCCTGGAAGCTGCCGCTGAGGGTGGAGGGCGCGCCGAGTTCGGTCGAGGCCCGGTTGATCGCCGCCACCGCATCGCCGAGCGACACGCCCGGCTTGAGGTTGAACGAGATCGTCACCGCCGGGAACTGCGCCTGATGCGACACGGAGAGCGGCCCGACCGCCTGCGGGTCGATGGTCACCAGCGTCGAGAGCGGAATGGCCTGCCCGGTGCTCGGCGACTTCACGTAGATCTGGTCGAGCGTGCCGATATGCTGCTGCAGCTCCGGCGTCGCCTCAAGGATCACCGCGTAGGAATCGAGCTGGGTGAAGTACTGCGCCGCCTGCCGCTGGCCGAAGGCATCGTTGAGCGTCGCGTCGATCAGCGAGGGCTGGATGCCGAAGCGGGAGGCCCGGTCGCGGTCGATCGTCACCTTGAGCTGGGGCGCGTTGCCCTGCTGGTCGCTGGAGACATCAGTGAACTCAGGGAGCTGACGGATCCGCGCCAGCAGCTTGGGCGCCCAGTCCTCCAACTCGTGCAGGTCCACATCGGTCAGCGTGTACTGGTAGAGCGCCCGCGACACCCGGCCGCCGACCGATATGTCCTGCGCCGGCTGAAGGAAGACCGCGGCGCCGGTCACCTGCGCCAGCTTGGGGCGCAGGCGGTTGATGACCTCAGTGGCGCTGACGTCCCGCTCCTCGCGCGGTTTCAGCGCGACGAAGAAGCGGCCGGTATTCGTGGTGGTCGCTCCGCCGGAACCGAGCATCGAGCCGAAGGCGGCGACGGCGGGGTCCTTGGCGAGGACGGCGCCGATCTTCACCTGAAGGCGTTTCATCTCGTCGGGCGAGACGTCCTGCGCCGCCTCCGACAGTCCGCTGAGGATGCCGATATCTTGCGTCGGGAAGAAACCCTTCGGCACCGCCACGAACAGCCAGCCGGTGAGGGCGAGCGTGCCGAAGAACACCATCAGCGTGAGGAAGCGGTAACGCATCGCGACCGCCAGCGTACGCACATAGAAGGCGAGGAGAGCCTCGAAGCCGGCCTCGATCACCCGGTAAAGCCGGCCATGGGTGTGGGGCGGTGGCTTGAGGAAGCGCGCGCACAGCATGGGAGTCAGCGTCAGCGACACCAGTGCCGACACGGCAATGGAGGCGGTGACGGTGAGCGCGAACTCACGGAACAGCCGCCCGACGATTCCGCCCATCAGCAATAGCGGGATGAACACCGCGACCAGCGAGATGCTGATGGAGAGCACCGTGAAGCCGATCTCGCGCGCGCCTTTCATCGCGGCGGCATAGGCGGGCTCGCCCTCTTCCATGTGGCGCACGATGTTCTCGACCACGACGATGGCGTCGTCGACGACGAAGCCGACCGCGATGGTCAGCGCCATCAGCGACAGATTGTCGAGGCTGAAGCCCAGCGCGTACATCACCGCCGCCGAGCCGGCGAGCGAGAGCGGAACGGCCACGGCCGGTATCAGCGTCGCCCGCAGATTGCGCAGGAACAGAAGGATCACCATCACCACCAGCGCGATGGTGAGCAGCAGCGTGAACTCCACATCGGCGACCGAGGCGCGGATGGTGGTGGTGCGGTCGACGATGGTGTCGATGCTGATGCCGGCGGGGATGATGCCGTCGAGGCGGGGCAGGGTGGCCTTGATGGCGTCCACCGTCTCGATGACATTCGCGCCGGGCTGCTTGAACACCAAGAGCACCACGGCGGGGCGCCCGGTGCTCCACGCCGCGACATGGGTGTTCTCCGCGCCTTCCACCGCATGGCCGACATCGCGCACCCGCAGCGGGGCGCCGTTGCGATAGGCGAGGATCACGTCGTCATAATCCGCCGGCGTGACGATCTGGTCATTGGCGGCGATGGTGAAGCTGCGCACGGCGCCGTTGATCGCCCCCTTGGCGGCCTCCGCCGTGGAATCGGCGAGCGTGGTGCGGACATCCTCGAAGGTGAGGCCGCTGGCCGCCAGCCGGGCCGGGTCGATCTGCACCCGGATGGCCGGCTTCTGCTCACCGCCTATCACCACCTGCGCAACGCCCTTCACCTGGGAGAGGCGCTGGGCCAGCACATTGTCCGCGAAATCATCGACCTGGGTGATCGGCATGGTGTCCGAGCGCGCGGCGAGGATGAGGATCGGGCTGTCGGCCGGGTTGACCTTTCGGTAGCTCGGTGGCGTGGTCAGGTCGTCGGGAAGCTGACGCTGCGCGGCGGTGATCGCCGCCTGCACGTCCTGCGCCGCGCCGTCAATGTCGCGGTCGAGCGCGAATTGAAGCGTGATCGAGGTCGACCCCAGGGTGGATGTCGAGGTCATCTGGTCGAGCCCGGCGATCTGGCCGAAGCGCCGTTCCAAAGGCGCGGCCACCGCGGCCGCCATGGTGTCGGGGCTGGCGCCGGGCAGGGAGGCCGAGACCTGAATGGTCGGGAAGTCGACCTGCGGCAAAGGTGCCACGGGCAGCAGCGGATAGGCGACGACGCCAAGGAGCGCGAGCGCCGCCATCAGCAGCGTTGTGGCGATCGGACGTTCGATGAAGGGAGCCGAGAGGTTCACCGCGCGCGCCTCATTTAGCCGCCGCCGGGGTGTCCTGTGCCAGGCTTTCCCGGTCGCCTCCGGCGACCGCGACCTTGGTGTTGGCGCGCAGACGGTATTGCCCGTTGACCACCACCCGGTCGCCGTCGGTCAGCCCCTCCTTCACCACCGCGAACCCGTCCGCGACATGGCCCGTGACGATCGGCCGGGCTACGGCGGTGTTGTCCGGCGTCACCACCCAGGCGAAGACGCCGTCCTGCCCACGCTGGATCGCGGCGACCGGCACCGTCACCGCGTCCTTCATCGTGCCGACGGTCAGCGCGACATGGACAAAGGCGCCGGGCCACAGCCGCTCATCGTCATTGGGAAAGCTCGCCTTCAGCTTCAGCGTTGCCGTGGTGGCGTCGATCTGGTTGTCGATGACGGTCAGCGTGCCCGTGCCGAGCACGGTCCCGTCGTCCCGCGTCGCGACAGCCGGCACCGGCCCGCGCGCCTGCGCTTCCTGAACGGCGGCGATGTCCTTTTCCGGCAGCGAGAACACCACGTCGATGGGGGTGAGCGTGGCGAGCACGGCGATGGGCGTCGAATCGCTCGTATGCACGAGATTGCCGGCATCCACCTGGCGAATGCCCATGCGACCACCCACCGGCGCGGTGACCGTCGTGTAGTCGAGATTGGTCTGCGCGGTTTCCACAGCGGCAGCATCGGCGGCGACGGCGGCCTTGAGCTCGTCGACGGTGGCCTGCTGCTGGTCGAAGGTCTGACGGCTGGCATAGTCCTTCTGCACCAAAGCGGCGTAGCGGGCGAGATCGGCCTCCGCCCCGCGCAACTGCGCCTCGTCCTTGACCTTGCCGGCGCGCACCTGGTCGAGATTAGCCTGCGCCAATTTCGGGTCGAGTTGCGCCAGCACGTCGCCGGCCTTCACATTCTGACCCTCGTGGAAATTCACCGACTGAAGCGTGCCGTCGATGCGGGCGTGAATGTTCACGGTCCGCGAGGCCTGCACCATGCCAATGCCGTTCAGTACGACCGAGAGGGAGCGGCGCTCGACCGTCGCCACGTTCACCGGCACCGCCGCGCGCGGCGCGGGAGCCTCGGCCGCGCGGGGCGTGCTGGCACGGCTCGACCACGCATAGAGGCCGCCGCCCAGCGCAAGGAGGCATACCATGAAGATGGCACGCCCCCGCCACGCCGAGGTCCGCTCCGCCGTCTCACTCATTTCGCGCTCCCATCGCCCATGAAGGCGCCAGGGGAGTGTGGCGTGTTCGGTGACAAGATGTGAGTTAAATATTGTTTAGAAACAGTACCTTAGGGAAGGTGCATAAGCCTTGTTGTAAGGAGAGGCTCGGTCGCTGGCGGTGGAGCGCTATAGCCTGCTAAGCTGGGGCTGCCGCGCCTTCAACAGGGAGGCCACGGCGTGAGGTTTGGACTGCTGCCGCCATCGTCGATCATTCACAGCTGTATGAAACTGGCGCGCTGATCAGATTGAAACCGCGAACACATATGTCGTGGAAATTGCTTTTGTTTAAAAGTGCCGGGGAATGGATCGAAGGGGCAGTTCGAAGGCAGGGGGCGCCAGCCCGGATGTCAACAAATACATCCGCGCGGATTGTGCTCGTCGGTCGCGTTCGACTCCCGCACGCTCCCCATAGGCCACTAAGCGCCCTACACGGTGTGATTTGGCGCCGGTTGCCGTCCACTACTCGGCACCGTGCCATCGATTGCGCTAGAGCGACGGTGTTTTCTTATGAGGGGGGCGTGGACAAGCTCGGGGCGACCGCAGAAACTCGGTGCCGGATCATGGCCGGGACGCATCGCTGGCGGGTGCCGCCATGGTCGGTGTTCGGGAGCCTGCATGACCACCGCAACCAGCCAGCAGCGATGGTGCGCCGTGTTTGCTGGCAGCGGCGCGCTGGGCATGATCATGATCGACGCGACCGGCACGGCGGTGGCGCTTCCCTCCATCCAGCGCGACCTGATGCTGAGCCACGGCGCCCAGCAATGGATCATCACCCTCTACGCGCTGACCGTGGCGGCTACCATCGCGACCGGGGGGCGCCTGGCGGATGTCTTTGGCCGCAAACGCACCTTCATCGCCGGCGTCGTGCTGTTCGCCCTGGGCTCGCTCCTCTGCGGCGTGTCGGTTGATCTGCCCATGCTGCTCTGTGGCCGCGTGCTGCAGGGGCTGGGCAACATTCTCATGGCGCCTGCCGCGGCGCTGCTGGCCACCGAGGCGTTCGGGCCCAACCAGCGCGGCCGGGCGATGGGCATTTACAGCGCCCTGGGCGGCCTCGCTCTGGTGTTCGGTCCGATCATCTGCGGCGCGCTGGTGCAGCTTGGCAGCTGGCGCTGGGCCTTCTTTGTCAACCTTCCGCTGGCCGCCGCAACCCTCGTGCTGCTCCGTGCGGCCGGTCCGGCGGCCGCCAGCCCGCGCGGCGGCACCTTCCGGCCGGCTTACAGCCTGCTGCTGGCGGCAGCGCTGGGGCCTCTGGTGCTGGGTCTGCAGCAGAGCCATGTCTGGGGGTGGAACGCGCCCCTTACGCTTACCCTGATCGCGGCAGGCGCGGTTCTTCTGGCGCTGTTCATCGTCGGGCAGCGTCGCGCGGTCGAGCCGCTGGTGGATATGCGCCTGTTTGCCGACCGGCAGTTCACCGCGGACAGCCTCGTGCTGTTCTGCGCGCAGTGCGCGCTGGTCGGGCAATCGGCCTTCGGCGCGATCTATCTCCAGCGCATCCTGCACTTCACCCCGCTTCAGTCGGGCCTCGCCATGCTGCTGTTTCTGCTGCCGCTGATGCTGTGTGCGCCGCTGGCAGGCCGGCTCTATGACCGATATGGCGCGAAGCTGCCGGTCGTCACCGGATTGACGCTGGCGACCCTCGGCCTGTTCTGGCAGACGCACGTGCTGCCCCGTGCAGATTTCCTGCTGATGTTTCCCGCCCTCATCGTCACCGGCGCGGGGATGGGCCTCTTCCTGTCGCAGGCCTATACGGACGGCACCGCCCGCGTGGTCGAGGACCAGCGCGGGAGTGCCTTTGGTGCCCTCGACACGGTGCGCCAGCTCGGCGGCGCCATCGGCATGGCGGCGATCGGCACGGCGGTCGCCGGCATGGAGCGCGCCCGCGTGCTCGACATCGCGGCGAAGGCCGCACCCGAGGGGGCGGCGCGCGCCCAGCTCGAAAGCCTCATGGAGCAGGCCATCTATGGCAAGGACGAGGCGGTGCGGGCGCTGCTCGACCAGTGGCCGGCGGTCGCCTCCGCCCTGCGCCTCAGCGCCGCGCAGAGCATTGGCGACGGCTATTACGTCGGTTCCGGCATGGTGGCGCTGGGCCTGCTGGCCGCCCTGGTGCTGATGCGCCGCAAGCCGGCTGCGCTTCCACAAAACGCCAAGATGGTGCCCTGATGCGCGTTGTTCTGGCCACGCTCGGATCGTTCGGCGATCTCTATCCCATGCTCGCGATCGGGCAGGCGCTGCGCGCGCGCGGCCATGAGCCGATCATCGCCGCCCCGCCGGTCTATGCCCCGCGCGTGGCGGCGCTGGGCCTGACCTTCCATCCGCTGCGGCCGGACTTTCCCCCCGACGTGCTGATGGAGATCTTTGGCGACCCGGTGCATGGCGGGCGTCGCCTGCTCCTCGACCTCGTCTTTCCTCATGTTCGTGAGACCTACGAGGATCTGCTGAATGCCACCGAAGGCGCCGACGCGCTGGTGGTGGGCGAACTTGTCCATGTGGCCCGGCTGGTCGCGGCGCGGCGAGGTATCCCCTGGGCCAATGCCATGCTGGCGCCCGCCACCATGATGTCGGCGCTCGATCCAAGCATCTACAGCTGGTTTCCGGCGGGCTACCATCTGCGTCATCTCGGGACATGGCCGCAGCGGCTGATGTTCCGCCTCATCCGCCACCAGACGACGCGGTGGGCCGGTCCGCTCTTGGCCCTTCAGCGTGAAATGGGGGTGGGCACCGGCGACATCATCTTCACCGACAAATTTTCGCCCGATCTCGTGCTGGCGTTGTTCCCGCGTGTTTTCGGCGCGCCGCAACGGGACTGGCCGGCCGCCTCCGTACAGACGGGCTTTCCCTTCTTCGCGCAGGAAGCGAGCCCCGAGACCGCTGCGCGTATCGAGGCCTTCCTCGCGGCCGGCTCGCCGCCGGTGGTGTTCACGCTGGGCACCACGGTGGTCTATCTGGCGCACGACTTCTACCAGGTTGCCGCCGATACGGCCCGTGCACTGGGGCGTCGCGCCATCCTGCTCATGGGCAAAAACCCGCCGCCCGATGCGCCGGCCGATCAGGTGCTGGCACTCGATTATGCGCCGCATTCCAGCCTGTTTCCTCATGCCGCCGCCGTGGTGCAGCATGGAGGCGTCGGCGGCTGCGCGGAGGCGCTGCGGGCCGGCGTGCCGGTGCTCACCATTCCCTTCGCCTTCGACCAGCCCGACAATGCGATGCGGATGCGGCGCATAGGCGTGGGGGCGGCGCTCCCGCACACGAAGGTCAACCGGGCCGCCCTCGAACAGAGCCTGCGCGCGGTGCTTGATGACACGGGGCTTGCCGCGCGCGCCAAGGCGGTGGCGCGGGAGATCGACCCCGAGCGGGACATGGCGGCGACTGTGGCCGCCATCGAGGCGCTGCAGGTCAGCCCGGCGCAGCGCAGCTCCGCCACCCTACCCAACGCCGAACGCTGATCATCTCCGGGCGCCAGGAGCTCCCATGTCCGCTGCCGAGACCGCCGCCAACGAGACCGCCCCCGCCCTGAAGACCCTTGAACTCAGTCTTCCGGCCGGAAACATCCGCGTCGGCTGGTTTTCCGGCGCCAGCCGTGAGGCGGTGCTGGAGGCGGTCCGTGTTGCCGCCCACCTCAAGCCCGGCGCTACCTTCCATGTCGAAACGCCGGATGGGAGGGTGGTCGCGTTGGATGACAGCGTTCCCGATGGGGCGCAACTGACACTGGTGACCGCCGGCAGCGATGCCGCCGGTACGCATGAGGCCGTTCCCGGTCCCAAGCCGTATCCCATCGTCGGAAACTTGCCCGAGCTGCATCACGCGGATGGCCTCGTGGGCGCGATGGCCGATCTTCACGCCCGCTATGGCGACTTTTTCGCCTTCACGGCGCCGGGCGGGAAGGCCTATTTCTGTGCCGATGCCGATATAGTCTCGGAGATGACGGCGGCCCCTGATGTGTTCGCCAAGGTGGTGGAGGGCCGTGGCGGCCTTGGCAACCTCGCGGAAAAGAGTGTCGGCAGCGCGCTGTTCACCGCCAGTGACGATGACCCGCTGTGGCACCGCGCCCACCGCATTCTCGCCCCGGCCTTCGGCTCGACCGCGCTGAAGAACTACTATGGCCGCATCGTCGAGGTGGCCGACGACCTCTTCGCCCATCTCGACCGGCTGGGGCCCGACGAGAGCTTCCTCGCGACCGACTTGATGACCCGGATGACTTTCGAGGCCATCTCCTACGCCGCCTTCAACAAACGGTACGGGGCCATCGACTCTCCCGACCTCCCGCCTTTTGTCGAGGCGATGAACCTGGTGCTGGTTGATGCGATGCAGGAGCCGAAGCGCGTCCTGCCGGAAATCTTCTACCACGAGGCCCGCCGCCAGCGCGTCGCCGCCGACAAGATCATGCTGGACGATGTGAACGCCATCATCCGCGAACGGCGCGCGCTCATGGACTCGGGCGCGCCCGTGCCCACGGACCTGTTGCAGGTGATGCTCACCACGCCGGACCGGGTGACCGGGCTCAAGCTGCCGGACGACAATATTCGCGGCCAGCTCATCGTCCTGCTGATCGCCGGCCATGAGACCACCAGCGGCATGCTCTCCTATGCGCTCTACCATCTGTGGAAGAACCCGGACGTGCTGGAGAAGCTGATCGCCGAGGTGGATCAGGTGCTCGGCCGGGATTTCTCCTATGTCCCGACCTATGAGGATTGCGGCCGGCTGGACTACACCCAGCGCGTCTTGAAGGAGGCGCTGCGGCTGTGCCCGCCCGTGCCCATGTTCCCCCGTTATGTCACCCGCGACACGACTGTGGGCCATGGCCGCTACGAGGTGAAGGCCGGCGAGCGCATCTTCGTGTCGCTGACCACCCTGCATACCAATCCGCGCTTCTGGGGCCCCGACGCGCACAGCTTCCGCCCCGACCGCTTCCTGCCGGGGGAGGAGGGCAAGCACCACCGCGATGCCTACCATCCCTTCGGCATGGGCGTGCGCTCCTGCATCGGCTTCCAGTTCGCTCTCCTGGAAGCCCGCATGGTGCTCGCCCGCTTCATCCAGCGCTACACGGCCCGCCCGCGCGACCCGCATTATATGCTGCACCACAAGCAGGCGCTCACCGTGAAGCCGGACCATCTGGAGATGCGGCTGGAACGGCGGCCCGAGGTGAAGGGCCGCTTTCCGGTGCGGGCTGAATCCCCCAAGGGTACGCCCGTTGCCGAGACCGTCTCGGGAGTCGGTCGGCCGATGAGCGTGCTCTACGGTTCCAATATGGGGGGCTGCCGCGACATCGCCCTTGCCCTGGCGCGCGATGCCGGCAGCCGGGGCTTTGCCGCGCGCGTGGCGGAGCTGGACGAGCAGGTGGGCCAGCCCTGGCTGACCGACGGGCCGGTGGTCATCGTCACCTCCACCTATAACGGCGCGCCCCCGGACAACGCCGCCGGCTTCGCCCGTTGGCTGGAGACAGCGCCGCCGGATGCCTGCGCCGGCGTGCGCTTCGCGGTGCTGGGCTGCGGCAACGCGCAGTGGCGCCAGACCTTCCAGAAATTCCCCCGGACCATCGCCGAGGGTCTCGCAGCGCGCGGCGGCACGCCCCTTCTGGCGCCCGGTGCGGCCGACGCCGACGGCGACTTCGAGGCGGCGGTGGAGAGCTGGAGCGCGGGCCTGTGGCAGGCACTCGACAGCGCCGACGTCGGGCGTACCCAGGACGTCGATGCGGCTGGGACGCCGGCCATCAAGGTGGAGGTGGTGAATTTCGCCGGCGCAGCGACGGAGGCGGCACCGCGCCGTGGCACGGCGCTCGATCAGGACGCCGTGCGGATCGAGGTGCGGGTAAACCGCGAACTGCAAGCGCTGGACGCGCGCGGCTCCACCCGCCATATCGAGCTGTCCCTGCCCGCCGGCGCTGCCTATGCCGCGGGCGATCATCTCGGCGTCTTTCCCAGCAATCCGCCGGCGCTCGTGGCCGCCGCGGTGGCGCTTTGCGGCCTCGCCGCTGATGCCACGGTGCTGCTGACCGCCCTGAAGCCGGAAGCGGAGGGGGAGGGTGGGCTGCCCTTTGGCGTGCCGGTCCGCGTGGGCGAGCTTCTCGCCGAGCATGTGGATCTCGCCGGCCCGGTGAAGCGGCGCGAATTGCGGGCCTGGGCGAGGGCGGCCCGCTGCCCGCCCGATCAGGCGCGGATCGCTCAATGGCTCGCCGATTTTCCGGCCCTTGCTGCCGGCAAGCCGCGCATGATGGATCTGCTCGCGCAGGTGCCATCGGTGCAGCTTGACCTGGCCACCCTGCTCGGCCTGCGGCCGGCACTGAAGCCGCGCTACTATTCCATCTCGTCGTCACCCTTGCTCGCGCCGGATCGCTGCTCGCTCACCGTGGGCGCGCTTCGTTTCCGATGCGGCGACGGAACCGAGCATGACGGCCTGTGCAGCACCTATCTCGCGGGCCGCGCCGAGGGAGCGACGCTGCGCGCAGTGGTGAAGGACACGGGCAGCGCCTTTCATTTGCCGGACGATCCCTCCGTGCCGCTCATTCTCATAGGACCGGGCACCGGCATCGCGCCCCTGCGCGGCTTCATCCAGGAGCGGCATGCGCTGAGGGCGAAGGGCGTCGATGTGGGGCCGGTGCTGCTGTTCTTCGGCTGCCGGAACGAGGGCGATTACCTCTATCGCGAGGAACTGGAAGCCTACCGGGATGAAGGCACGTTGAGCCTGCTCGCAGTCGCCTTCTCGCGCTGCCAGGGCATGCCCAAGACTTATGTCCAGGATCTGCTGCGGGTCCATTCCGCCCCGGTCAAGGAACTGGTCGCGCGCGGGGCCTCCATCCTGATTTGCGGCAATGCCCGCACCATGGCTCCTGATGTACGCGCGGCCTTGACCGACATCCTCGGCGCCCCGGCCTTGCCCGAGCTGGAAGCCGCGCACCGCTACCTCCAAGACGTTTGGGCCTCCAACTGACGATGATCACACTTGTACGATCGGGCCAGGGTACCCCGGAGGTCATTCGAAAATGCCGCTCGGATTGCTGGGGTGCTGACGATCGTTGAGAACATCAGCGCGCCCACGATTGGCGCAGAGGCGATGCGCAATGCCACGTAACTGATGGATTGGTACGTCCATGAGCTCCTGCGCCTCAAGGGAGCGGCCCCGAGCGAGGCCCGCATTTGCATCTTTGGCGGGCGACGAGGCTGGTAACAGCCGCAACGGCTATGGCTGTAAGACGGTGACGACCGAGACCGGCCGGATCGAGCTGGATATCACGCGCGACCGACAGGCGACGTTCGATCCGCAGCTCATCGCCAAGTACCAGCGCCGCTTTCCCGGCTTCGACGACAAGATCGTATCGGTGTACGCCCGTGGCACGAGCGCCCGGGAGATCGCCGGGCATCTGCGCGAGCTCTGTGGCATCGAGGTCTCGCCCGAGCCCATCAGTGCGGTCATCGACGCCGTGCTGGAGGAAATCGCCACCTGGCAGGCTCGCCCGCTTAAGCCGATCCGCGCCGTTTTCCCGAAGCAATAGTCCAGACCTGCATCGTCCACTTGTTGCGCCGGAGCCTCGACTTCGTCTCCTACAAGGATCGCAGGGTCGTCGCGGCGGCCCTGAAGGGCATTTATCGCGCCGTGGCCGCCGCTACCCGGCTATCGGCCAGAGCTGGCGACGGGCATGGAGTGAGGTCATTGCGTTCTATGGCTTCCCGGCCGATGTCCGCCGCATTCTCTACCGCCCCGCGCTTTGACGCGCATTTCCGGGCGAATGGCGAGCTTCGCTCGAATCCACTAGCTTCGCCAGGAACTGCCCGACCTAACGCCATGTCACTCGGACCGACCCGCCTCGAAACCGAGACGGGCGGGGCCGAGGCGTTCAATTCCTGCCGGTGTCCGCCAGATCGCGTCGAGCGCGGGCACCACCACGGCCACGACTTCGCGGCCCGGTTCGACGTCGCCGAGGGTGGTCAGCGGTTCGAGAGTGCTTGCATCGAGCACCGCGATCGGATCCGGGCTTGAGGCGATGAGTTCATCGCTTCGCCAGACGAGATGGTGCTCGTTCTTGACCCAGATGCGGAAGCTGTCGCCGGCGTTCCCGTCGAGCCCAGCAAAATAATAGTCGAGGTCGCGGAAGCGATACGGCTCGGCACTGCGCCAGTGCACCTTGGTCGTTGTGCCTTTGAACAGAAGGCGACCGCCCGTGCGTGCGAACAAGGCCTCCAGGCGCTGCGACACCTCGCCCGTGCCGCTGAGAATGGTGCCGATCTCCTGCGCCGTCGCAACGCTGCCCGGCACCAGTCCGGCGGCGAATGCGCTCAGGGGCGCGAGATATCCGGCGCAGGCGAGCCCCCGTCCATAGACTGCCGCGTTGATCTGGCGCGCGAGACGGTCGGTCATCGACGCGCCGCTTGTGGTCAGCAGCACGGTCTCGTTGCCGAACCGATCGACCAGCGCGGCCGGCGCGGGCGACAGACCGACGAGGTCGAGCTTGGCAAGGCCAAGTTCGGGAATTGAGCGTCCCGTACCATCGCAGTCAAGCACTGCCTTGCCCAGCATGTCGGCCGCCACCAGGGTCGCGGCCATGGCGAGGCTGCCAAGCTCGACGACAGCCAGCGCCGCGATCTCGGTGCCGGTCGCGCGTTCCAGCGCCTGCACGGCGCGGGCAAAGCGCAGCGGTATCGCGAGATCAGCCTCGGGGACATTCAGCGCGGCACGCAGCGCGATGGGGATGTCCTTGTCGGGATCGCGTCCACCGATGACGATGGTCGCGCACGCATGCGATTCCGGCGGCAGATCGGCGGGGGCGGTGAACCGGGGCGTCCAGTCCGCGCCAAAATGGCCGCGCAGTAACGCGAGGCCGGCCTCGGCGCGTCCACCGCCACCCGTGCCGTAGAAGACGAGACCGCGGAACAGCTCCTCCAGCGCCGATGAGCTCATGACGACGCCTGCGTGTTGTAGACGACCAGACCAAGCCGTGTGGCATTGAAGCCGTTGCAGATGTTACGCTCCTGCGGGCAATTGGAGATCGCCACGACGAGGTCCATCTCTGCATGGAGATCGATGAAATCGCCTGACTTGGACACCGGAGCAATAACCTCGATATTGCCTTCCGGGCTGATAGGCACGTTCATGAAGATATTGAACGTGTAGGGAATTTCGCTCAACCGCACGCCATAAGGCTCCATCACGGCGGCAAGGTTTTCGCGGCAGTTCGGCTGGTGCGCAGCCTTTTCGCCATAGCGCAGGCGGTTCAGCCCTGGGCAGCAGGAGCCGGCCAGAATGTCGTGCCGCCCCACCGTGTCCTGCGTGATCTTGAGCATGGGATAGGCATCCACCGAGCGGATATAGTCGCCGGTGGTCAGGTGGATGTTGCCCTTCACCATCACCGTGGTGCTGGGGGAGATTTTGTCGACGAGATTGTGGCGGTCAAAGCAGATGAGGTCGGCGACCTGCTGCCCGTCGAGATCAATGATCCGCAGCGTGTCACCCTTGTCGAGCTCGAACGCAGTGCGGCCTTTCGGGACCAGAATGCGCTCCCAGCGACGCGGGCCCGGCTCGTTATGGAGGCCGCGCAGGTCCGGGAGGCTGCCGGGCGCATCGAGCAACTGGTCCATGGCGTCTGTTCCTTTTCTCGTTGAAGCAGGTGTTGGGTCCGCGCCTCAGCGCCAATAGAAGTCGAGCGTGAGATAGCGCCGCGCCACGGCGCTGCCGCGTATTGTGTGGCGGCGCCGTTCCCGCACGCCCCTGTCGAGGCGATCGAGCACGGCGCCAAGCGTTGTCGCCAGCAGCCAATAGAGCGCCGCGGTGATGATGAAGGTGCCGACCGTGTCGAAGGTCTCGGCCTGGATGCGCAGGGTCGCGTGGGTCAGCTCGGGAACCGCGATGATCGAGAGGATCGCGGAGTCCTTGAGGAGCATGATCGCCACGACGCGGCCGGGCGGGAGCCCGACGCCCAGCATTTGCGGGCCGACCACAAGGCGCAGAATGTGCAGGCGTGACAGACCAAGGCTTCGTGCAGCCTCACTCTGTCCAACGGGCACCGCGCGGTAGGCCGCAAGCAGCACCTCGGCGAAATAGGCGGCGCCATAGAGGGCAAGCGCGACCATGCCGCTCTCCCAGGCCGGCAGACGCAAGCCAAGCCGCGGGGCACCGAAATGGACCAGAAACAGCACCACGATGAACGGCGCGTTTCGCAGCAGCTCGATCAGGACTGCAGCCGGCACGCGCAGCAGCTTCCGACGGGAGTGTTTGCCGGCGGCCAGTGGGATGGCGAGGAGGACGCCAAGCGCAATGCCGGCCAGCGAGACCCACACGGTGAGCAGCAGCCCGTTTGCCAGCAGCGGCCAATAGCGAAGAGCAAGATCGAACGTCGCCACGGGTCAGCGCATCCCGTGGCGGGTCATGGACTGCAGCTTGTCGCCGAGGCGGCTGGCAACGATGTTGATGGCGACATAGATCGTCGCGACCGCCAGCAAGGTTTCGAACGGGCGGTAATTCACCGCATAGATCTGCTGCGCGGTACGCATCATGTCAGTGACGGTGATGACCGAAAGCAGCGCCGTCGCCTTCAGCAGAATGGTGAACTCGTTCACCAGCGGGCCGATGCTGAGACGGAAGATCTGCGGCAGCAGTACCCGTGACCACACGCAGAGCGGCCCGAGGCCGAGCGCGGCCCCGGCCTCCACCTGCCCCGGCGGGATCGCGGTGAGCGCCCCGCCGAAGATCTCGCTCATGAAGACCGCGCTGCAGAGGCCGAGGGCCAACGTGCCGGCGACCACCGGCGACAGGTTCAACCCGATCGCCGGCAGGACGTAATAGGCGAACAGGATCAACACCAGCACGGGCACGCCGAGGACGATGCTACGTAGAGCCGCGATGAGGAGACTGAGAAGCGGCCATTTGAGTACGCGCAACAGCAGCAGTGTGACCCCGCCGCACAACCCCAGAACCATGGCGGCGAGGGCGATGGAGAGGCTGATCCAACTGATGGCGAGCAGCTTCGGTAGCGCATCGAGATAGGCTGATCCGTCAAGCGCCATCGCCTTGCCCTGCCTCGGATGCGTCAGAGTGCGCCGGCGGGGAGGTAGCCGGTGTCCGGGATATCCATGGTGAAGCCAAACCACTTCTTCTGGAACTCGGCGAGTTTGCCGCTGTCACGCAGCTTCTTGATCTCTGCCGAGATGCGCGCCCTCAACTCAGGATCTGCAGGCCGGGTAACCCAGGCGATATAGCGCGGCGTCTGGCTGATGGTGTCGCCAACGGCGAAGACGCCGGGCTTTTCCTTGATCAGCGTGGCGACGTTCGGCCCGCTCTGCACCACCGCGTCGAGCTCGCCGCTGGCAAGCGCCACGTAGACTTCCGGGAAGGACGGGTAGAGTTTCAATTCCTTGAAGCCCGTGCCGCCGGCCGCCTTGAGCGCGGCGTCGGCCTTGCGAGCCTCCTGCTCGGTCGTGGTACCGAGCTGGGTGCCGACGACCTTGCCCTCAAGATCCTTGACGGTGGTGATCGGGCTGTCGGCGCGCTTGAGGATGACCTCGCTGCTGACTGCGATGGGCATGGTGAAGGCGTATTTTGCTGCGCGCTCCGGCGTGATGCCGACCGAGGTCGCGACGAAATCGAATTTCTTGGCGTCGAGCCCGGGCAGGATGCCCTGGAACGGCACGTCGAGCTGGATCAACTCGACGCCGAGATCGGCGATGACCGCGTCGAGTATATCCTTGCCGTAGCCGACGATCTTGCCGTTTTCGACGAACTCGAAAGGCGGAAAGGCGGCTTCGGTACCGACCGTGACCTTCTTCTCCGCAAGAATGGTCGCCAGTGTGTCAGCCTTGGCCGACCAGCCCGAGCACAGCGCGGCGAGGGCGATTGCGGTGGCGCCGGCCAGCCGCCAGCAGCTCCTGTTCGTCATTCCAGTCTCCCGTTTGGCCCGTCGTCGATGGTGCAGGCGCGAGAAGGCTAGGAGTGCGCGCGTCCGCCCGCTAGCATCATTAACTCAATGGAGCGCTGCCTTTTTGGCAGCGGTCACTCGGGAATTTGCCATGCTGCACTCGCGCCTCATGCGCTACATCGACGAGGTCGCTCGCGCCGGATCGATGCGCCAGGCGGCCGAGCGGCTCGGCATCGCCTCCTCGGCGATCAACCGACAGATCCTGGCCTTCGAGGAGGAGCTCGGCGTCGCGGTGTTCGAACGCCTCTCGAGCGGGGTGCGGCTCACGGCGGCCGGTGAACTGCTGGTCGAGCACATCCGCGCGACGATGAAGGACCATTCGCGCACGATCGGTCGGATCAGCGATCTCAAGACGCTGCGGCGCACGCGTATCAACGTCGCGACACTGGAAGCGCTGACCGCCGATGTGCTCGCCCCGGTCGTCAGTGCGTGGCACATGACCTACCCGCTGACACACATCACACTGACGGCCATGCCCGCCGAACGCATCGCTCTGGCCGTCGGCGAGGGAGACGCGCAGTTTGGTGTTGGCTTCGACCTGCCCCCACAACCGAACCTCAACATCTACAGCAGCACGCGCTGCAGCGTCGGCCTCGTGGTGGGACCGGGTCACCCGCTCGCGTCGCGCAGCAGCGTGCGGCCCAGCGACCTTGCCGGGCATCCCTTCGCTCTGCCGGCTGAAGGGCTCACCTTGCGGGCGATCTTCGACCGGCTCACCCGACGCTCGCGCCTTGCCATTGAGCCGATCGTCGAGAGCAACTCGATCGACCTTCTGAAGCGGCTGGCACGGCTCAGCGATCTTGCAACGGTGTTGACCCGCGCCGATGTAGAACTCGAACGCCTAGGCGGCACACTGAGCTTCGTGCCCATCATCTCGGAGGAGGTCAGCTGGCAGACGCTGGTCATCGTCCACCGCTCCAGCGCGCAGCTTTCAGGGCTCACAACGCGCTTCGCCGAAAAGCTCGCCGATGTCATCCAGCAGATCGGAGACGGTGGAGCAAACGACCGCGGCTTTCCCGCCCGCTGACAAGAACTGCATCGATCCTATGGGCCTCGGCCGCTGACCGGGCATTGGCCAACGAACAGAGCGTCGCTGCCGCCCCAGAGCGGCATGCCGCAGGCTGCGCATGGCCGCCTGCGGCTTTGTCGATACTCGAGGATCAGGCGAGGCCGTCCGACGCATGCAGCGCGCTGGCGACGGACACCGTTTCTGCCGCGGCTTCATCAGCCGCATCGAGGAGGGTCTGCCATTCCGCCAGCGTCGTCGCATCCTTGGCCGTGATGTCGTCGATCGACATGTCGGCAAGCCTCACGCCGTCAAGCGTATAGGTCTGGTCATTGCCCGCGATGGCGATGACGACCGAACCATCCACCTCCGAAACGGAGAAGCTGTCCGCCGACATCCAGCCGAAGTCGAGGGTATCGGTCGCAGTATCGAAGGACACGACGCTGTCACTGCCCCACGCCCAGGTAATGGCCGTGGTGGTGCTGGTTCCGGTCTCGCCGTTATCAGTGTTCCCGGTGTCGTCTTCGCCCGTTTCCGTGTTGCCGGTGTCGGGGTTGTCCCCGTCCGTCGCCCCCGTGTCGGAGCCGTCTTCGCTCGCAGCATCAAGTGCGTCCTGCCAGGCGGAGAGCGCGCTCGCGTCCTTGGCCGTGATGTTGTCCATCGACAGATCGTCGAGGCTCACACCATCCAGCGTATAGGTCTGGTCGTTGGAGGGGATAGCGATGACGACCGAGCCATCCTCTTCCGAGATGGTGAAACTGGCGGAGGAGAACCAGCCGAAGTCAAGCACATCGGTCGCCGGGTCGAACGACAGCACGGTCTGGCTGCCCCACGCCCAGGTGATGGTCGTGGTGGTGCCGGTTCCGGTATCGTCGCCGTCCGTGCTGCCGGGGTCGGTGTCGTCCGGGTCCGTGTCGGTGTCGTCTGTATCATCCGGGTTCGTATCGTCTGGATCTGTCGTGCCGGTGTCATCCGGGTCGGTATCGCCACCCGTATCGGTGTCGTCTTCGCCGGTGCCGGTGCTGCCGTCGCTTACCGTCTTGAGAATCTCCGCGAAGGCATAGGTCTCCTGCTCGACGCCACTGCCGGTGGGCGAGACGTAGCCGGTGGCTGAACCGTTGTCGCGGCTCAGCGACCACATGGAGAGACCCGCGACATTGTCGTTGGCTTCTGCGAAATCGACCAGCTGCTGGGCATCCTCCAGCGTGAACACCTCGGTGGTGACATCGTTGATGCCGATCATCACGGTGATGACGATCTGGCTGTCGAGGCCGATCGCCTCCAACTGGGCGATGGTCGCCAGCGCCGCGGAAATCGCGTCGGCGCCCATGTCGCCCGTGTCGTAATAGGCGCCATAGTCCATCGCCATGATGTTGACGGTGGAGATTGTTACCCCTGCTTCCATGGCCGCGGTCAGCAGGTCGATGCCGTCCTGGGTCAGGCCGGTGGTGAGCACTGGAAGGGTGAACGACACCTCCAGCTCGGGATTCGCCTCCTGCAACAGCACGAGCGCCTCATTGCGCAGCGCGTTGGCGGCGTCATTGGCGATAGCCGACCCCTCGATATCGAAGTCGAGCTGGGTAACGTGATAGCGGTCGATCAGTTGCTGATAGGCGGCCGCGAGTGCCTCGGCGCTGGAGAAGGTGAGTGCCCCTTCCTGGCCATTGGCGCCACCGAGCGAGATCGTCACCTCCACGCCCATCGCCTGGAGCTGCTCGACCTGCGAGAGTATTGTGGTGCCGTTCGGCAAAGTGTCGTCGGCGATCGTGCCGATGCCGCCCCAGCCGAGCGTATCGGTGCCGGAGGAGAGGACGAAGGCCAGGGTGACCGCGCTGAGGCCGGCGGCCGAGACGATCTCGACCAGATTCTGACTGCTGGACAGAGACATGTCGATATAGGGCGAGAAGGTCTTGTCGCCCCCGCCCGTGCCCTCGGCGGCGGTGCTCACGCTGACGGCCTCGGAGGCTTCGGACGCCCCGGCCTCGTCGACCGCGACGATGGTGAAGGAGTAGGTCGTGGACGCCGCCAGATCCGTCACCTTGTAATAGGTGGAACTGGTGGTGCCGATCAGAACGCCGTCTTGATAGACCTCATAGGCGCTAACCGTGCCGACACCGTTTACCTCGGCAGCATCCCACACCAGAACGGTGGTGGAGGCGGAGGTGCTGGCGGCGTAGAGATCGTCGGGCGCATCCGGCACAACCGGGGTGGTGTCCATATAGCCCACGAACGTCCAGACCGAGTTGCTGCCGGACGGGTCGTCACCCTGCGTCCACCATCCTGCCTGGTAGACGGAATTGCCGACGCTGACGAGATCGCCGGCCTTATAGACATTGCTGGCGGACCAGGCGGCCGCGTAAGCGGTGGTCGCGCTTGAGCTATCGGTTTCGTCGTCGGTGTCGATGGATGCGCCGCTGTCATCGGTGCTGTCGTCGCTGCCGGAACTGTCGTCATCGGAGCTTTCGCCAGAGTCGCTGCCGGCGGCCTCGATGGCCGCCTGCCAGACCACGAGGGTCGAGGCATCGCGGGCGGTGATATTCGCCAGCGTCAGGTCGGAGAGCCGCACGCCCTCCAGCCTGTAGGTCTGATTGTTGGATGGGATGGAAATGACGACCGAGCCACCCTCTTCCGAGATGGTAAAATTGTCCGAGGACAACCAGCCGAAATCGAGCACATCGGTGGCCGGATCGAAGGAAAGCACCGTATCGGTGCTCCACAGCCATGTGATTGTTGTTGTCGCACCGGACGCGGAAGACATGACTACCCCTTGATAAAATTTGATCAGACACGAAGCTACGCCGACGAAAAGCCGGGAGACCCGGCCCCTCAGATTCGAATGCGCCAATAAAACGTTGATCGCGCAGGGACATAATCTGTCAAAATGCGCAGTGCGGCCCCTGGGGCGGGCTGTTATATTTTATAAGTGCAAGTTCGCGCCGCGACATGCCGTAGTTATGTGCTGCATGATGAAGGTTGTTGCGTGTATACGGATGTCATCTATTGATGCCACAGGCGTTGCCGGGGACTGATCCCCCGCACGCCTCAATCTTCTCGGAACGCCCGCGCCATCTGGTCGGTCAGTGGCTTTGTCAGGTAGCTGAGAGGCGTGCGCCTGCCGGTGACGATGAACACATCCGCTGGCATGCCGGGTACCAGAGGCTTGTCCGGACCGAGAAGGTCGAGCTGGCCGGTGTCGATGGCAACCTTCAGCGCAAAATAGGACGCGCCCGTCTGGGGATCGACGAGACGGTCGGGCGAGACGACGAGAAGCGTGCCGGCCAGTTCCGGTGTCGAGTGCTGGTCGAACGCGGCGAGGCGGATGCGGGCCGGCTGCCCGGCGCGGATACGGTCCACCGATGCCGGGTCCGCCCGCGCCTCCACGATCAAGGTCTCATCGTCCGGAACGATCTCCATCATTACGTCGCCCGGCTTCACGACACCACCGAGGGTGTGGAAGGCGAGCGCGTTCACCCGTCCGCTCACCGGAGCGCGGACATCCGTACGGCTCAGCTTGTCGATGGCAGCGATGCGCTGCTCCAACAGCTCCTGCACATTGGCGTCCGCCTCGCGCAGTTCGGTCAGCACCTTCTCGCGGGTATCCCGCTCAAGCTCCAGGATTTGCAGATGAAGCTGGCCGATCCCCTGCTCGATAGCGGCCTTGTCGGCGCCCCGCCCGGCGATGGCGCCTTCAAGCTCGGCCTGCTGGCGCTCCAGCGCCAGAAGCCGGGTGCTCGGCATCAGGCCCTTGGCGCCCAGCACGCGGGCCGTCTCCAGCTCCTTGCCGATGAGGACATGCTGGCGCCGGGCGGCTTCCCGCTGTGCCTCAAGGCCGCCAATCTGCTCCCGGCTTTGGGCAATGCCGGCCTCCAGTCGCGCGATCTGGGCTTTCACCGTGTCACGCCGGGCCTGAAACAGCCGTTCCTGACCGGAGAACACCCGGTTGGCGATCTCCGCGCCGGTTTCAGGTGGGGTGATGGCCTCCGGCGGCAGGCCAGTGCCAACAAGCACAGCCGTCGTTGCGGGATAGGTGGGCAGAAGATTGGCCCATGCCCGATCGCCGCCGACCATGACATCCAGCATGGCCGGGCGCGTCATCGCCGGGGCATCATCGCGCTCGGCCTTGAGCCGGGCTTGCCGGGCGAGGGCTTCATAGAGCCGGTTCTCGATGATGGCCCGCTCGGCGGCATGGCGGGTGGCATCAAGGCGGATCAGCAGATCGCCGGCCTTCACCTCGGCTCCATCCCGCACCGCAAGCGCACTGATGATGCCGCCGTCCAGATGCTGGACGGTGCGGGTCTTTCCTTCCGTTACCACGATGCCGGACGACACCACCGCGCTTTGCAACGAGGCGAGGGCCGACCAAGCACTGAAACTGAGGACGACCCCGGCACACACCATCGCGCCGAACCGCAGGTGGCGGGAGGGATCGGCCGGGTCGTCCTTCGTGCGCCGGCGGTCAGCGCCATCCCGTTGCCTGCGACGCTGAACACGCTTTCGCCAGGCCTCCCGCAGCGCGGATGGCCGAGGGGGCGCACCGGCAGACGATTTTGCGGGGCGTATACCCATGGGCTTGCGCATCACCGTGCGACCTCCTTCGCCAGACGGGGCCGTGCCGGCGCCTCGACCGCCGGTTTCATCAGATCACGCAGGACCACTTCCTTGGGACCGAGCGCGACCATGCGTCCGTCCTTCAGCACCAGGGCACGGTCGCAGGCGGCGAGCCCGCTGGCCCGGTGAGTGATGACAATCACGGCCGCGCCGCGCTTTCGGGCGACCAGCAGCGCGGCCGTCAGGGCCGCATCGCCCTCCTGGTCGAGACTGGCGTTCGGTTCGTCGAGCACGATGAGGCAGGGATCGCCGTAAAGCGCCCGGGCGAGGGCGATACGCTGGCGTTGACCGCCGGAAAGCGCCGCCCCGCCGGGCCCGAGGCGGGTCATGTAGCCGTCGGGTAGTGCCAGGATCATGGCGTGAGCCGCCGCGGCCTGGGCGGCACGGATGACGTCCGCGTCCTTCGCGCCCATCTGGTGCCGGCTGATCGCGTCGCGCACGGTGCCGCCGATCAGTTCCACATCTTGCGGGAGATAGCCGATGTGCCGGCCGAGTCTGTCGGGATCCCACTGGTCGAGTGTGGCGCCGTCCAGCCGCACGCTACCGCTCATGGGGCGCCACAGGCCGACGATGATACGGGCGAGGGTGGATTTGCCGGAGGCGCTTGGGCCGAGAATGCCAAGAGCCTCGCCGGGATGGAGCTGGAAGGCGATGCCTTCAAGCAGCGGGCGACGGATGCCCGGCGGCGCAGCCATCACACCGGCGAGGGAGAGACGGCCGGTGGGGGTCGGCAGATCCATTTTCGGCGCGGCGCCGGCGTCATGGACAAGCCGGCTCTCGAGGCGCTCAAGGGCCGCTCGGGTACCGGCCATGGTCTTCCACTGGGCCACCATCTGGTCGATCGGCGCCAGCGCCCGGCCCAGCATAATGGACGAGGCGATCATGATGCCGCCCGTGGCGGCCTGCTCGATGACGAGAACAGCACCGATGGCTAGCGTCGCCGACTGCAGGAAAAGGCGGAAGCCGCGCGAGATGGCGGCAATGCGGGCCGCAGCATCGCCGCTGTCGCGTTCGGTGGCCCGTGCCCGGGCCAGCGTCCCGCCCCAGAGTCCGGCCACCTGGGGCCGCATGCCGAGAGCCGTCACCGCCTCGGCCGAGCGGCGGGCGGCTTCCAGCATCATGCCGGCCTGCGTTGCCTCGCCCGCCGCCAGAGCCATCGGCGCACGCGTGAGGTGATTGTTCAGGAGGGCAAGGGACACCACCACCGCGACGCCCAGAAAGCCGATGAGCCCGAGCGACCAATGGAGAAGCCCCAGCACCACCAGATAGAGCGGCACCCATGGCAGGTCGAACAGCGCCAGCGGCGCCGGCCCACCGAGAAAGCGCCGGACCGTGGCCAGATCCGCTGTCGATCTGCCGTCGGTCGCCTGCCCATCGAACGCATCGGCAATCTCGCGGCGAAAGGCCAGTCCTGAAAACCGTGCTTCCATCCGGTCGCCGAGGCGTGCCAGCACTCGACCTCGCGCATAGTCGATCATGGCGAAGGCGATGTAGAACGCGGTTGCGATGAGGCCGAGCACCCAGAGGGTTGGCAGCGACCGGCTGACCAGCACCCGGTCGTAGACCTGGAGCATGAAGAGCGGGCCGGTGAGCATCAGCAGATTGGCGACACCGCTGAACACCCCGACGCCGATGAGGGCCTGCCGGCTGCCGTCGAAGAGGACGCTCACGACCCCTCCACGGTGATGACGACCGGCCGGCGACGTCCTTGGACGCCCCGTCATCGGCGGAAACCGGCTATTGCCGATCGCATCGTCGCCCGCCTGAAAATGTATCCGCATGACAACAGGCAGGCCTGCCCAGAATAGGCCGGGAAGGGCCACGCACCTGCGCCCACTCCTTGGATCGTCAAGTTATTGATTGTATTCATTATCAGATAATCGTCGCTATCGGCCTGCGCGTACAAATCGTGGGGATCGAACGGAGGCGGGCTTTGATTATTCTTTACGCGTTTCTAAGCAGAGATAGGAAGTTATATTTTATAACATGGACTATACTATAAAAACTTGCTTTTTAGCATGGTTCGTCGAACGTTGCGGATAGAGCGCTGCCGTACTCGGTACGTTGAGGCAGGGGACGCGCGCCGAGAGACGCCTTCCATGCGAGGGGCGCTTATTTCAGATCGGAAAAGAGCTTCACTTCGGTGATGCCCACCGGGACCGTTTCGCCGCATGGATCGTAGGAGATGGACAGGAGCGTCTTGGGCCCAAAGCGACGGACACGGGTGTTCCACTCATGGCGGACGGCTGTGTCGACAATGATATCGGTATGGCGGTCGCTCACTCCGCTGACCAGGGCCAGCTTGCCGGAGTTGATATCGCGCCGGAGAGCCGCGTTCGCCAGAAGCTCGCCGGACTCATTCACGAGATGACGTTCCAACGACATGCCCTGCAGCAGCGACATGCCCGGCCACAGGGCGCGATAACCCCGCGATGCCGCCAGCAAGCGGACGCCATCAAGATCATAGAGTGCCATGATGCCGGGTTGGCGTTCCGTGAACACACGTTCCAGCCGGATCTCGTCCAGTTCGGACCCGGAGATCAGCTCGGTGATGCGCTTCATCAGATCAGGAGAGGGCTTGTCGCGCCCGGTTTCCCAATACGATACCGCCGCCTGGGACACGCCCAGCATCTCCGCCAAGGCGAACTGCTTGATGCCATTCAATCGGCGCCACGAGCGTAGCCTCAGAGCGAAACGAGCGTCCCCTTCCGACATCGACCTTACATTCCTACCCCGAGATGCCATGCCCCTCTCGCGAAGAGATCATGGCGGCGCCAGTTCCGGGGTGTCAATCAGCCTCGATGTCTCCCGGAGACGTTCTTCTGACGCGCCCTCATGTGAATCGGCGTGGAACAGGACACCGTTTTAGGGGGGCGTCCAAACGGACCCCTCTGACGCAGGGGTTCACGGTGCCTCCGGGACGATCGGCGGCAAGGTTTCGGATGCCTGTGGTGGCGACGATCGCGAAGATTGGTCGGGCATATTTTGTTCAAGGCAAAGCGATCAAGGCGATCTGCCGCGAGCTGAAGATATCCCGGAAGGCGGTCCGCAGGGTCCGTCGCTCGAACGAGACGGCTTTGGAGTACGAGCGCTCGGTCCAGCCCATGCTGAAGCTGGGGATCTGGACGGGTGAGCTCGACCGGGTGCTGGCGCGGAACGAGAGCCGGTGATCGCGTGGACGCTTGACGCTCATCCGGATCCTCGAGGAAAGCGGGCGGCCCGCGCCGCATCGCAAGGCAGACCGGCGGGACTCGGAGAGAAGTCAAGTTTCGATCCGAAGCGGAAATGGTCGACGCCATCTTGGCGCTGGAGCGCGAGCTTTCCTCCCGTCCAGCCGTGCGCGTCACGTCCGCACGAAATCTGTGTTTCAGCCAGCTCAAACTCCGCACACCTCGCCGTCCGCCTCATGTCGCATGCGATGACAGGTCGACGACTGTAGACCGCAGCCCGATGACTATTGGCGCGCACCTTATCTGCATCCACATGCATTGCCGTGCTCATCATCTTCTGGGCTGGATCAATCTGTCCTAAACCTAGCGGGCAATGATCAACTGGGTTCCGGCAACGGCAAGCGCACGGGCCATGGGCTCGGACGGTGGCGCGTCTGTCACAAGCGTGTGGATGCGCCCAAGGGCGACGACTTCGAATACAGCGCGACGGTCGAACTTGCTGGAATCCGCGAGCACCGTCACTCGATCGGCGCGCTCGATCATGGCTTTGGCGACCTCAGCCTCCTGCAGATCGAAATCCATTACGCAGGTCGGGTCGATGGCACCGATGGTCAGCACCGCGTGGCGGGCGCGGAACTTGCCGATCTGTTCCAGCGCCAGCGGCCCAAGGCTCTCGCCGGCATCGGGGCCATAGGCGCCGCCGATCAGGAAGACCTTGTGACTCGAATTGGAAGCCAGCGTCGCGGCGATGCGGGGCGAATTGGTGATCGTCACCAGCGACGGCACCGCCACCAGAGCTTCGGCGAAGACGACGGTTGTGCTGCCGGTGTCGATGAACAGTGAATCCTCAGGGCGGAACAGGCGGCTCGCCGCGGCGGCGATGCGCCGCTTGGCAGCGGCGTTCTGGGCGAGGCGGTGCGCGAAGGGTGATTCACTGTCCACCACCGACGACGTGGCGGTGATAGGGCGGGCGCCCCCATGAAAGCGGCGCAACTTCCCCGCCGCGCCAAGCTGGGTGAGATCGCGCCGCACGGTCTCGCGGGACACGCCGAGTTCCTCGGCGAGCGCCTCCACGGTCATCTCGCCCGACTGCGTGAGAAGGGCGAGTACCTGGTCATGTCGATGATGGGTCGGCACCGAAGCAATCCCGAGCTGAAGTGACGTAGGGGTGATCAGGTTTGGCGGCGGTGCGGCCGTTCGCGCGCCTGTCGAGTCGCGAGGGACTGACCGAATGCGGGCACAATCCGACCAAGCCGTTGCACGGAGCCGACATCAAGTTACTGCTCCGTCCACCGGCCATTCGTCATTCAAGAGCATATCAGCCGAATGGTCAATAAGATCGCATCAAAGTCGCCCGAACGGTCATAACAGGCAAAATAGAGTGACCTATTGCACGTGTTCTGCCGAGCTAGGGCTTCCGTTCAAACGCGAAACCGGTACATTGCTTGCTATGCCAAAAAAGCAGGCACGCGCCAATCGCGTGCACTGCGGCATGAGGGGACCAGATGAACCTGTCTTCGCGGCTTAGGAAGCGAGGGGCGCGTCGTGCCGCGCCACCACGATTCACGCGCGCCTAAAAAGGCGCGGGCACGGTCGGCAAGACGCCGGCCACGGGGATGGCGGTGCAACGGAGCAAACATGTGACGTCGGTTGGGGCAAGAAATACGGGGGCCTGGGGACTCGCGGCCCGCTATGTGCGGGTGGTGGACGGCCTATCCAACTATGTCGGCTATCTCGCCGCGTCGCTCATCTTCTTCATGGGCGGGACGCTGCTGTTCGACGCGGTGATGCGCAACCTCGTCAAGATGCCGGTGCATTGGGCGGTGGAACTCACCCAGTTCACCCTCGCAGCCTATTACTTCATGGGCGGGCCGTTCACGCTGCGCAACAATGAGCATGTGCGGATGGATCTCTGGTACTCCACGCTCTCCGAGCGGGGGAAGGCCAAGATGGACCTCGTCACCGTCTGGTGCCTGATCTTCTATCTCGGCGTGCTGCTGACGGGCTCGATCTCCAGCCTGCAATACGCCATCGCCACCAATGAGAAGCGGTTCTCCATCTGGAACCCCTCGGTCATCCCGATCAAGGCGCTGCTGACCGTCTGTCTCATCCTCATGCTGCTGCAGGCATTCTCGCTGGTCATCAAGCACATCTTCACGCTGCGCGGGGAGAAGATCTGATGTCCTACGAGATGATCGCACTGCTGATGTTCGCCTCGATGGTCGTGGCGCTCATCAGCGGACAGCTCGTCTTCGCCGGCATCGGCTTTGTCGCCTCGGCGGCCGCGCTGATGCTCTATGGCCCCGGCGCGATGGACCTGCCGTTCAACCAGGTCTTCAAGCTGTTCAACTGGTACGCGATGCTGACGCTGCCCATGTTCATCTACATGGGCTACATCCTGGCGGAGTCCGGGATCGCGGAAGACCTGTACCGAGCGTTGCACGTCTGGTTCGGGCGGTTCACCGGCGGCCTCGCCATCGGCACCATCTTCCTGATGGTTATCATCTCGGCCATGAACGGCCTCTCCGTCGCCGGCATGGCGATCGGCGCCACCATCGCGCTGCCGGAGATGATCCGCCGCGGCTATGACAAGGTGCTGATCTCCGGCGTGGTGCAGGGCGGCTCGTCGCTCGGCATTCTCATCCCGCCCTCGGTCGTGCTGGTGCTTTACGGCATGATTGCGCGCCAGCCGGTCTCCAAGCTGTGGTTCGCGGGTGTCGGGCCCGGCCTGCTGATGGCGGCGCTGTTCATCATCTACATCTATGTGCGAGTGAAGCTGAACCCGAAGCTCGCGCCGGCGCTGACCGATGACGAGCTCAACATGCCGCTGCGCGAGAAGCTGGCCTTGGCGCGCGCGGGCATCATTCCCTTCGTCATTTTCTTCTTCATGACCGGCCTGTTCGTCTTCGGCGTCACCAGCCTGGTCGAGAGTTCGGCCGTCGGCGCCGCCTCCGCCACCCTCGCGGCGGTGGTCAAGGGCCGGTTCACCTGGCCGATCATCCGTGGCACCGCGCTGAAGACGCTGAACGTCTCCTGCATGTTCATGTGGCTGATCCTCGCCGCCCTGGCCTTCGGCACGGTGTTCGACGGGCTCGGCGCGGTGAAGGCGATCGAGTTCCTGTTCGTCAAGCAGTGGGATCTCAACCCCTGGACCATCATCATCATGATGCAGCTCAGCTTCATCATCATGGGGATGTTTCTCGACGACACGGCGATGCTGGTCATCGTCGCGCCGCTCTACATCCCGCTGGTGAAGGCGCTTGATCTCGGCTTCGACAACCAGCTGATCTGGTACGGCATCCTGTACACGATCACCTGCCAGATCGCCTACATAACCCCGCCCTTCGGCTACAACCTGTTCCTGATGCGCTCGCTGGCGCCGAAGGAAATCTCGCTGATCGACATCTACCGGTCGATCTGGCCGTTCGCCGCGATCATGTTTTTCACCATCATCATCCTGATGGTCTTCCCGCAGATCGCGCTCTGGCTGCCGGCCCACATGAACGTCAAGGGCTGAGGCCTCGTCGTTTCCAAAGACCTTCCAAAAACCAGAGGAGCAAGGAATGACCGATATCAAGAAGCCCGTTCCGAAAAAGGTGGACCCGGCTGCGGACAAGATTCTCGCCAGCCGCCGCAATTTCATGGCCAAGGCGGGCCTCGGGGCCGGCGCGGCGCTCGCTAGCACCACGCTCGCGGCTCCGGCGGTGATCGCCCAGACCGGGCCGATCAAGTGGCGCCTGCAGACCTATTCCGGCGCGCCGCTCGGCGCCCACGTCATCAAGCCGCAGATCGACGCCTTCAACGCCGCCGCCAATGGCGAGATGGTCATCGAGCTCTTTTACGCCGACCAGCTCGTGCCGACCTCGGACCTGTTCCGCGCCCTCCAGTCCGGCACGCTCGATGCGGTGCAGTCGGACGAGGCGACCATGGCCTCGCCGGTCGATATCGCGGTGTTCGGCGGCTACTTCCCCTTCGCCACCCGCTACAGCCTCGATGTGCCCGCCCTGTTCCGTTACTACGGCCTGAAGGAGATCTGGGAAGAGGCCTATGCGGACGTGCCGAACGTCACCTGGCTGTCGACCGGTGCCTGGGACCCGCTGCACATCTTCACCGTCAACAAGCCGATCAAGAAGCTGTCCGACATGAACGGCCTGCGCGTCTTCGGCGTGCCGACCGCGGGCAAGTTCCTGTCCAAGTACGGCCTCGTGCCGGTGACCATCCCGTGGGACAACGTCGAAGTCGCGCTGCAGACCGGTGAACTCGATGGCGTGGCCTGGTGCGGCTTCACCGAGGCCTATGAGGTTGGCTGGGCGGATGTCTGCAACTACGCGCTCTCCAACTCCGTCACCGGCGCGTGGTTCGGCAGCTACTTCGCCAACTCGCCGAGCTGGGCGAAAGTGCCGCCGCATCTGAAGGAGCTGTTCCTGATGAGCATCGACCAGTCCCACTACTACCGCGACGTCTGGTACTGGGGCGGCGAGGCGAAGCTTCGCGTCGAAGGCAACAAGATGGAGCTGACCCAGCTCCCGCCCGAGGACTGGGCGAAGGTCCTCTCGGACTCCAAGGGCTTCTGGGACGAGATTGCCGCCTCCAGCCCGCGCGCCGGCAAGGTGGTGGCGGCCTTCAAGAAGTATGACGAGACCATGCAGAAGGCGGGCTACCCCTACCGTTGATCGGCCCCTAAGGACGCGGCCTCGCCCATGGGCGGGGCCGCATGGCCCGGGCGTGCCCCGGCCCTCATGCGTAACGCGACCGGCCGCGCCGGCACGCGAGTGACAGGAAAGGAGCCGCGATGCTCCCCCATCTCCCCTCCATTCTCGCGGACGAGTACGACCTCGCCATCATCGGCGCGGGCGTCGTCGGCTGCGCGGTCGCCCGGCGCTTCGCCCTCGCCGGTGCCAAGGTCGTGGTGATCGAGAAGGGCAGCGACATTCTCTCCGGCGCCTCCAAGGCCAACAGCGCCATCCTGCACACGGGTTTCGACGCGCCGTCCGACAGTCTCGAACTGGAACTGGTGAAGGCCGGGCGTGCCGAATATCTGGCGGAGCGCGACACACTGGGCCTCTCCGTCGTCGAAACCGGCGCTCTCGTCTGCGCGTGGAGCGCGGAGGAAGCGGTCAAGCTCGAACAGATTGCGGCGCAGGGGCGGGGCAATGGCGTGGATGGGCTTCACCTCCTGACAGCCGATGCCGCCCGCGCCACCATGCCCGGCCTGTCCCGTCGCCTTGTCGCGGCGCTTGAGGTCGCGGGAGAGCACATCATCGACCCCTGGACGGCGCCGCTCGCCTATCTCACGCAGGCCATGGCGCTCGGCACGCGCGTTCTGCGTGACGCAGAACTCATTGCCGGCACCTTCGAAGGCGGCTGGCAGCTTCTGACCTCGCTGGGTGATATTCGCGCCGCCGCCGTCATCAACGCCGCCGGCCTCTATGGTGACGAGGTGGACCGCCGGCTTGGCTTCGTGCCGGATTTCGAGATCCGCCCGCGCAAGGGCCAGTTCGTCGTGCTCGACAAGGCGGCTTATGCTCATGTGCCGCGCATCGTGCTGCCGGTGCCGACGGAGATCACCAAGGGCGTCGTGGTCTGCCCGACCGCCTTCGGCAATGTCATCATCGGCCCGACCGCCGAGGAGCAGCAGGACCGCGTGCGCGCCAGCGTTGAGCGCGAAACGCTGGAGGCGCTGCTGGCACGCGGCGCCGAGATCGTGCCGGCGCTGGCGGGCATTCCCGTCACCGCCGTCTATGCGGGGCTTCGGCCGGCCACCGAGAAGAAGCACTACCGCGTCACGTCACGCGCGGCGCAGCGAGCCATCACGCTGGGCGGCATCCGCTCGACCGGTCTTTCGGCGGCGTTGGGCCTTGCCCAGCACGCCGTGACGCTGCACGCCGCCTTCGCCCCGCCCCCCCTGACCCCAACCACGCCGCCGGCGGTGCGGCTGCCCAATCTCACGGAGATTTACGCCCGCGACTGGCAGCAGCCCGGCCATGGCGAGATCGTCTGCCATTGCGAGCTGGTGACGAGACGCGAGATCGAAGCGGCTTTCGCCAGCGCGCTGCCGCCCGGCGATTTCGGTGGCCTGAAACGCCGCACCCGCGCCGGCATGGGGCGCTGCCAGGGCTTCTACTGCAACGCCCGGCTCGCCGAGATGAGCCGGGACCGTCTCGCCGTGCCCCTCGCCATCGATGAGCGGGGAGAGACATGAGCGACGCGGACGTCATCATCGTCGGTGGCGGACCGGCGGGCGTCGCCGCGGCGGTCGAACTGCGCCGCGCCGGCATTCCCCGCGTCATGCTGCTCGACCGCGAGCCGGAGCTCGGCGGCGCCACCCGTCATTGCAGCCATTCGCCCTTCGGCATGCGCGAATTCGGCCGGGTCTATCTCGGTGCCGCCTATGGCCGCCGGCTGACGGCGGAGGCGGCGCGGGCCGGCGTCGAGGTCCGTACCGGCCACAGCGTGGTGCGGCTTCAGCCCGGCGGGCGGCTCGACATTGCAACGCCGGACGGCATCGGCACGCTTGACGCCTCGCGCATCCTCATCGCCACCGGGGCCCGCGAGCGGCCTCGTTCGTCGCGCCTGATTTCGGGCGATCGCCCGGTTGGTGTCGTCACCACCGGCACGCTTCAGGCTTATGTCGCCTTCCACGGACTGATGCCGTTCACGCGCCCGCTGATCATCGGCTCGGAGCTTGTCAGCCTCTCGGCGGTGCTCACCTGCATCGGCCATGGCGCGCGCCCGGTCGCCCTGGCCGAATCCTGTCCCCAACCGCTGGCGCGCGCCCCGTTCGCGTGGTTTCCACGCCTTGCCGGTGTGCCGTTCCGTCTCGGAACCGACCTCGTCGACATTCGCGGCGCGGGCCGCGTCGAGGCGGCAACGTTGCGCCACGCCGATGGTCGCCGGGAGGAAGTCGCCTGCGACGGCGTGCTGCTCACCGGCCGATTTACCCCGGAATCGGCGCTTTTCCTGCAATCGCCGCTGGGCGTGGATCGCGGCAGCGCCGGGCCAGCCGTCGATCAGGAGGGGCGCACGCGCGATCCCTTCTGTTTTGCCGCTGGCAATCTCCTGCGCGCGGTCGAGACCGGCGGATGGTCGTTCCGCGAGGGGCGCGCGATCGGCCGGGCGCTGGTGCGCGACCTCTTGGGCGCGCCCTGCGCGGAAGCGCCGGTTGCCGTCAGTTTTGACGAACCGATCAAGCTGGTCGTGCCGAGCCTCATCCGCCCCGGCGTCCGCGAGCCGGCACTGGCCGATTTCCAGCTGCGCGTCACCCGTGCGGTGCGCGGGCGTCTGGTGCTGGAGATTGACGGGGGTGAGGTTTGGTGGGCGCGCAAGCTCTTCCTCCCTGAGCGCCGCATCCTTGTCCCGATCCCCACCTCGGCCTTCGCGGCAAGTTCCATCCACTTCCGGCTGAGCGAGGAAGGCTGATGCGCGTCGCCGCCATCGACCAGGGCACGACCTCCACACGCTGCCTCGTTGTCGCCGACGATGGCGCGGCGGAACTTGCCGGGAGCCGCACGCACGCGCAGTGGTACCCCGCCTCCGGCTGGGTCGAGCATGACCCAGAGGAGCTAATTACCAATATCCGCGCCCTCCTCGCCGCCGCCGGGCCGGTCGATGCCATCGCGCTCGCCAATCAGGGCGAGAGCTGCCTCGCCTGGGACGCAGTGACCGGCGCACCGCTCTCAAATGTCATTGTGTGGCAGGATGCCCGCACCGCCGACGAGTTGGCCGGGCTTGGCGCGGCGGTGCAGGCGCGCTCTCAGGCGATCTCCGGCCTGCCGCTCGACCCGTATTTCTCCGCCAGCAAGCTCGGTTGGCTGATGCGGGAGAGCCCCGTCGTGAAGGCGGCCCACGCACAGCGGCGCCTGCGCCTCGGCACCACCGACGCCTTCTTCCTGGAGCGGCTGACCGGAACCTTCGCGACCGATCTGGCAACGGCGTCGCGCACCGGCCTGCTCGACCTCGCGACTCTAACCTGGAGCGCGGACCTCTGCGCCCTGCACGGGGTTCCGATCGAGGCCCTGCCGCCGATCCGCGCGGTCGATGCCGGGTTCGGCGCCGTCGATGGCGTGCCGATCAAGGCCTCCATCGTCGACCAGCAGGCCGCGCTCTATGGCCATGGCTGCCGCGCCCCGGGCGAGGTGAAGATCACCTTCGGCACCGGGGCCTTCCTGCTTGCCATTACCGGAGCGCAGCGGCCAACGCTCGACGGTCTCCTGCCCACCATCGCCTGGCAGCGGGTGGGGGAGGGGCCAGTCTTCGCCCTCGAAGGCGGCGTCTATGATGCCGGAGCTGCGCTGGAATGGCTGCGCCGGCTCGGCCTCTATCAGCATCCGCAGGAACTCGACGGCTTCGAGGGGCCTTCCGTTCTGAGCCGGGGCCTTGTCTTCGTGCCGGCCCTTTCAGGGCTCGCCGCTCCTTATTGGGATCGGCACGCCGCGCCGCTCTTCATCGGCATGGACGCGGCGACGGATCGGCGCGACATGGTGCGTGCGGCGCTGGAGGGGATCGCGCTTCTCACCGTCGGCCTCATCGAGCCGGCAGCCAACTATGCCGGGGCGATCACGACGCTTTCCATTGATGGCGGCCTCTCCCAGAGCCGCTATTTCGCCGGCTTCCTTGCCGCGGCGTCCAGACGAACTGTGCTAGTGCCGACTCTGCACGAGATGACCGCGCTCGGCTTGGCCGAACTCTGCGGCGTGGAGGTTGGCCGGGTGCGAGCCAAAGCCCGCCGCTTCGAACCGGATGGATCGGTGTCGGACGCCGACCGCCAACGATTTACGCGGGCGATCGGTTACTCGCGCGGCTGGCGCGGCTAATCCTCGGACCGCATCTTGAGCGGCAAGGCACTCGAGGGCGCCGGATCTCGGACGCGATGGCGCAGCCATCGCTTAAGACCGTTTGGGAAATATCCAACGGCCAAAGAACAAACAGCGGAACGGCAGCCCGACGGCATCACTGAGCCCGACGAGATGCTCAAGGAGCAGATTGCCAAGCTCAAGGCAGATCGGGACCGTGCACATTCGGCGCTGGAGCGGATCGAGAATCAGGGTGCCGCCGCAAGCCGGCTCGATTCGGATAAGCTCGCCCGCTTCGGGCAGCTCATACGCTCGAATATCACCGGGGGCGAGGCACCGTTCCGCAAAGCCTATCTGTGAGCGCTGATCGGTCGAAGTCGACCAGCAACTCGTGCGGATCCACGGATCAAGGTCGGTGCTGGAAAGGGCCTTACTCGCCGACCGCGCCACCCATTCGGGTGTTCGCGACCTTGTACGGAAGTGGCGCGCCGACCAAGGCGAAACTGCGAACACCTATGTCGTTGAAATTGCGCTTATTTAGAGAATGCCCAACAAGGTGCTTAGACGGCGTGCGTCGCCCGCAGGTCGACAAACATATCCGTGATAAACCCGCGCTTCAGTCTCGTTCGGATCCCGCGCGCTTCGGCGGTCCCGACAGTCGCCGCATAACGTGTGACCGTTGGTCGATCACTCAGATGGCTACCGCGCTCGCTCCGCAATGACTGTCACAATTTGAAACCCGGTCGAGACACCCCGGCGATATCCAAGACCCAGAAAGGTCGGTGGGTAAACAGAGGCCGCTTCCGGCCACCTGAACCAGGGTTCCGCCATGCTCGGGAAGATCATATTTGCTGCCGCTCTGGCTCTCGCCGCGCCGGTTGCCAGTGCCGCCACCACGGCCGTCGCCGTCACCAACGTCAATCTTCGCGCCGGTCCGTCGACCGTCTATCCCACGGTCACGGTCGTGCCGACAGGCGCTGCCATCACCACCTTTGGCTGCGTCTCCGGCTATAGCTGGTGCGACATCAGCTTCGGCCCGTATCGCGGCTGGGTGGCGGCGAACTACATCCAGGTGATCTATCGTGGGGCGCCGGTTGTGCTCACCGCGCCGGTGGCGCCGGTGGTCGGCATCACCGTCGTGTCCTTCAACCGGGTCTATTGGGATCGCCACTATGTCGCCTATCCCTGGTATGGGCGCTGGGGTGCCTATCCGCCCTATGGGCCGCCGCGCGTGACGTCGGCCAACCGCTCGCTCACTTGCGCGGGCGGCACCTGCGTCGGTCTTCGCGGCGCCACCGGCGTCTATGGCGGCTCAACGGCGCAGACCCGCACCTGCACCAGCGGGGCCTGCACCTCCACCCGGAGCACGGAAGGCCCTCGGGGAGGCACCGCAACGCGCACGCGCAGCTGCGCCGCCGGACAGGGCTGCACGGCCAATCGGACGGTCACCGGTCCCGGCGGCGCTGTGCACACCGGTTCGCGCAGCTTCCAGCGCTGGTGATCGGGCGTCACCCGATAAAGAAGGCCGGGAGCCTGCGCTCCCGGCCCTTTTTTGTCGGCGCGCGACCGTCAGAGCGGCATGCCGGGCGCCTCGCTGCGGCGCCATTCCAGGAAACGGACGATACGCTCGACCAGGCTCTCCTGCATCAGCTTGGCCATGCGCATCTGCTCAGGCGTCAGCGCCGCCTTCAGCTTGGAAACGGCCTCTTGCAACACACGGGCCTTCTCCGCCCGCTCGATGGCGGCACTGGCAAGGTCCTGCGCGAGGTCGAAAGCCTGTGCCTCGGCGCGCTGCTTCTCCTCCGTCCAGCGCCCGAGCCGCTCGCCTGAGGGCATAAGCGCGATGAGCGCCGTTGTGTAGCCGCGCCAGGCATCCATCTGGTCGCTCCGGATGCCGAGCGCGGTTTCCTGCGCCGAGAGGAGCAGGCCGGCAATGAGCCGAACGGCGGTCGGATCGAAGGCCGGACCCGGTTCGCTCACGAACGGCTCCGGCTCGCATGCCCAGGGCCCGGCGGGCCCTGTCAGTTCCCGCGCGCTCCCGAATGTGGGTATGGCCGCGGCGGCGACGCCGAGGACGACCGCTGCGCCGGCCATCCGTGTGCTCAGTCTGGTCGGGAATGTGGCTCTCATGGCATCAAGTCCTTTGCCGTTGCTGAGGCGGCAAGGGTGAGCAGCCAAGGTATCGCCGCTCGAACCGCGGCATGTCGATTTGTATCAGCCCGCAGGTTCCGCCCGCGGCAACCGGACCCGGACGGCAAGCCCCCCGCGCCAGCTGGTGTCCAGCTCGACACTGCCGCCGTGCCGCTCGACCAGCCGGCGGACGATGGTCAGGCCGAGGCCCGTCCCGCCGCTGTCGCGATTGCGCGAGGACTCCAGCCGATGGAACGGCTCGAAGACGCGCTCGCGCTCCTCGGCGGGGATGCCGGGGCCCTCATCCTCTATGACCAGCACCACAGGCGAGCCGCTGGCATCGATGCGGGCGAAGGCACGCTCGCCATAGCGCAACGCATTGCCGACGAGGTTCGCAATGACGCGCCCGAGCGCCTTGTCGCCCATCGCGACCCATGCCGGGCCGTCCGGCAAGTCGAGGACGAGGCGCGCGTCGTTCTGCTCGGCGCTGTAGCGGCGCAGCGCGGCCGCGACGTCGGCGGAGGGCGGCTCTGTCGGGGCAAAGGACTCCTGCGCGAAGTCGAGTGTGTCTTCCACTAGCGACTGCATGGCTTCGACATCGGCAATGGCGCCGGCGCGGTGGCGACTGTCCGGCAACATTTCCACGCGCAGGCGCAGGCGAGTGAGATAGGTGCGCAGGTCGTGCGAGATAGCGCCGAGCGTCAGCGTTCGGTTGCGCACTAAAGCGGCGATACGCTCCTGCATCGCGTTCACCGCGCGGATCAGCTTGCGCAACTCCGGCGCGCCGCGCTCGGCTATCGTGACCGGGGCGATGTTCTCGCCGACCCTGTCGACCTCGCGGGCGAGGCGTGTGATCGGCCGCATCTCGCGCGCGACCGCGACCAACGCGGCCAGAGCGACAAGGACGCCGAACAGGCCGGCGAAGAAGCCGATCGGCACGCCGAGCAGCCGGACGGTGACGCGGTCCTGGATATCGAGCCAGACATAGCCGCCCTCGGCCAGTCCGACATAGACGCTGAGCATGTCACCGCGCCCGTCTTCAGTGGGGCCGTCGAGGCGCACGAGCACTTGCCGCCCCTGCGCACCGCGCAGCGCCAGCGCCGTCCGGATGGAACGCTCGATACGTCCGATGCCTTTCGTGGGGTCGAGATTATCGGGTAGGGCGGGAATGATCGTAGCGATGCGGCCATTCTCGCTGAAGGCCTCCAGCAAAGCGGGCCGAAGATCGGCCGGCACCTCATCGACCAGTAGGGCCAGAGACGCGATCTGCCGCGGCAGTGAAGGCGGCGCCTCGCCGAGAGTGCGCCCCCCCTCGCCCGCGCCGAAATAGAAGGCCAGCGCCAGCAGCTGGATGGCGAAAAACGCCATCGCGACGATCAGGATGATGCGGGTGAGCAGGCCAAGACGCATGGCAATTCGCCTCAGACCTCGTGCACGTCGGCCGAGAACAGGTAGCCGACATTTCGCACGGTGGTGATCGGTTGCTCGGCCTCGCCGAGGCCGCAGGCCAGCTTGCTGCGCAGCCGCGACACGGTGACGTCGATGGTTCGGTCAAACGGGTCGCCACCGGCGCGCCCGCGTGTCCAGTCCAGCAGCTGGTCGCGCGAGAGCACGCGGCCGGGCCGTTCGAGGAAACAGGTCAACAGGTCGAACTCGGCCGTGGTGAGAAGCACACGCTGCCCGCTCTCGTCCGCCACCGTGCGTGCGTCGAGATCGGCGATGAGCCCCGCGAAACGCCGGCGCCTCCGCTCTGGCACACGCGCGGACAGGGGACCGGACGCGCGGCGCAGCAATGCGCGGATGCGCGCGAGCAATTCGCGCGGGTTGAACGGCTTGCCGAGATAATCGTCGGCGCCAATCTCCAGCCCGACGATGCGGTCGATGTCGTCATGCTTGGCCGTGAGCATGAGGATCGGTACGCGGCTTCTGGTCCTGAGCCGCCGGCAGATTGACAGCCCATCCTCACCGGGCAGCATGATGTCGAGGATGACAAGGTCGGGCATGCCGCGCGCCAGCGCCCGGTCCATAAGGACGCCGCTGCCGACCGCCTCGACGTCATAGCCCTCGCCGCCGAGGAAATCGACGAGCAGGCTGCGAATGTCGCGGTCGTCCTCAACCAGAAGCACTCTTGCGGCTGTCATGGCGCTGGCATGACAGCGACGACGGAGCCGCGCAAGCCGTCCCCACGGCGTCGATACAAACTGCAACAAAAAGCCCCGGCGCGGAGACACGGCCGCAAACCCTCGGGTCGATATTCGCTTCCACCGCCGTGCGCAGCACACCCGTTCCCGGCGGCATGGCAGGCGCAAACCTGCCCGCCATGGAGCCTGTCGCGGTCGGCCGCCCCCCAGCCGGGCGGGCTCCATGGTCCTGTGTCCCAACCCGCTAAAGGAGCCGACCTCATGGATCGTGCGTTCTTCCTTCGCGCCGGCCTCGTGCTGGCTTTCGCCACCCTGCTCGGCGCCGCCTTCTCAGGAGCCGCGTCGGCACAGAACCTCTCGCGTGCACAGGCAGAGGCTGTCCGTGCCGCCTGCAAGGCGGACATCCGCGCCACCTGCCCCGGCGTGCAGCCAGGCGGCGGGCGCATCCTTCAGTGCATCAAGGCCAATCCCGACAAGATCTCCCAACCCTGCAAGGAGGCTCTCGTCGCCGCCAAGGCTACCCCCGCCCAGTGACCCGCCCCCGGCCGCCCTTCACCCGGATGCCCTTGTCATGAACGTCCAGCCGGGCCTCGACCCGTTCCTGTCGCTGGAGGCCCCCCTCCCGCGTCCGCGTCGTCGCCATGGGCTTCGGCTGACCGTCCTCGTGGCGGTGGTTCTGGGGATCGGATTCGCTGGCCTGCGCTATTTCTATCCGCATGCGGTCGAGGGTGAGATTCTGCGCTCAGGCATGCTGGATGTGGAGCTTCGGGGCCCCGGCACATTGTCGGCCCTGACCGAGGCAAGCGTCGGCAGTCGCATCCAGGCGCGCATCGAGGAACTCGCTGTCGACCGCAACGACGTGGTCGCCAAAGGTGAGACACTCGCCCGCCTCGCCTTCGATGACCTCAGTGGCGAGGTCGACGCCGCCGAGGCGAGCGCCCATGCCGCCGAGCGCGGGGTGGGTGCCGCACAAGCCGAGCGCGACCGCGCCCTCGCGACGCTGGAACAGGCGCGCGCGACGCATGAACGGCAGGTCGCGCTGCTCGCCAAGGGTGTCTCCAGCGCGGCGGGCCTCGAAGACGCGCTCGCCGCCCGCCGTCAGGCTGAAGCCGACATCGCGCGCGCGGGCCGCGCCATTGAGCAGGCCGAGGCCGAGCACGATGCCGCGAAGGCGCGCATAGCCGTTGCCCGCGTCCAACTCGACGACAGCGTGCTGCGCGCGCCGATTTCCGGCGTGGTGGTGTCGCGCACGCGCCATGTCGGCGAGGTGCTGGCGCCGGGCAGCGAGCTGCTGCACCTCGTCGATCCGGAAAGTCTTGTCCTGACCGCGCGGCTGGACGAGAGCGCCATATCCGCTGTCCGGTCGGGACAGGCGGCGGAGATCACCTTCACTCGCGCCGAGGACACCATCCGCGGGCACGTCCTCAGGCTCGGGCGGGAGGTCGACCGGGAGACGAGGGAATTCGAGATCGACATCGCGCTCGATACGGTTCCCGCGAACTGGGCCCTCGGCCAGCGCGCCATGGCGCGTATCATCCTCGAGCGGCGCGGCCCGTTGCTGACCGTGCCAACGTCGTATCTTGTCTGGCGCGACGGGCGCCCCGGCGTATGGATCGCGTCCCGCGGCCGCGCGCGATGGCGCGAAGTAACGCTGGGCGAGGCCGGCGCGCGGCGCGTCGAGATCCGGCGCGGTCTTGATGCCGGCCAGGAGATCCTCAAACCTGACGACCTCTACCCGTTCATGCGCGTGCGCCTCGCCGGAGCGGCCCCGTGAACCTGGCGCTGAAAGATACGCTCCACGCACCGACCCGCTTCGCGCTTACCACTGTCGGCATCGCCTTCCTCGTCATGGCGGTGATCGGCATGATCGGCCTCTATCGCGGCATCGTCGAAGATGCGCTCCTCATCATCGACCGGATCGATGCTGATCTCTGGGTCGTGCAAGGCGAGCGCGCCGGGCCTTTTGCCGAAGGTTCCGCCGTGGCGGCCGACATGGACCGGCGGGTCGAGGGCGTGCCCGGTGTCGCGGATGTGCGGCGCTTCACCCAGTTCAGCCAGCAGTTCAGCTTCGCCGGCGCCCCGCGCCGCGCCACCGTGACCGGTGTCGACGTGCCGCGCGACAATGGACGCTGGCTGTCGCTCGCGGAAGGTCGCTGGCTCGGCGGCAGCCGCTATGAGGCGGTGGCAGATGCGAGCACCGGCCTGAAGGTCGACGACCGGATACAGCTCGCGCGCGATGTCTATACGGTCGTCGGCCTCACGCGGCAGATGGTCGATTCGGCCGGCGACGGACTGCTTTTCGTCGGTATCAATGACGCGGCCGTCATCGCGCGACGCCGCACATCGGAAGAGATCCATCTCGCGCGCGCCGCCGGGACCGGCGCCAGCGCCGTGAGCGCCGATGCAAGCTCGGTGGCGCAAGACAGCAAGATCTCTGCCGTGCTGGTCCGGCTCGATCCCGCCGCCGACACCGCTCGCGTGATCGCCTCCCTGCAGCGCTGGGGCGACGTGCGGGTCATGACCACGGGCGAGCAGCGTGATCTGATGCTCAATGCCCGGCTCTGGAAGCTGCGCCTCCAGATCCTGACCTTCACCGGGATGATCCTTGTCATCACCGCCATCGTGGTGTCGCTCATCGTCTACACCATGACCCTCGAAAAGCTGCACGTGATCGCTCTGCTAAAGCTGATGGGCGCGCGCGAGAGCGTCGTGGTCCGTCTCATCGGCCAGCAGGCCGCACTCATCGGCATCGCCGGCTACGCACTTGCGGTCGTCCTGGCATGGATGATCTTCCCTTTCTTCCCGCGCCGCGTGGTGATGCTGCCGCCCGATCTTGCGCAAATCGCGCTTGCCCTTGCTATTGTCTGCACCGTCGCGGCGTGGGTCGGCATTACCCGCGCCTCTCAGGTCGAGGCACGCGAGGTGTTGTCGTGAGCGGCGCACCCGTGCTTTCGGTGCGCTCGCTCTCACGCCACTACGCCACCGGTGGCGGGCTGGTACGCGCGCTCGACGGCGTCTCGCTCGACGTTGCTGCTGGCGAGCTGGTCGGCATCCTCGGGCCAAGCGGCTCGGGCAAGAGCACCTTCTTGATGCTCGCTGGGCTTCTGGAGAATCCAACCTCCGGCGAGGTCTGGCTGGCGGGGGAGAGGGTTTCCCACGCCGACGCCGACCTCGACTCGCTGCGCCAGATACGCCGCAAGCGCATCGGCTTTGTGTTCCAGAAGGCGAATCTGATCCCTTTCCTGTCAGCAGTGGAGAATATCGCGCTGGGCCTTGAGCTCGCGGATGTAGCCCCTGCCGATGCCCGCGCCCATGGAAGACGGCTGCTTGCCGCGCTCGATCTCGTACATCGCGCCGATCACCTGCCGGCGAAGTTGTCGGGCGGCGAGCAGCAACGTGTGGCGGTGGCGCGAGCGCTTGCCAACGCTCCGCCGCTCATCCTAGCCGACGAGCCCACGGCCGCGCTGGACAGCGTACGCGGCCGTCAGGTGATGGAGATCTTCCGCCGCATCGCCGGCACGCGGGGTGCGGCCGTGCTGGTGATCACACATGATCCGCGCTCGACCGACCTGTTCGACCGCATCGTGCACTTCGAGGACGGTCGGATATGTGTGGGCAAGGTCGACCGATGATGATGCTGATGTGATCGCCGAGACTGTACCGGTTGATGCCGACGTTCTCCCGCCAATTCTCCTGGCGGAGAGAAGCGGAAGACGATGAAAGTATTGAAGTTTTGGGATGCGGAGAAGGGCGCTCGTCCTGCAGCCAAACCCTCGCGGCTCAGTTCTGTTGCAGATCGCGCAGATAAGCGCAAAACATGCGGGTCAATCCGGCGGCATAGGCGTCGATCTCGGCGGTGTTTCGTGGCGTTGACGAGAACTGCTTGCCGGCCGCGCTCATCGCGGTCGTGATCAGATCGATGGCCAATCGTCGGGTTTCCGCCGAAGCCTCGGGAAGCGCATCCTGCATGAAAGCGTCAAACACCTGGGCTCCAGCCTCACGTGCTTCGCGTGTCTCTTTCGCGTCGCGGTAGAACGGCGCCGCGTCAGCGAGTGCCACGCGCAATGCTGCCTCCTCGCATTCCGACAGGATGAACGCGCGCACCAGTCTCCCTAGCCGGTCGAGCGGCGGTGTGGCTGCGTCGCCGAGGATTTCGGTCATTACGCCGGTCGTCTGCCGCCATTCGTCACTTTGGAGGCGGAACAGGATCGCGGCCTTGTTGGGGAAGTACTGATAGAGCGATCCGACGCTGACGCCGGCTTTCTCCGCCACGCGCGCCGTGGTGAAGCGCCGCGCGCCTTCCTGCACCAAAACCTGAACAGCCGCTTGCAGGATAGCCGAAACCAGTTCGTTGGAGCGGGCCTGCTTCGGCTCCTTTCGCGAGGAAATCCGGACCTTTGGCAGATCGGCCACCGGGCTGCTCCGCAACGCGAATAGGAAACACGACGAATTATTCGTATTTTCTGTTTCGACGCAAGAAACATCCGGAGACTTCCCATGACCACCCTAACCGGCGCGCCGCTGGGGCCGCTGCTCGACCGACTCTTCTCGGAAGCTGAAGCGGCAAAGAACCCCGCGCTCCCAGAGTTCTCGCGCGAAGAGCGCGAGCGGCTGATGCGGAGCAGGACCGGCTATCGCGAACTCTATGGGCGCCTGAAGGATGCCTGGCTTCCGGTCTCCCGGGAAACTGGTCTGCTGCTCTACATGCTGGCGCGCAGCAACTCGGCACGAGTGATTGTCGAGTTCGGGACCTCGTTCGGCATCTCGACCCTGCACCTGGCCGCCGCACTTCGCGACAATGGCGGCGGACGGCTGATCACCAGCGAGTTCGAGCCATCAAAGGTCAAGCGCGCGCGGGAGCATCTAAGGCAAGGTGGTCTCACCGACCTCGTCGAAATCCGCGAGGGTGATGCGCTAGAGACGCTTGCTGCAGACCTTCCCGAAACGATCGATCTGCTGCTGCTCGACGGAGCCAAGGCGCTCTATCCGGACATTCTAAGCCTGGTCGAATGCCGCCTGCGGCCCGGCGCGCTTATCATAGCTGACAATGCCGACCACAGCCCCGACTATCTCAAGCGCGTACGTGAACCGGGCGGCGGCTACTTCTCGACCCCCTTCGCCGAAGACGTTGAGCTCTCGATGCGCATCGACGGGTAATATCCGTGCGATCCAGATACTGCACCGTCATTCCAGGATCGAGGATACGATCCGGCGCCTTGGTGTCGACGTGGCGGATGCATTTCTCCCAGCGGAGCGAGGCGAAATCTGAATTCGAGCGGTCATCCGTCCATCGCGGATGACCGCTCGACGCGTAGGGCATGTTGCTTGCCGGTCGGCCTTGGCGGCCCGGCGGCAGCTTACGTGGTGAAATCGCAGACTGTGGCCGTTAAGCGAATCCGAGAAGCAACGTCTTCGCCATTTCTCTTGCCTGCGAGGTAAGTTCCTCATCCCGCAGTTCGCCGGCGGTCCAGAACGACAGAACCCCGCGAAAGGCGAAGGCGAGCTGTTCCGGCAGACAACACAGCGCGCGCTCCCTGTCCGCCCCGGCCAAGCCTTCCCCGGCGCCGAGCGCCAGCGCCCATAAGGTCGTGGAGTGCGCCAGGACCTTTCCTGGGGAAGGACCGGCCGTGCCGATCCAGCCCATCACAACGCGGTTTATCTCCGGTTCCTCCAGCATC
The DNA here is from genome assembly GCF_026625645.1 of Ancylobacter sp. SL191. Taxonomy (NCBI): domain Bacteria; kingdom Pseudomonadati; phylum Pseudomonadota; class Alphaproteobacteria; order Hyphomicrobiales; family Xanthobacteraceae; genus Ancylobacter; species Ancylobacter sp. SL191. The sequence goes on along the minus strand of NZ_CP113056.1, from coordinate 3,496,860 downwards.
ACCTGGACCGCCGTGTCAATTGCCAGCAGGACCCTGCCGGCAGCATCGGCCGGCGGCGATATATCGGCAAAGCGCTTGGCCATCGTATCGATCCGCCGGCCCGACAGGGCATGCATGATCGCCGCCTTGCTGCCGAACTGATTGAACGGTGTCGCGAAACTCACCCCGGCCTCGGTGGCAAGGTCGCGCATCGAGAAATCGGCCTTGCCCCGGCGCAGCAGCCGCTCCGCCGCGTCCAACACACGCTGGCGAACCGGCTCGCCGCGCGCGGCGGTCGGCGCTGCCTGGGTCTTGTTTCCTGTCATGGCCTGTTTATATCATGATATAGATATGATCGTTTCAGGAGTTGTATCATGGCTTCCACCCCCAAGACATTTCTCATCACAGGCGTCAGTTCCGGACTCGGGCGCGCCTTTGCCCTCGGCGCGCTCGAAGCCGGTCACCGTGTTGTCGGCACCGTGCGGCGGCAGGGTGATGGCGAGGCCTTCGCCGCGCTCGCGTCCGGTCGCGCTCACCCGGTCACGCTGGATGTGACCGATTTCGACGCGATCCCGGCGGCTGTCGCCGCAGCCGAACAGCAAGCCGGCCCCATCGACGTGCTGGTGAACAATGCGGGTTACGGGCACGAGGGCGTGCTGGAAGAATCGTCCATGGACGATCTTCAGCGCCAGTTCGCCGCCAACGTCTTCGGGCCCGTCGCGATGATCAAGGCGGTGCTGCCGGGCATGCGCACACGGCGTCGCGGCCATATCATCAACGTCACGTCCATGGGTGGCTTCATCACCATGCCGGGGATCAGCTTCTATTGTGGCAGCAAGTTCGCGCTGGAAGGCCTGTCCGAGGCGCTCGGCAAGGAAGTGGGGAGCTTCGGAATTCGGGTGACCGCACTCGCGCCCGGCCAATTCCGCACCGATTGGGCCGGCCGCTCGATGGATCGCACGCCGCGCAGCATTGCCGACTATGACACGGTCATGGACCCGGTCCGCGCCGCACGACAGTCCAAGAGCGGCAATCAACCCGGCGACCCGGACAAGGCTGCTCAGGCGTTGCTCGCTCTGGTCGATGCCGAGAACCCGCCCGTGAGGCTGTTCCTCGGAGCGGACGCGCTGGGGCTGGTCGAACAGAAACTCGATCGCATGCGCGACGAAATCAGCGCATGGGAGGCACTTTCGCGCTCAACCAGCTTCGCATAGTGAGCGATTGTATCCTCCGAGGTTAGGAACGAAACCGAAACCGCGACGATCTCAGACATCACCTGCGCGGCAGCGTGGGCGAGGTTGGAGGTGGCGTGTGCGCCTTCATCAATCGGAGCGGACGCGCCATTGCGCCGCAACGGGCATTTGAGCGTCCGCATCCGCACTTCCTGCGTTGGCATCGGGAGATCACCGAGGAGATCCTGCGGCTGATGCCGGACGAGAACCGTTACCCGCGCGCCGCGGCCGAGGCGGTGCGGGCTTTCCTCATGCTGCGGCTCGGTCTGCATCTCGGGCTGCGGCAGAAGAACCTGCGTCAGCTCCTCGTCTGTCCTCGCGGCCGGCCACCAACCTCTGAGCGCCGCCTCGTCGAGATGAAGCGTGGCGAGCTGCGCTGGAGCGGGCGCGACCAGGGATGGGAAGTGCTCATCCCCTCCGTCGCCTTCAAGAACGCGAACTCGTCCTTCTTTGGCAGCAAGCCGTTCCGGCTGATCCTGCCGCACCTCGGCGGCCTCTATCACTATCTCGAGGCCTATATCGACCGGCACCGCCGGGTGCTGCTCAAGCAGGCTGCCGATCCGGGCACGCTATTCGTCAAGACGGTGAAGCTCACCAGCAAGAATGCCGCGTACTGCCAGAACACCTTCTATGAGGCCTGGTGAACCGCCCCGGCTTCACCGGAGGCCATTTGGTTTAAGTCACGCGGCCATTTTCTGCTCACCGAGCATGCCGTAGTAGCGCTCCTCGGCTTCGGCCGGCGGGATGTTACCGATAGGCTCCAGCAGCCGGCGATGGTTGAACCAGTCAACCCAGGTCAGCGTGGCGAACTCGACGGCCTCGAAGGATCGCCAAGGCCCCCGACGATGGATGACCTCGGCCTTGTAGAGGCCATTGATCGTCTCGGCGAGTGCGTTGTCATAGCTGTCACCGACGCTGCCGACGGAGGGCTCGATGCCGGCCTCAGCCAGCCGTTCGGTGTAGCGAATGCTCACATATTGCGAACCGCGGTCGCTATGGTGCACCAGGCCGCCGCGATGGGCGGGCCGTCGCTCGTGAAGGGCCTGCTCCAGCGCATCCAGCACGAAGCTGGCATGCGCGGTCCGGCTCACCCGCCAGCCGACGATGCGGCGAGCATAGGCGTCGATCACAAAGGCGACGTAGACGAAGCCCGCCCAGGTGCTGACATAGGTGAAGTCCGAGAGCCAGAGCCGGTTAGGCGCCGGCGCATGGAACATCCGGTTCACACGGTCGAGCGGGCACGGGGCCCCTTTGTCCTGCACCGTGGTGCGGACCGGCTTGCCGCGGATCACACCGGCCAAGCCCATGCCCTGCATCAGCCGTTCGACGGTGCAGCGCGCCACATCGAACCCCTCGCGCATCATCTGTCGCCAGACCTTGCGCGCTCCATAGACCTCGAAGTTCTCGGCGAACACGCGCTCGATCTCGGGGCGCAGAACCTCGTCCCGTAGCGCCCGTGCCGAGCACTTCGACGGATCAAGCCGCCGGGCGACATGCGCATGATAGGTCGATGGGGCGATCGGCAGCACCTTGCAGATCGGCTCGACCCCATACGCACCGCGATGACCATCGATGAACGCGATCATGTCTTCGACCGGCGGTCGAGCTCCGCCATGGCGAAATAAGCAGATGCCTTGCGCAGGATCTCGTTCGCCTGCCGCAGCTCGCGGTTCTCGCGCTCAAGGGCCTTCAGCTTCGCCGACATATCCGTCGTCACGCCGGCCCGCTTGCCGGCATCGACCTCGGCCTTCTTCAGCCACTCATTCAATGAGTGCGCCGAGCAGCCGATCTTCGCCGCAATCGACACGATCTCCTGCCAGCGCGAAGGGTGTGCAGCCTCGTGATCCAGCACCATCCGCACCGCCCGGGCACGCACCTCAGGCGAGAACTTGTTCGTCGTCTTGCTCGTCATAGCCCCATCCTCTCAGGAGTTGGGGCCTCCGGCAAAGCCGGGGCGGTTCATACCCTCGCGGACGCCTCGATATAGCGGTCACACCGCTCGAGACACAGCCGGGCTTCCTCACGCCTGCCAATCTCAAGAAGGCATGAGACTTTCTCGGCCATGCACGCCAGAGCGAGGCGTGGCCACCCCCGTCTTTCGCCAAGGGCCTCGCCGCGGCTCAGCAAGATCCCCGCAAGATCATAATGCATCCGGTGCCGCGCAATGCGCGCAAGCACCAGATAGCAGCGCAGCGCGCTTTCGATCGAGCTCTCGGCGTCTACCAGGGGCAAGCGGTCGCCAATCAGCCGCTCAGCGTCATGGAGGTCGCCCTGCTCATAATGCACAAGAGCGATGAGAGAGAGCGGGAGCAGGATAAGCCCCTCCGCGGCGTCGGTTCGGCTGGCTTGGGACGCCTGAAACATCCCGCATGCGTGGGTCGCCAGGCGCTTGGCGGTCGTCAATCGGAGCTGATCGATCGCAAAAGCGGCCTCTATGGACAGATCGAACCCCGCGGCAGTGGCCTCGGAACGCGAACAGCCATTCCCAGGCCACTGGCTTGACGCGGCCTGGAACGCCTGCTGGCGCATGAGCTTCCACAATCCTATTTTGTAGAGGGTCCGGGCGGCGCCCTTGGGCGCTCCATTGCGGTCCATATGCACCTGCGCCATGGTGTAGGCCGCAAGCCAATGATCATCGAACGCTAGGCTCACAGCCCGCAGCAGGTGTGTCGCCTCCGTGAGCCGCCTCGCGGCCAGAGTTGGAAGACCATCGATCTGCAGCTCGATATGGTCGATCAGCTCATTGGCATCGTCCGTGCGCTGTGCAAGCAGGAACTGCCACGTCCTCGACAGGAGACGTCTGATCTCGGGCAGGCTTGCGCCCGTTCGGTTGGGCCTCCGGGCGCCCCGCCGCAGGGGGACTTGGAGAGACCTGGCGTCAAGCTTCGCCGCAACCGCGATTGACCCAGCCTCCGATGCCTCAACATCATTACACGCGGCCTCAGGGCGAGCCCTCCTCCTTTCGTCCCTTAGCAAGAGGTCTTCGTCCATTGGCAGCTCGACTTAGCATCAGTTAAGGCGGGTAAGTATTCAGGGTGACGGTCAGTGGTTTGCCGTGATCGCAAATGAGGGGCGGCCGGGCCGGGCGGTGGCCGCGACTGCTGCCGGCGGCAAACACGCTGGTGGCTGAACATGGCCAAACCCGATATGGAAGAGAAGCCGTATGGTGGCCAGCATCCTGCAAAAAGCGGCCAAATGCGCCAGCATCAGCCATCCAACTTTCATGGAGGGAGCATGTTTGCAATTGATCCCGACGATAATGTGTATTCGGTCTTTAAGATCGGCAAGATCGTCGATTGTCTGAAGGCCGAAGGGGTTCCGCTGCAGGCGGCGCTCCAGGGAATCCGCATCTCGGAAGCCGAACTGACGTCTCCCATGACCAAGGTATCGGTTAATCAGATCCTTCAGTCGTACAAAAACGCATTGAAATTCAGCCAGAACCCCAGTTTCGCGTTCGAGGTCGGGTCAAATTTTCACGTTTCGACATTCGGGATCTATGGCCTCGCACTGCTGAGCGGGACCGATTTTCGACAGACGGTCGCGTTTTCCCAACAATACTATCAGTTGACGGCGCCGCTCGTGGATGTGACGTTCGAAGAGCAGGACGCGTTGGCAATCTGGTGCATCACGGTGCTTCCGTTCACGTCTCTCGACGACGCCTTGCGTGATTTCATCATAGAACTACAATTCAGCGCGCTTCTTTGCGCCCATCGTGATGTTATGGGTGCGGACTTCTGTCTTACGCAGGTGCAATTACAGGCGCGGAGGCCCATCTCAGGCGCGCGTCTTGCCGAACAATTTGGCTGCGAAATTCTCTACGAGCAGCCGAAAAACAGATTGTTGTTCCCGGTCGAATGGCTCGACAAGAAGCCGGCCCTCGGCAATTCCGTCACCTATGCACACGTCGCGCAAATTTGTAACGACTTGCTGACCGAGCTCGAGCAGAACATGGGCGTCGCCGGCAAGGTGCGCCAAGTGCTGCTTGGAACTCTCGAATCCCCGCCGGGCGCGAAAACGCTCGCCCGTCAGCTCGGCCTCAGTCCGAGGTCGCTCAGGCGGCGGCTGCAGGAGGAGAACACGTCCTATCGTGCGCTGATCGACGATCTGCGCGCACAAACCGCCATCAGCTACTTGCGCGACACCCGCCTGACCGTGGAGACCATTGCGGCCTTGCTGGGGTTCAGCGACCCCGGAGCGTTTCGTTACGCCTTCAAGCGCTGGACAAAGACAACGCCGAATGCGTTCCGGCGCTCCGGCGCGAACCCCGGGTGCTAGAGCATGCGTCGGCCCCGCCTGCAGCCACGTTGATCGGATCACGCATCTCTCCCGATCAAGGTGAGGTCGACCCGCCAATCAGATGTCTTTGATCCGATCGATCGCACTCCGGGCGGACCGCAGCGGGAGACGCCCATCTTTCACTTCGGCGGGCTGCTGGCGCCGAGTTCATCGTCCACCTCGTCTTCAAACGCACGCTTCTTGCTGGCGATGAAGCGCCTGTAGCCCTCCGGATCGATCCAGACGGTTACGCCCTCCGTCTCCGCACGCTTTCGCTTGGCTTGAAAGCCGTAATATTCGTTGTGCTGGGCCAGCCAGATATCCGGCTTGAGCATCTCCAGCATATGGTGCGTCTTGCGGAAGTCCTCCGCGATGCCGGGGTACGACGGGTCTTTCGCCACGCGGTAGCCGGGATTGAAACCCGCACCGTCCGGAAACGCCACAACATAGGCCTTGCCGTCGACCACCAGGTTCGCGATCCATGTGGTGGCGCCGCGGGTGTGGCCGGGCGTGTGATAGGCGGTGAGAAGCACGTCGCCCAGCTTGATGACGTCGCCGTCGCGCAGGACACGGTCCACTTTCACGCCTTCGTAGGCCAGATCGTTGCGATACTTGAAATCGTCGCGGTCGCCGCTCTCCATGGCCGCGACATCATCCTTCATGACGGCCAGCTGCGCTCCGGTCAGCCTCTTGATGAAGGCGAACGCCCCGGCATGATCGATATGGGCGTGGGCGTTGATCAGGATCTTGATATCTTCCGGCCTGAAGCCAAGCTTTCGAATGGAGTCGACGATCATCGGTCCCGATGAGGGCATACCCGTATTCATCAGAATATGCCCCTGCGCCGTGGCAAACAGAAAAACCCCCAGGCCCTCGGTCCCCACGAAGTAGATCGGCCCGACGATCCTGAAGGGTTCCGTCGGCTCTTCCCATTTCAGCGTTTTGTTGGCGTATGACAGGAATAATTTATTGTCGTTGGCGAGTTGCTCCCAGGTGACCTGGTTCGTCGACTGGGTCTGTGCCAGTCCCGCATCGGCCACAAGAAGCGTCAAGCCCATAAGGACACAAAAGGGCCTGGACATCCTGCTCTCCGATGTTTGGAGCCTTGATCTTGCTGCCGGCTGGCCGGTGGGTCCACGCTCGTGCCGTGTGAGATGATGGTGAGCGATGAAAGCCGCTCAGTGCGTCGGGAACAGCAGCTGCACCTGGAGCTGCAAGATCCAGCTCCCCGCTCCGGTCGGCCTTACCACGTTGTTGAAGACCTGGACGCGGGCGTTGATCGGCTGTTCGTCAAGTTTGAAGACGCGTCCGATGCCTCCGCCGAGCGGGACTAGCCAGCGGTTGCCACTGGATGCCAGCCAGTCCGCGGTCATCACCGGGGCGGATGACAAATACCAGCCGTCCGCCATGTTGTAGTTGATGAAGGGATTGAGGGTCAGCCGGTTGACGTGTGGTCCCTCGCTGCCGGCCCACATATTGTTGGCGAGAAAGCCGACCACCCAGGGCCCCTGAATCGTCAACGCGGCCAGTGCCGGGCCGGCGCCCCACTTATTGACCCCCAGCACGTCGTCCGTGGCGGTCGGGAGCTGGAATTGTGGTCCGAACCCGATCATCGTTGAGCCGGTATTCGCCGGCACGAAATAGAATTGCGGGTTCAGAGGCCCGAGCCCGAACTCAGGACCTTCGGTCGGACGCATGCGGGGCTGACTGATCACCGGCGCGATCCAGCGCGTCACGAGGTTCCAGTCCTCATTGAGATGAAACGGGATGACCGGCTCCACCAGCATCACATTCTGCGTCTGCCCATAGGGGCCGGCTGAGAAGCTGGTGTTATTCTGAAATGGGACGCTGATCATGTTGGAGATCGGATTCTGCGCTGCAGCGGCATCCACCTCGGTGCGCGGCTTGGCCTGCGCCGTTGGGCCGACCTGACCGGTCCCCGATGTCTGCGCGGTGGCCACCGTAATAGCGCCGAGCATGGCCACCATGGCGAATGCAGACCCGCTGATAGAACCAACAATCCAGTTCGACACGGCCAGTCGCTCCCTCTCTCTGCGCAGCGGGCACGCCGCTGTGTGGCGCAGTCGCCGGTATCGGAAGGCCGCATGGTCAGCGAAAGGGCATGCAGGGATAAGGGAAGGTTCGGCCAAACAACGGTGACGAGCGGCCAATGATTGAACGTCACCCCGGGTAAAACCGGACGTCACGCTGGATGAGGTAGGTGGGGCAACGCCACGCGCCGTCGCCGGATCGGCCACCAGCACGAAGTCGCCGACCTTCACGGCCTCCCAAGGGCTGGCATCGCGCGGCTCGGCAGCCACCACTGTCTCGACTTTCGGCTCGGACGCGGCAGGAGACGGTAGGCGACTAGATTGAATCAGCTATAAGAAACCATGGGGGCGTATGAAAATGACCGATCGAGGGACTGCAGTATGATTTCTGATGTTGAAAAAATAAAAAATTCAGAATACTACTACGTTCCAGCCAAAGTGTACTTAGAGACCTCAAAATACTTGTATGCAAGCCCACTCCGAAAATCGCACGGAATGACACTTTCCATTCTTCCAATGAATCTTTTATTGGCATTTTCTCTTGAGCTATATCTAAAATCGTGGCTTGCATATTGTGGATATATTAAATATACTTTTTCATCCAGGAAATTTGGTCACAATTTAAATAATTTATACGATCACTGTTTGAAAAATGGCATGAATAATGATGAAGAGTTTAAAAAAATAATTTATTTCTATCATGAACCACACAAAGATTTTGAATATAGATACTTTGATGGCAGTAGAGATCTTAAGTGTATGGATTTTCTTGAAATTATAACGATAATTGATAGCATCGAAGATTGTGTGGACAAATTCATAGGGGCAAGTGCGCGCCCTCGACAATATGCCCACGAATTGGATTTGTTTCTTCTGCAACGAGAGCAGATTACTGAGACAAAATAAGGGCTTTTGCTTGGAATCGAGCCCCAATATTAAGTAAGCGCGCTCCTGCAGCAGTTCTCGCCGGCGATCGAAATGGGACGTGCTCGGCGCTTTGACGCTATATGATCAATTAGATTAATGGTTGTAATCGAGGGCGCGGATCAGAACTTTAGATACGCGTTCGTAAATCGCAAAATCCAAGTGATCCATAATAAGCGCAAATTCCGGCTGATGCGGGATCGGGCCTGTATGATCACCAAACCACCTGCTATACTCGCTTCGGTCTAGAATTTTCGTTGCAATCTGATCGATCGCATCTAAAATTCTATCGGAGTAGCGCTTCATTGCGATGCTATGGCCGCTAGATGTGAGAAGGCTCGCCATTACCGCTGAGTTGCCTGCCGCTCCATGGGTGGTGAAGCCATGAAGCGCAAGCAGCGTACTCTTTCTGGGCAGGTTCGCTTCATCGGATGGCTCGACCCCGACGAGGGTTAAGCCGACATGACGATTGACTTTCACCGCTGCCGAATGGGCCTCGCCCGAAAAAAAGCTCTTGTGATCGCCAACGAAAAGCAGGCACGCCTCGTTGCGCCGGAACCGCACATATAAGAGGTCGTCACCATACGACTGGCAGCCTTTGGCGCGTGATAGATGCAGATGGTGCATCTGATACGCATTCAAAGCGAAGTCGCGGGATTTCCAGTCTCTGCCGTTGCCTGGTTGCCAAACGTAGGTTTCGCCATGCACGCGATGAGACAGGTAAGGCGAGAGGTCGCCCCCCTTCTGATGGCATCGACAATCTCAAAAATCTCGCCTGCCCATTTGAGCGCGCGTTTGCTGTCCCAGAAGTCTGCCAAGTATACGATCTCGCGCGGACGCTGGGGGACATACCGGGCCACATGCTCTAGGTACGCATCCAGAATGGCCCCGAGGTGAGCGCATTCTAGAAGCGGCCTCGTTCTTGAGGTCAGCCGCAATCGCTCCACCAGATGCTGCCGAAAATTGAGGAGAATTTCGCTTTCAGGTGAGCCGCTTGTGCCGGCAGCGTCGTCCACCGAATACCTCGAAATCATTCGATCGGTCGAGCAAGCGGGGCCACGACACGTCCGTGCGCGCCCCCCAACATTCGCCAGCGCTTATTAGACGAATATTCGACAAATCAGAGGCGGGGATGGGCTAACCCATTGAAAAGCCTGGCGCGCCCTAGGGGAGTCGAACCCCTCTCTCCACCGTGAAAGGGTGGCGTCCTAACCGATAGACGAAGGGCGCGCAGGCCGGGGCCTTATAGGGGCGCGCGGGCCGGCGCACAAGAGGGCATGCATCGCGTCATCCACAGGCTCGCGCGAGTGCGGGAGTGACCAGTCGCAAGACCCAGACCGGAGGCGCCGATGCCTCCGGTCCTGCCTGTTGTGGCAGCGATGGGCCATCTCGGCTCGGGTGAGCCGCGGTCGTCCGCATCACCAGCGAGGATGTCGCTGGGCGCGTCTCACCACTTGCCGGTGTTCGGCATCGACGCCCACGGCTCCTGCGGGGGCAGGGCGCCGCCCTTCTGCAGCAGCTCGATCGAGATGTTGTCGGGCGAGCGGATGAAGGCCATGTAGCCGTCGCGCGGCGGGCGGTTGATGGTCACGCCGGCGGCCTGGAGCTTGGCGCAGGTGGCGTAAATGTCGTCCACCTCATAGGCCAGATGGCCGAAATTGCGGCCCTCGCCATAGGCCTCGGGATCCCAGTTATAAGTGAGCTCCACCTCGGCGACGCCGGCTTGGCCAGGCGCCGCGAGGAACACCAGCGTATAGCGGCCCTGGGGCACTTCCTTGCGGCGGACCTCCTCCAGACCCAGCTTGTTGACGTAGAAATCGAGAGAGGCGTCGATGTCGGTGACGCGCACCATGGTGTGAAGGTACTTCATGGGTCCTCATGCGGGCTGTGGCGGCCGGGCCGCCTGGAGAGTGGTCGCAACATATGACGGCGGACGATGACATCAAGATACGCTGTGCCGAACTGGGCGTGATCCTTGCCGGCGCGCGCCGGGGCGTCGCCTTTACGGGCGCGGGCATCTCGACCGAGTGCGGCATCCCCGATTTTCGTTCGCCCGGCGGACTGTGGACGCGCAATCGTCCGATCGACTTCGAGACGTTCCTCACCCGGCGGGACATGCGCGACGAGGCCTGGCGCCGGCGCTTTGCCATGGAAGAATCCTTTGGCGGCGCGCAGCCGGGTCGGGGACACCGGGCTCTGGCGCGATTGGTATCTGAGAACCGCTTTGCGGGCATCGTCACACAGAACATCGACGGCCTGCATCAGGCGGCCGGCGTGCCGCCCGACAAACTGGTCGAACTCCACGGCAACACGACCTACGCCACCTGCCTCGCGTGCCAAGCCCGCTACGAAATCGGCTGGGTGCGTCTGTATTTCGACGCGAGCGGCGGTAGCGCGCCGGATTGCCAAGCGTGCGACGGCCCCATAAAGACGGCGACCGTGTCCTTCGGGCAGCCCATGCCGAAAGAGGCGATGGAGCGGGCGCGGGCACTGACGCACGGGTGCGATGTGTTCCTCGTGCTGGGCTCCTCGCTCGTCGTATGGCCGGCGGCGGGCTTTCCGGCGGCCGCCAAACAACGTGGCGCGACGCTCGTCATCGTGAACCGCGAGCCGACGGAATTCGACGCCGTGGCTGATCTCGTCATTCACGCCGATATCGGTGACGTGCTCGAGCTATCCATGGGCCTTCATGGTAATTAAGCACCGTCGAGGTTCGTGCCGAATCAATTTGGGTGTTTTCGTGGCGGGATCGGGTGCTATGCTTGCCCGAGCAGAATCATAAGGCGCTGGTCAGGCGGCGGGGCGCAGCGTTCGCGGAGGTAAATGGCCGATGGTCTCGGACGGTACCTTGCCAAATTATGGCCTGGCGGAGCACGACGCGCTGGACGCGGATGATGCCAGCGACCGCGCGGAAGGCCTCCTCCAGATCGCCGGCACCATCAAATGGTTCGACGTCTCGAAGGGCTATGGATTCGTTGTCCCCGATGGTGGTGGCAGCGATGTCCTGCTGCATGTGACCTGCCTGCGCCGGGGCGGTTTTACTACCGCTCAAGAGGGCGCCCGCGTGGTCTGCGAGGCCATCACCCGCGAACGCGGCTTTCAGGCCCTGCGCGTGCTCTCGATGGATGCCTCGACCGCGCTGCACCACTCCCAGCTTCCGCAGGCGCGCACCCATGTGGCGGTCCAGCCGGTCGGCGGGTTCGAGCGGGCATGGGTGAAGTGGTTCAACCGGCTGCGCGGCTTCGGCTTTCTCTCCCGCGGGGAGGGGACAGAGGACATCTTCGTCCATATGGAGACGCTGCGGCGCCACGGCTTGACCGAATTGCGGCCCGGGCAGATGGTGCTGGTCCGCTTCGGGCCCGGACCCAAGGGTCTGATGGCGGCTGAGGTTCGGCCAGACGGGGCCACCACGCCCTCGTCGCACTAGGGAAGGCGCCCCGCGCCCCGCATTAATGGTATCATTTTACGTTCCGGCCGGGGCTTACCGCTCCGTCGTTCCGGTTTTTACCCGGTGGCTTTGCCTTTTCCTGCTTCTCGCCGGGCTCAGCTTGATGGCGCCTCCCGCCCGCGCGGCGAGTTTCGAGCCGCTCACCATCGCCACGGCCAAGGGCACTATCAGCTTTACGGTCGAGATCGCGACCACGCCGGCGGAGCGGGCGAAGGGGCTGATGTACCGCACCGAGCTGAAGCCGGATGCCGGGATGCTGTTCGATTTCGAGGTCGATCAGCCCGTCTATATGTGGATGAAGAACACCTATATCCCGCTCGACATGCTGTTCATCCGCTCGGATGGGCGGATTGCCTCCATCACCACGGACACCACCCCGCTCTCGACCGCGACGATCTCCTCGGGCGTCGCGGTGCGGGCGGTGCTGGAGCTTCCGGCCGGCACGGTGCGGGCCCGCGGGATCGCGGTTGGCGACCGGGTCAGCCACCGGATGTTCGCTGCGCCGTGACGGACGGCCCGATAGGGCAGGATCGGCTTGACGGCGCCGCGCGTGGATGCGATGCCGCTGTTCATGTGCTGGCGGCGACGCTGGCGCTTGTCGGGGTATAGCGCAGCCCGGTAGCGCGGAAGTTTTGGGTACTTCAGGTCGCAGGTTCGAATCCTGCTGCCCCGACCATCCGGATATGCGAAATTCGCCGGCACGACGCTATGGGAGCGAGTTGAATGGTTGCACGCATCTACAAGCCGGCCCGCAACGCGATGCAGTCGGGCACGGCGAAGACCAAGCTCTGGGTGCTGGACTATGAGCCGGAGGTCGCCCGTCAGGTCGAGCCGCTGATGGGTTACACCAGCTCCGCCGACATGAAGAGCCAGCTTCGTTTGCGCTTCGAGAGCAAGGAAGAGGCGGTCGCCTATGCCGAGAAGCATGGCATCGCCTATCAGGTGCAGGAGCCCAAGGAGCCGACGCGCCGCCGCATCGCCTATTCGGACAATTTCAGCTTCCGCCGCCTCGGCCAGTGGACGCACTGATCGGCAACTCCCGGATCGCCTCCCCGGCCGCGTAGCTCAGCTGGATAGAGCAGCCGCCTTCTAAGCGGCAGGTCGCTGGTTCGAGCCCAGCCGCGGTCGCCATCCGGCGCGCCGTTCGTCGCGTGCCGATGGCTTAATCGAAGACACGGAACACATAGGCCAGCATTAGCAGCGTGAGTGCGGCCAGCGTTGCCTTGAAGACAAACGATCCTTCTCCGCCCATGCGCGCCTCCACTGACTCGGCGCAGGAGACAGCGCGGACCAAGGGGATTCAACCCGAGCAAATTACCGCTCGCCACAGCCGCCTTTCCCGGCAAGGATTTGTTCTGCCTCAACGCCGCACGCGCCAGGGCCGCTTAAGTAAAACGATACCCCCGAATCGGCTGGCGCCATGAAGCTGCCCTCTATCTCCTCGCGCCTGGAAACCCTGCTGCTCCCGTTGAGCCTCCTGGTCTCGCTGCTGCTGATCGCCGCGACCAGCCTGACGCTGTGGATCACCTATGACGAGGTGACCCGGAAGGCGCTGCGCTCATCGAGCGACATGCTGCATCTCGCCGAGAACCACATCTCGCGGGAGGTGGATCTGTGGCTGTTCGCGCTTGATCTCGCGGTGTCGCTGACCAGTCCGACGGGTGGCGCGCTGGGTGACGACCGGCAGTCCGCGCTGTTTAGCGTCGCCGAACGGCTTCCTTCGCCCGTCAACCTGTTCCTCACCGGTCCCGACGGGCAGGTGCGGGCTGATCCGATGGACGCGGTTCCCCTCGACGGGGCGCCGTATCTCCGGAGCTTCGTGCAACACATCCGCGACGGTAGTGATGCACCATCCATCAGTGAGCCCGTGCCGTGGCTTGCGGGGGCCAACAAGGCCATTCTGATGGGGCGGCGGCTGGTCGACGCCGACGGCGGCTTTCGCGGCGCGGCGGTGGTGGCTGTGCCGGTGGCGTTGTTGGAGCGGGTTATCGACGATCTGCAAGGCCGCGGTCCGGAGGCGGTCAGCCTCGCTCTGTTGAGCGCTGATGGTGCCATGGTAGCGGGACGCCCGCTCGCCCTGTTCAACGGCCAGAGCCGAAACAAGCGCGATGCCGCCGGCGATGCGCTTCAGCAGGCGCTCGCGGCGGCGGAGCGCGGGGGCGTCATGCATGCGCGCGGCGGCTTGCCGGGTGGGCCGGTGGACCAGACGCAGGTGGAGGATGCCACGCGCATATTGACCTTCGGCTGGATCGCCAACACCAACCTGCTGCTCGTGGCGTCGCAGTCCACCACCCAGATCTATGCCAAGTGGTTGGAAAGGCTGTTCATTCTGAGCGCTGTCGTCCTGCTCATGTGCGTGGCCGCCATCCTGCTCGCGACCAAGCTGCGCACCGAATTGCGGCGCCGGCACCAGGCCGAGATCGACATGGCGGCCCTCGCCACGACCGATGGCCTGACCGGCCTGCCCAACCGTCGGCGGTTCGACGAGGTCATGCAACGCGAGCGTGACCGGGCCTGCCGGGCGAGGCAGCCGCTGAGCCTTCTGGCGCTCGATGCCGACCGCTTCAAGCGGATCAATGACAGCTATGGGCACGCCACCGGCGACGAGGTTTTACGCTTATTGTCCAAGGCGATAGCGGGACAGCTTCGCCGCCCCGGCGACTTCGCGGCCCGCACCGGGGGCGAGGAATTCGCAGTCCTTCTGCCCGAAACCGATTCCACCGGCGCCCTCCATGTAGCCGAGCGCATCCGCGCGGATTTCGCGGCGGCGACGGGCCGCTTCTTCGAGGGGCGGGATGGCTGCACCCTGAGTGTCGGTATTAAAATACTGACGCCAGCGCGGCCGGAGACGGTCAGCCAGCTGCTCGTCTGCGCGGACGCGGCGCTTTATGCCGCCAAACAGGGCGGGCGGGACCGGGTGGTTCTGGGTCCGGTCCGGCCGGCCAGTCAGTGCAGTGAGGTGACCAGTCAGGGCAATGAGGTGAACAGTCAGGCCGATAAGACGCGGCACACCGACGGGGGTCCCGATCCGCTCTGGCCGGAAGGACAGGCCGGCTGCTTCGCCTGAGACCGGCCCCGACCCTTCTTGGCCGGCGGTGCCGCACGGGCTAGCTTTCGGCCATGTGCAATCTCTACAGCCACCGAAGCAATGTTCAGGCGATCGCCGATCTGGTGCGCGGCCTCACGGGCGAGCTCCATAACGGCGCCGGCAACCTGCCGCCGCAGCCGGGCATCTTCCCGGATTATCCCGCCCCCATCGTGCGGCCACGGGCGGCGGATGGGGCGGGGCAGGGGGCGGAGCTCGTCCTTGCCCGCTGGGGGATGCCCTCGCCCGCCTTCCTGCTGGAGGGGCGGGGGCGCGATCCCGGCGTCACCAACATACGCAAGGTCGATTCGCCGCATTGGCGGCCCTGGCTCGCGCCGCAGCATCGCTGCCTCGTGCCGTTCACGAGCTTTTCGGAAAATGCCCTCGCCACTCATGAGCCGGTCTGGTTCGCGCTGGGCGAGGACCGCCCGCTCGCCTTCTTCGCGGGCCTTTGGACCCGCTGGACGGGGGTGCGCAAGGTCAAGGAAGGTCCGGTCACCACGGACCTGTTCGGCTTCCTCACCACCGAGCCGAATGCCGTGGTGGCGCCGGTGCATCCCAAGGCGATGCCGGTGATCCTGACCACGGCGGAGGAGCGCGATGTCTGGCTGCGCGCGCCGTGGAGCGAGGCGCGGGCGCTGCAGAAGTCGCTGGTGGATGACGCGCTGGTCGTGGTGGCGCGCGGGGCGAAGGAGGATCCCCCGCCCGAGGTCGAGCCCGTCCGCGATCTCTTCTCGCTGCTGGGGCCTTGAAGGCGGTGCGGCCGGTCCGGGCGCGGGGTTTGCGCGTAGGTGCTGGGCTCGGCTACATCGCGCCGTCGCGGGCGCGATCCGCCTGAAGGGAGTTCGACCATGTCGCTTCGCCTGTACCTCGCGGGACCGGACGTGTTCAGGCCGGACGCCGCCGAGCGTGGCGCCGAGCTGAAGGCGCTATGCGCCAGCCTGGGCGTGGAGGGGCTCTACCCGCTCGACGGCACGACGACCGACATTCGCCGGCGCTGCATCGCCATGATCCATGAGGCGGATGCCATCATCGCCGACATCTCGCCGTTTCGCGGCGTCCACATGGACCCCGGCACGGCCTTCGAGATCGGCTATGGCGAGGCGCTCGGCAAGCCGTTCTTCCTGTGGTCGCAGGAGTGCCGCACGTTGACCGAGCGCGTGCCGGCCGATGAGCGGGGTCGCGACGCGCTGGGCCATCTGGTCGAGGATTTCGGCAAGCCGGAAAACCTGATGATCGTGCCGGACGGGCAGCAGGTCTGGGCGAGCCCGGCCGAGGCCATCATTGAGGCCGTCGAGGCGCTGAGCTTCACCAGCAAGAACCGCCAGCTCCAGCGGCAGACCCGCGCGGCGGTGCTGGTGGCGATCGGCGTCAGCCTCGTTGTGGCCCTCAGCGCCGGCATGGTGGTGGACTGGCTCGTCGGCTGGTGATCGCCCGCAAAGCCGCGCCGCCGCTGCGTCAGCGTCTCGTCCGGTGCCCCGGAGCCTGCTATCATGGAACCATCCGACGAGCTCCCGCTTGGGCCTTGTCGGCCGGCCGCCATCATGGCGCCGGTTCACGCAGGCGAGGGAGACCAGCATGCGCAGGTGGGTTGAAATTGGGCTTGGGATGGTGTCGGCGGTTGCGATGACCGCGGGTCTGGGCGGCTCGGCCCAGGCGCTGAAGGCATATCTGCCGCATATGCAGAACCCCAATATGGAATTTACCGGCCCGTTCGAGGGCGATCTCTACACGCGCACGGACGTGCTGCCGCAGGGACGGCCGTGGTTTCCCTCTCTCGGGCCGAGCTATGGCGCCTATGCCGATCCGTGGTTCGCTCCCAAGGGACAGGTGATCGTGAAGCCGACGGCGCGTCCGGTCACGAAATAGCCCGGAGCGGCGTGGCTTACTCACCGCGCGGCGGCCCTGGCCCGCCGCGTTCGGGTTCGGCTGCCTTGACGGGGAGGGCATGGGCTCTCTTGAATGGCGCGCGACTCGAAATGACGACGAGCCTCACCAGGACGAGTATCGGAGAAGCCCATGACCAAGCACGCTGGCGTCCCCCCGGAAGCCCTCTCGCATGACGAGCGGCTCGACCGGCTCGGCGAAGTGGCGGTGCGCGTGGGCCTCGGGCTGCGTCCGGGCCAGGAACTGGTGATGACCGCCGCCATCGACGCGCTGCCGCTCGTGCGCCGCATTACCGAACATGCCTACAAGGCCGGGGCGAGCCTCGTCACCACCCTGTTCCATGACGATGAAGCCGCGCTGATGCGCTTCCGCAACGCGCCGGATCCGAGCTTCGACCAAGCCAGCGGTTGGCTCTATGAGGGTATGGCCAACGCCTTCAAGAACGGCGCCGCCCGGCTCGCCATTTCCGGCGACAACCCGGCGCTGCTGGCCAATGAAGATCCCGACAAGGTCGCCCGCGCCAACCGGGCGCGCTCCAAGGCCTATATGCCGGCGCTGTCGCTGATCGCCGGCTTCGACATCAACTGGACCATCGTGTCCTACGCCTCGCCCGCCTGGGCCAAGGCGATGTTCCCCGATGATCCCGAGGACATCGCGGTCGCCAAGCTCTGGCACGCCATCTTCGCCGCCTCGCGCGTCGACACGCCGGACCCGGTCGCCGCCTGGGACGCGCATAATGCAGAACTCAACGCCCGCACCACGCGGCTCAACGCCCGGCGCTACGCGGCGCTGCGCTTCCGCGGGCCGGGCACCGACCTCACCGTCGGCCTCGCCGACGAGCATGAATGGGCCGGCGGCGCCTCCACCGCCAAGAACGGCATCATCTGCAACGCCAATATCCCGACTGAGGAGGTGTTCACCACGCCTCACAAGGACCGGGTGGACGGCTATGTCGCCAGCACCAAGCCGCTCTCCTATCAGGGCACGCTGATCCAGGACATCGTGGTGCGCTTCGAGGGCGGGCGGATCGTCGAGGCCAGGGCGCGCACCGGCGAGAATGTGCTCAACAAGGTGCTGGAAACCGACGAGGGGGCGCGTCGCCTTGGCGAGGTGGCGCTTGTGCCGCACTCCTCGCCGATCTCGAAGAGCGGGCTTCTGTTCTACAACACGCTCTACGACGAGAACGCCGCCAGCCACATCGCGCTCGGCCAGTCCTATTCCAAATGCTTCATCAACGGTGCGTCGCTGACGCCGGAGGAGCTGGCGGCGCGGGGCGCCAATTCCAGCCTCATCCATATCGACTGGATGATCGGTTCGGGGGAGGTCGACGTCGACGGCATCACCGCCGCCGGCGCGGCCGAGCCGGTGATGCGGGGCGGGGAGTGGGTCTGACGACCCGGCTATCGAGACTGTCTGAGGCGCCTGTCGCTTGTCATGGCTCCCGCGGGCGGCGGGAACCGGGCCGGCGCCTTCATGGGGGACGTGCGTGATGTGTCGATGGCGGAGCTGGTGGAAGGGGCTGCCGGCCCTTGTGCTGCTGCTCGCGGCCGCCCTGCATTTCGGGCGGGCGCCGATCGAGACGGAATTGACCGACCGTGCCGACCGGCTGCTGGTGGCCATCGGCGAATCCTGGGCCCATGCGAGCTTCAAGGGCCGCGACGCGGTGCTGGAAGGCGAGGCGCTGTCCGAGGATGCGCGGGTCAAGGTCCGGGCCGAGCTCGGCCAGCTGTTCGGCGTGCGCCTTGTCGAGGACCGCACGACCCTGCTGCCCGAACGCCGGCCCTTCACCTTCGCCGCCATTCGCGACGGCAATAAGCTGAAGCTGGAGGGCTATGTGCCCTCGCCCTATGCGCGCAAGCGCATCATCGAGGCGGCCGAGAAGATGACTCCGGGCGTCGCGCTGAGCGGGGCGAAGGAACTGGTGCGTGCGCGCGGCGTGCCGGCCGGCGATTTCATCGGCGTGGTGAGTTTTGGCCTCGACCAGCTCGCCAAGATGCAGCGCGGGCGCTTCACCCTTTCGGACGACGCCTTCTCCATCGAGGGCCGGGCGCCGGATTTCACGACCTATGACGAGCTGGAAGTCACCGTGCGCAGCGAATTGCCGGTGGACTTCAAGCTGGCGCGCTTCGCCGTGCTGCCGCCGGCCGTCTCGCCCTTCATGTGGTCGGCCGCGCGCGAGCCCGATGGTGTGGTGCTGGACGGCTATATCCCGCTCGGCGATGCCCGCCGGGCGCTGCTCGACATGGTGCGGGCCGCCGTGCCCGGCGCGGCCATCTCCGACCGCCTGCGCCTCGCCGATGGCGCCCCGCCGACCGAGGGCTGGCTGAAGGCCGTGTCCTTCGCGCTGTCCCAGCTCGGGCGGCTGCCGGGGGGCAAGGTCACGCTGTCCGGCACCACCATCATCATCGAGGGCGTCGCGCCCGACTTCGCCGCCTATGACGCGCTGGCCGGGGCCCGGCGCGCCGTGCCGGAGGGCTATACGCTCACCCGCTTCGCGGTCGAACCGCCGACCGTCGCGCCCTTCGTGTGGGGCGTGCAGCGCACCGGCAGCGGCATCCGCCTCACCGGCTATGCGCCTTCCGAGGACGCCAAGCGCCTGCTGCTCGACGCGGTGCGGGCGGGCTTCCCCGGCGTGCCGCTCAGCGACGAGATCCGCATCGCGGCCGGCGGGCCGGCGGCAGAGGCGTGGGTGAACGCCACGGTGTTCGGCGTCAGCCAGCTCGCCAAGCTGCGCGCGGGCGCGGTGCGCGGCAAGGACGCCACACTGGCGATCAGCGGCGAGGCGGTCGATTCGGCGGCCTTCGCCACCGTTGACGCCGCGCTGGCCGGGCCGCTGCCGGGCGGCTTCACGCTGATGCGCGATGTGCGCCCGCCGGTGGTCTCGCCCTATGTGTTCAGCCTGCGCAAGGACGGGCAGGGGCTGACCCTCTCCGGCTTCTACCCCGACGCGCCGGCTCATGCCGCGCTGCTGGCGGACGCCAAGGCGCTGCTGCTCGGCGCGCCGGTCAACGACGTCTCGGCGCTCGCCCAGGGTGCGCCGGCGTCGTTCTCGGCGGCGGTCACCGCGGCGTTGCAGGAGCTTGCCCGCACCAGCGCCGGCGAGGCGCGCTTCGACGATTCAAAGCTGCGCTTCACCGGGACGGTGCTGTACCCGGCCGCCATCGAGCAGATCCGCGCCAATCTCACCCAGGCGCTGCCGAAGAGTTTCACGCTCGATCTCGGGCTCGACATCGCCGCGCAGATCATGGCGGGCGACAACACCCAGTGCCAGAAGGCGATCGACGATCTGCTGACACGCGGCAGCATCGGCTTCTCGCCGGCAGGTGACGCCATCGCGCCGTCAAGCCGTGGGCTGCTCGATCATGTCGCCGCCGCCGCGCGCGGCTGTCCCGACGCGCTGGTGACCATCCGCGTGGAAGTGCCGGGCGCGACGCCCACCCTCGCTGGCGCGCGGGCGCGGGCGGTGTCGGACTATCTCGCCCATGCCGGCATCGCGGCGGACCGGATCGTCACCGATGGCGCGGCCGCCATGGCGCAAGGCCAGCCCGCCCCCGCGCTGCCGGCCGGGCTCCAGCTCATCGTGAGGTAAGTCATGTGGTATCTGACGCTTGAGCTCTGGCCCTATGTCGCCGGCGCCTTCGCCATCGGCGCGGCGACCGGCTGGCTCTCCGGCTGCCACCCGCGCAGAACCGCGCCCGTTGCCACCTCCGAGAACGAGGTAACGTGATGAGCGAGTTCGCGATCGAGGTGACGGGGCTGCTGCTGGTCACCTATGGGCTGGGCTGCATCGCCGGCTGCTGGCTGCGGCGCACCCTCGCGCGCCGCAAGGCCGGGATCTGAGGCCAAAGATCAGAGCCGCGAGCCGCGCAGGTCCGCCTCGATCTGCAGCGTGTCGCGCGAGCCGAAGCGGGCCTTGTAGATCTGCGCGTTCTCCATCACCCGCTGCACATAGTTGCGCGTCTCGGAGAACGGGATGCGCTCCACCCAGTCGATGGGATCGACCGAGGGGTCGCGCGGGTCGCCATAGGCGGCGATCCATTTGGAGACATTGCCCCGCCCGGCATTGTAGCCGGCGAAGGTGAGGACATAATTGTCCTGATAATTGTCGAGCAGCGCGCGCAGCTCAGCGGCACCGAACTGGACGTTGACCGAGGGCACCCGCAGCTGCGCCGGCGCGAAGGCGACGCCGGTGCGGTTGGCGATGGTGCGCCCCGTCGCCGGCATGACCTGCATGAGCCCGGTCGCCCCGGCGCTCGACACGGCCGAGGGGTTGAACATGCTCTCCTGCCGGGCGATGGCGTAAACCAGCGCGCGGTCCACATCCGTGGTGATCGGCTTGTAGCTGGGGATGCCGATGGTCGGGTACGCCTCGGCTTCCAGCTTGAAGCCGCGATTGAGCGCGATCTTGCCGACCGTGGTCATGGTCCGGGCGTCGCCATCGGCGCGCGCCACTTCCGCCAGCAGCCCGAGCTGGGCGGCATCCGGCAGGCGCTCGGCGAGGTCATAGGCGAGGGCGAGCTGCAGGCTCGACCGGTCGGTCTTCTGCAGGAGCTTGTAGATCATCACCCCTTCGTCGCGGGCGAAGGCGGCGCGCTGGGCGGCGTTCGCCGCCGGCGCGGCATGGACCTTCACAGTGGGGCGACCGAGCTTGGCGCTGGCTAGCTGGCCGTAATAGGCGGTGCCGTATTCGGCCGCGGCCTCGTAATGCTGGCGGGCGCTGGCGGTCGAGCCCAGCGCCTCCCAGGCGCGGCCCTGCCAGTAGAAGCCGCGCGCGATGGTCGCGGGGTGAACCTGATTTTCCGCCACGCGGCTGAAATGGGTCAGGGCGGTCTTCGGATCCTTGAGGAAGCGCAGCGCGATCCAGCCGGCGGTGAATTGAGCTTCCGCGCGCTTGTGGTCGTCTTCCGGAAGACCCGCGCCGCTGGCCACCTTGTAGGCCGTGCGGGGGTCGCCCTGGTCGAGTAGTTCGCGCGCCACCAGACGGCGCTCCGTCCACCACTCATCGGGATCGACCAGCACGGCCGGATCCTTCGACACCGCCGACAGGGTACGGGCCGCCGCCTGGTCGTCGCCGCCGCGCCGCTGGATCTTGGCGAGGGTGTAGAGATAGGCCGGGTCCGAACGCAGCGAGCCCGGCACGGCGCCGAGCAGCTTCTGCGGGTCGCCATTCTTGGAGAACAGCGCGATGCGGGCCTTGGCGAGGGCGACGACATCGTCGCCGGCGCGCTGGGCGGCGCGCAGGCCGCGCTCGGCATCCTCGGCATAGAGCATCTTGTCGGCGCGGTATTTGTGGTCGGCGCGCGTCAGCACGCCGCCGAACTCGGCCATCACCGTCGATTCGACGTCGGAGGACAGCATGTCCTCGCGCCAGGCATCACGCAGCCAGGCGGCGCCCGCCTTCTGGTCGCCGGCGGCGAACAGGGCACGGGCGAGCGCGATCTTGCCCTCGCCGGAATAGGGGCGCTGCTCGCCGAAGAAGGCGAGGATGGTCTGCGCATCCTTGTTCTCGACATAGAGCAGATATTCGAGCCGCCGGCGCAGCACGATGGGGGTCGGCAGCGTCGGGTGGGCGCGCAGGATCGAGACAGCGCGGTCAAAGCCGACATCGCGGGCGGTGACGCGCAAGGCGAGCCAGCGCACCAGCGCCTGCGCGCCCGGATCGCGCATCGAATCGGCCATGGCGAGCGCGGGCGCGCTCTGCCCCTGCTCGATCAGGGCAATGGCGCGCTGGAGGTCTGCCGGCGCACCGGAAAGTACGGGCGTGGCGACCGCCGGGGTCGCAAGGGCGGGAATCGCGGCGGCGGCGGCCACGGGCTTCGCAGCGGGTTTCGTCGCGGGCTTGGCCGCCGTCTTCGCCGTGGATTTCGTAGCAGGCTTGGCCGCGCTCTTGGCCGCAGGTTTGGCGGCGGGTTTCGCCGCTGCCTTCGGGGCGGGTTTCGCGGCGGGCTTGCCGCTGGTCTTCGCGCCCGGCTTGGCCGGCGGGGCGGGCGGCGTCGGCGTGGAACTGGCGGCGTTGGCGAGGGTGGCGGGCATGGCGGAGGCCAGCAGCATGGCCGCGATAACGGGGAGGATCAGCGCGCGACGGCCCGTCGCTCGCCGGAGGCCCGGCTTGCGCGTGCTGTTCGATTCCTGCCGCTTCGTATCGCTCATGGCCGACGAACTCCCGACAAGCGGGGCATGGCCCGCACCGCGTGGCTGGCCCGGCCCGGGCCGCCTCGCTTCCTTTGTCGCGCGATCTTATTGACGAATTGCTAACCACAACCGCCCGCATGAGGGCGTGCCCCGCGCTCTCGGCGGTTGTAGGCACGCAACCCGGCGAAACGGGGGCAGCGTGGCGCCGCGCCCGATCTTTGCCAAGTATTGCCGCAACAAGGCCCTTCCTTCCGCCACGCCGACGCGATATTCCATGCCCCCTTTGCAGCGCCATGTGGGTTGGCCTGCGACAATATGAGAAGAATTCAGGAGCGCGCCATGGCCCATTCGCTGCCCTTTCGTGGATCCTTCACGGCGTTGGTGACGCCGTTCCGCGATGGTGCGCTGGATGAGAAAGCGTTCCGCGGCCTCGTCGACTGGCAGATCGAAGAAGGCATTCACGGCCTCGTGCCCGTCGGCACGACCGGCGAGAGCCCGACCGTGTCGCATGACGAGCACAAGAAGGTCGTCGAATGGACCGTCGCGCAGTCCGCCGGCCGCGTGCCGGTGATGGCGGGGGCGGGCTCCAACAACACGATCGAGGCCATCGACCTCGCGCGCCACGCCGAGAAGGCGGGGGCGGACGCCGTGCTTGTGGTGACGCCCTATTATAACAAGCCCGGCCAGGAAGGCCTGTACCAGCACTACAAGGCGATCAACGACGCCATCGGCATTCCGATCTACATCTACAACATCCCCGGCCGCTCGGTGATCGACATGTCGGTCGAGACCATGGCCCGGCTGTTCGAGCTGAAGAACATTGTCGGCGTGAAGGATGCGACCGCCAATCTCGTGCGGGTGAGCCAGCAGCGCCAGGCGATGGGGACAGGGTTCAACCAGCTCTCGGGCGAGGACGCGACCGCGCTCTCCTTCATGGCGCATGGTGGCCATGGCTGCATCTCGGTCGCCTCGAATGTGGCGCCCAAGCTCTGCTCGGAGCTGCTGAACGCGTGCCTCGCCGGCGATTACGCCAAGGCGCTGGAGTTGCAGGACCGCCTGTTCCCGCTGTTTCAGGCGCTGTTCGTTGAAACCAACCCGAGCCCCACCAAATATGCGCTGAGCGTCCTCGGGAAGATCGCCGACGAGGCACGCCTGCCGATGGTGCCGGTGAGCGAGGGCACCAAGGAGATCGTCCGTTCGGCCATGCGGCACGCCGGGCTGATCAACTGACGGGACACGGGGCATACGCTCCGGTGTCGGAGCGAGAGTGATGGCCGAGAAAAAGAAAGAGCTGCCGCGCAAAGTGGTCGCGGACAACCGCCGCGCCCGCTTCGATTACGAGATCGGCGAGGTGTTCGAGGCCGGTATCGCGCTCAGCGGCACCGAGGTGAAGAGCCTGCGCGAAGGCAAGGCGACCGTGGCCGAGAGCTATGTCTCGGCCAAGACGGGCGAGGCCATCCTCTACAATTCCTTCATCCCGGAATATCTGCAGGCCAACCGCTTCAATCACGAGCCGCGCCGGCCCCGCAAACTGCTGCTGCAGAAGCGCCAGATCGCCCGCCTCTGGCAGGCGGTCGAGCGCGAGGGCATGACCGTGGTGCCGCTGAAGATCTATTTCAACGAGCAGGGCCGCGCCAAGATCGAGATCGCCGTGGCACGCGGGCGCAAGGCGCATGACAAGCGCGAGGCGCTGAAGGAAAAGGACTGGGCGCGCGACAAGCAGCGGCTGATGCGCAGCCGGGGCTGAGGTTCGCCCGCCAGAGTCGAAAACAAAGAAAAGCCCGGCACTTGGCCGGGCTTTTTGATTCGCCCTGTCAGGACCGGTCAGTCCTTGGCGCGCTCGACATAAGAGCCGTCCGCCGTCATCACGACGATGCGGGTGCCGACGCCGATATGCGGGGGGACGGCCGAGCGCACGCCGTTCGACAGGATGGCGGGCTTGTAGGAGGAGGAGGCGGTCTGGCCCTTCATGGCCGGCTCGGTCTCGGTCACCTCAAGCACCACGCGCTGGGGCAGCTCGATGGCGATGGCGTTGCCTTCATGCACCGACAGCATGACCTGCATGCTCTCCTGCAGATAGGCGGCCTGATCGCCGATCACGTCCTTGGAGACCGCGACCTGATCGTAATTCTCGGGGTTCATGAAGTGGTAGCCCTCACCGTCCGAATACAGGAAGGTGTAGGGGCGATCCTCGACATGGGCGCGCTCGACCTGCTCGGTGGTGCGGTAGCGCTCGGAGATCTTCACGCCATCGGAGATGCGGCGCATGTCGATCTGCGTCACCGGCGTGCCCTTGCCGGGATGAATGTTCTCGGCGGTCAGCACGACATAGAGCTTGCCGTCGATGTCGAGAACGGCGCCCTTGCGCAGCGTGCTGGCGATGACCTTGACCATGGAGGTTCTCTGGCTGTTGGGTGCGCCGCATCGCGCGGAGGCACCGGGGGATTCCATTTGGCGCCTCCTATACAAGCGCGCCCGTCATCCGCCAACCCCGCCGGCGCAACCTCTGCGGAGCGATTCCATGCCTGCCCTTCCTTCGGTCGACGCCTCGCTCTGGTGGTCCCCGGATGTGTATGCCGACCGGCGACCCTTCCTGCTGGCGCGCCAGCGGCTGCAGGCGGCGCTGCGGGGCTTCTTCGCGGCGCGGGATTTCGTCGAGGTCGAGACGCCGATCTTGCAGGTCTCGCCGGGCAACGAGATCCATCTCAAGGCTTTTGCCACCGAGCTGGAGCGACCCGATGGCACGCGCGCGCCGCGCTACCTGCACACCTCGCCCGAATTCACCGCCAAGAAGCTGTTGGCGGCGGGCGAGCCCCGGCTGTTCACCTTCGCCCGCGTGTTTCGCAATGGCGAGCGCACCGCGCTGCATCACCCGGAATTCACCATGCTGGAATGGTACCGGGCCGGGGAGAGCTATGAGGCGCTGATGGCCGATTGCGCCGCGCTGCTGGCGCTGACCGCCGAGGTGGCGGGCGCGCCCATGGTGCGGTTCGGCGGGGTGAGCTGCGACCTCACCGTGGCGCCGGAGCGGGTCACCGTGGCGGAGGCCTTCACCCGCCATGCCGGGATCGACCTGATGGCGACGGTGAGCGCCACCGACACCGACCGCGACGGCCTCTGGCACGCGGCCCGCGCGGCCGGCATCCGCGTGGCGCAGGATGATGGCTGGGCGGATGTGTTCACCCGCATCATGGTGGAGAAGGTCGAGCCGGTGCTGGGTGTCGGCCGACCGACGATTCTGTGCGAGTACCCGATCTCGGAGGCGGCGCTTGCCCGCCCCAAACCCGGCGATCCCCGCGTCGCCGAGCGCTTCGAGCTTTATGTCTGTGCGGTCGAACTCGCCAACGCCTTTGGCGAACTGACCGACGCCGCCGAGCAGCGCCGCCGCTTCGAGGGCTGGATGGACGAGAAGCAGCGGCTTTATGGCGAGCGCTACCCGATCGACGAGGAGTTCCTGGCGGCGCTGGCCCATATGCCGGAAGCCGCCGGCATCGCGCTCGGCTTCGACCGGCTGGCCATGCTGGCGAGCGGGGCGCGGCGCATCGAGGAGGTGCTGTGGGCGCCCGTCGCGCCGTGAGGCTCAGCCGAGCGTGTCGACATGCGCCCGCACGCGGGCAAACACGGCGTGGAACATCGGCGTGGTGAGCACGCCGGTATTCGTGTTGTAGCGGGAGCAGTGATAGCTGTCGAACAGCAGCACGTCGCCCAGCCGATGCACCGCGCCATGGGCGAATTTGAAATGCGACAGCCGGTGCCCATGCGCGGCCAGCACCTGGTCATGAGCGATCTTGCCGAGCGCGACGATGGCGCCGAGCCGGGGAAGCTGGGCGAGCGTGGCGGCGAGGAAGGGGCGGCAGGTGCGCATCTCCTCGGTGGTCGGCTTGTTCTCGGGTGGCACGCAGCGCACCGCATTGGTCAGCCGCGCATCGGCGAGGCGCAGCGAATCATCGGGCCGCGCCTCGAACACGCCGGTGGCGAAGCCGTACTTGATGAGCGTCGAATAAAGCAGCTCGCCGGCATAATCGCCGGTGAAGGGCCGCCCGGTGCGGTTCGCCCCGCGCAGGCCTGGCGCGAGGCCGACGATCAGCAGCCGCCCATCCTCCGGCCCGAAGGACGGCACGGGCGCGTTGTGCCAGGACGGCTCCGCCGCCCGCCAGTGATCGCGAAAGGCGACGAGGCGTGGGCAGAGCGGGCAGTCGCGCGACGGCTCGGCAGGAGACGGTTGAGGCAAAGTCATGGGCGGCGGCGTCAGTTGTCGCCGGCGTCGTCATCCGGGCCGGGCGGCGTCGCGCGCCGCTCAAGGAAGCGCGGCGGCTCCTGCATGCGGCCGGAACGCTCGGCCGGATCGCGACCGACGCGCGCCTGAAGGTCGACGAGGTCGATGAACACATCGGCCTGGCGGCGCAGTTCGTCGGCGATCATCGAGGGCTGGGTGTGCATGGTCGAGACCACGGAGACGCGCACGCCCTTGCGCTGGATGGCTTCCACCAGCGAGCGGAAGTCGCCGTCGCCGGAGAACAGCACGATGTGATCGACATGCGACGCCAGCTCCATCGCGGCGACGGCGAGCTCGATGTCCATATTGCCGCGGATGCGCCGGCGGCCCTGGCTGTCGGTGAATTCGCGCGCCGGCTTGGTGACGACGGAGTAGCCATTATAGTCCAGCCAGTCGAGCAGCGGCCGGATCGACGAGTACTCGGTGTCCTCGACCAGCGTGGTGTAATAGAAGGCCCGCAGCACATAGCCGCGCGACTGGAATTCCTTCAGCAACCGCTTGTAGTCAATATCGAAACCGAGAGACTTGGTGGCGGAGTAAAGATTGGCGCCGTCAATGAAAAGAGCGATCTTTTCCATAGCTTGAACCATGTGGAGGCAATGCCCGGTCATTTGAAATGGGTGTGACGGATCAGATCGAAGCGGCGGGTTGTTTCGACCCGCTGCCTACACATATCCGATTTGTGGCGAGGTCGGGACGGTCAGCGTCGCCGCCGGTGTTTTTCTCCCCGGCCGGGTTCTGGCCGCGCCGCAAACCACCCGTCCTCTCCGTCCCGCTCTTGCCGCCGGGGCCGCATTGGTTTAAGGCACCCGACTTAACCTACACACCGACAGGAGTGCCGAGGCATGGCTCGCGTCACCGTCGAGGATTGCATCGACAAGGTCGACAATCGCTTCGAACTCGTTCTGCTTGCCGGCCACCGCGCCCGCATGATCGCGTCCGGCTCGCCGATCACCATTGATCGCGACAACGACAAGAACCCCGTCGTGGCGCTGCGTGAAATCGCCGACGAGACGATTTCGCCGGAGGATCTCAAGGAAGATCTCATCCACTCGCTCCAGAAGTTCACCGAGGTGGACGAGCCGGAGCCCGAGACCGTGCCGATGATCGCGTCGAGCGCGCATATGGGCGGCGACGATTCCGACGTCATGCTCGACCGCATGACCGAGGAAGAGCTGCTGGCCGGTCTTCAGGGCCTCGTGCCGCCCGAGCCGAGCGACGACGACGAGGGCTGAGACCCTCGCTTATCACCTTCGGACGGCCCGGCCCTGTGCCGGGCCGTTTACGTTTCAGCCGCCATGGCACGCGCTGCGGCTTGCTTCGGGCAAGCTGCGCGACGATATCTAGTCCGCAGGGCCCCGCGCCCACCTCATTCTCGCGAGTACCTCTGTCATGATGCGGCAGTACGAGCTCGTCGAGCGCGTCCGCCGGTACAATCCCAATACCGACGAGGCACTGCTTGATCGGGCCTACGTCTATGCGATGCGCGCTCACGGGACGCAGAAGCGTGCCTCGGGCGATCCCTATTTCTCGCATCCGCTCGAAGTCGCCGCGATCCTCACCGACCTGAAGCTGGACGACGCGACCATCGTCGCGGCGCTGCTCCACGACACGATCGAGGATACCGACACCACCCGCGACGAGATCGACCGCATTTTTGGCGCGCAGATCGGCGCGCTGGTCGAGGGCCTCACCAAGATCAAGAAGCTGGACCTCGTCTCCAAGCAGGCGAAGCAGGCGGAGAATCTGCGCAAACTCCTGCTCGCCATCGCCGACGATGTGCGCGTCCTGCTGGTGAAACTCGCCGACCGCCTGCACAACATGCGCACCCTCAAATGGGTGCCGGAGGAAAAGCGCTCCCGCGTCGCGCAGGAAACGCTCGACATCTACGCCCCGCTCGCCGGCCGCATGGGCATGCACGACATGCGCGAGGAACTGGAGGATCTGTCCTTCCGCCAGCTCTCGCCGGAAGCCTATGAGTCGATCCGCAGCCGCCTGCAGGCGCTGAAGGAGAGCAATGGCGAGCTGGTTGCCGCCATTGAGCGCGAGCTGACCGAGGCGGTGACGCAGAAGGGCATCGTGGCCAATGTGAAGGGGCGCGAGAAGCGGCCCTATTCGATCTGGCGCAAGATGGAGACCAAGGCGGTCGCCTTCGAGCAACTCTCCGACATTTACGGCTTCCGCATCCTCGTCGAGACGCTGGAGCAGTGCTATGGCGCGCTCGGCATCGTCCACACCAAGTGGCCGCTCGTGCCGGGCCGCTTCAAGGACTACATCTCGACGCCGAAGCAGAACGACTACCGCTCGATCCACACCACCGTCGTCGGCCCCGGCCGCCAGCGCGTCGAGCTGCAGATCCGCACCCGGCAGATGCACGAGATCGCTGAATACGGCATCGCGGCGCATGCGCTCTACAAGGATGCGAGCGGCGTCGGCGATCCGATGACGCGCGATTCCAGCGCCTATGCCTGGCTGCGCCGCACCATCGAGCTGCTGGCGGAAGGCTCGAGCCCCGAGGAATTCCTCGAGCATACCAAGCTCGAACTGTTCCACGACCAGGTGTTCTGCTTCACGCCCAAGGGCCGCCTCATCACCCTGCCGCGCCGGGCGACGCCGATCGACTTCGCCTATGCCGTGCATACCGGCGTCGGTGACCGCGCCGTGGGCGCCAAGGTGAATGGCCGGGTCTCGCCGCTGGTCTCCGAGCTGCACAATGGCGACGAGGTGGAGATCATCACCGCCGCCGGGCAGACGCCGCCGGCTGCGTGGGAATCCATCGTCGTCACCGGCAAGGCGCGGGCGGCCATCCGCCGGGCGACACGGGCGGCGGTGCGCGCGCAATATGCCGGGCTGGGCAAGAAGATCGTCGAGCGCGCCTTCGCACGGGCCGGCAAGGTGTTCTCCGAGGAAAAGCTCGCCGGCGCCGTCGGCCGGCTGGCCCGCACATCGCTGGAGGACGTGTTCGCCGCCGTCGGGCGCAGCGAGATCCGCGCCGACGACGTGGTGAAGTCGCTGCACCCGGAATGGACCGGCCCGCGGCCGGAGGAACGCGCCGCGCCGCAGGGCGAGGGCTGGTTCGAGCTCGACAAGGGGCAGAGCCTCAAATTCAAGATCCCCGGCAGCGAGGGCGATCCCGATCCGGCGACCGTCATCCCGATCCGCGGCATCAACCGCGAACTGCCGGTGCGCTTCGCGCCCAATGGCGGCGCGGTGCCGGGTGACCGCATCGTCGGCATCCTCTCGCCGGGCGAGGGGATCACCATCTACCCGATCCAGTCGCCGGCGCTGCAGGATTTCGAGGAGGAGCCCGAACGCTGGCTCGACGTGCGCTGGGACGTGGAAGGCGACAACCCGCAGCGCTTCCCGGTGCAGATCGTCGTCGTCGCCACCAACGAGCCGGGCTCGCTGGCGCAGATCGCGCAGGTGATCGGCGAGCGCGACGGCAATATCGACAATGTCCGCATGTCCTCCCGCTCGGCGGACTTCACGCGCATCGTCATCGATATTGGCGTCTATGATCTGCGCCATCTCAACGGCATCATCGCCGATCTGCGCGCGCGCGCCGTCGTCTCCAGCGTGGAGCGGGTGAACGGCTGACCGGAACCCGTTCTAGGGTCTCGCGTTGTCCCGGCATCTGAAAGCCGACAATGCGAGGAGAGGCGGCATGGCCGAACGCATCAACGGAGCGCTGCTCATCCTGTCCGGTGGCGCGCGTGAACTCTGGGGCCGCGCTTTGCGCGACCGGGAGACCGCGCTTCATGGGCGCTGCGAGCAGCTGGCCGGACGCGCCGCCATCGCCTGCGCCCGGGCGCGGCTGTCGATCCGCGCCGCTCAGACGACCTGAGTTCCGCTCACGACTAGCGACGGAGAGCCGCCATGCGGATCCGCTACGGTTACCGGCTTGCGCTGGAATGCAACGTGCCGACCCCTTCTAGCTTCGCCATCGATGTCCACCCTGACCGCAGGGGCGATGTCGTGGTCGAATCGCCCATCGTGATGCGCACGCAGGACGGCCGGAACGTGCTGCATGCCCGCGCACTCGATCTGTTCGGCAATGTGCGCCGCCGGGCGGTGCTCCCGCCGGGCCGCACGGTCATCGAGCATCACGGCGTGATCGCGGACAGCGGCGCGCATGAGCCGGTGGTGATGACCGCCCGTCAGGTGCCGGTCGCCGATCTTCCCGAGGAGGCGATGGGCTTCCTGCTGCCCAGCCGCTACTGCGAGAGCGATTTGCTCGGGCCGGAAGCATGGAGCCGCTTCGCCGGCGTCCCGGAAGGCTGGCCGCGTGTGCAGGCCATTTGCGACTTCGTCCACACCCATATCCGCTTCGGCTATGGCTTCGCCGACAACACCCGCACCGCCAGCGGCGGCCTGCGCGACGGGCGCGGCGTGTGCCGCGACTTCGCGCATCTCGCCATCACGCTCTGCCGCGCGATGAATATCCCCGCCCGCTACTGCACCGGCTATCTCGGCGATATCGGCGTGCCGCACGATCCCGCGCCGATGGATTTCAGCGCGTGGTTCGAGGCCTATCTCGACGGGCGCTGGTACAGCTTCGACGCCCGCCACAACATTCCCCGCATCGGCCGCATCGTCATGGCGCGCGGGCGGGACGCGGCGGATGTGCCGATCGTCTCCACCTTCGGCCCGCATGGCCTCGCGGTGTTCGAGGTGTGGACCGAGGAACTCGGCGCCGAACGCGCGGCTGCCTAGCGGTTGGCGCAGGCGGCAACCGGTGACGTCCGGGGGAGGATCGGTTATCACGACCGGACGTTCAACGACTTCCGGGCAGCTGAGATGACACAAGACGAGGTTCTGGCCGAATTCCGCGATGCCGGCGCGCTGCTGCACGGGCACTTCATCCTGTCGTCCGGCCTGCGCAGCCCGGTGTTCCTGCAGAAGATGTTCATCTTCCAGGATCCTGTGCGCACCGAGCGGCTGTGTCGCGCGCTCGCCGAGAAGGCCGAGGCGGCCTTCGGCAAGATCGACTATGTCGTCTCCCCCGCCGTCGGCGGCATCGTTCCAGGCTATGAAACCGCCCGCCAGCTCGGCGCCAAGGCGGTTTTCGTCGAGCGCGAGGACGGCAAGTTCCAGCTCCGCCGCGGCTTCGCCATCCCCGAGGATGCCAAGGTGCTGATGGTCGAGGACATCGTCACTACCGGTCTGTCCTCGCGCGAATGCCTCGCCTCCATCGCCGACCACACCAAGAACGTCGTCGGCGCCGCCTGCCTGATCGACCGCTCCAACGGCAAGGCCGATCTCGGCGTGAAGCTGGTGGCGCTCTGCAAGCTGGACATCCCCGCCTATCCCGCCGACGCGCTGCCGCCCGAACTTGCGGCGCTGCCGCCGGTGAAGCCGGGAAGCCGCGCCATTCAGGGCGTGAAGGGTTGAGCCGATGACCCGCATCGTGCCGCCGCTGCGCCTCGGCGTGAATATCGACCATGTCGCGACCGTGCGGAACGCGCGCGGCGGGGCGCTGCCCGATCCGGTGCGGGCGGCGCAGCTTGCCTGCGCGGCCGGGGCGGACGGCATCACCGCGCATCTGCGCGAGGATCGCCGCCACATCCGCGATGCCGATATGCGCCGGCTGCGCGAGACGCTGCTGGTGCCTCTCAATTTCGAGATGGCGGCGACCGAGGAGATGGTGGCGCTCGCCCTTGAGTTGCGCCCGCATGCCTGCTGCCTGGTGCCGGAGCGCCGCGAGGAGCGCACCACCGAGGGCGGGCTGGACGTGATCGGCGGCGGCATCGACCTTGCCCGCAAGGTCGAGCGCCTCGCCAAGGCCGGCATCCGCGTCTCGCTCTTCGTCGCGCCGGATGAGGATCAGATCGCCCGCGCGGCCGATATCGGCGCGGCAGTGATCGAGCTGCACACCGGCGCCTGGTGCGACCTTCTCACCGAGGGCAAGGCGACCGAGGCCGCCACCGAGTTCGGTCGGCTCGTTGAGGCGGCCGGGCAGGGCACCCGCTTCGGGCTGGAGATCCATGCCGGGCATGGTCTCGACTACCGGACGGCGGAGACCATTGCCGGCGTCACCGAGGTGCGCGAGCTCAATATCGGCCATTTCCTCATTGGCGAGGCGATTTTCGACGGGCTTGAGGCCGCGGTGCGGCGCATGCGCGAGGCCATGGCGCACGGACGCGCCGTCGCGCACCCAGCAGCGGCATAAGGCAGGCATGATGAGGCAAGCATGATGAGGCAGGCATGATCCTTGGCATCGGCTCCGACATCACCGACGCGCGGCGCGTCGCCGAGGTTCTCGAGCGGCATGGCGAGCGCTTCATCGAGCGCGTCTTCACGCCCGTGGAGCGTGCGAAGTCGGAGCGCCGCGCCCGCCGGGTGGAGAGCTACGCCAAGCGCTTCGCCGCCAAGGAAGCCTGCGCCAAGGCGCTCGGCACCGGTCTCGCCCAAGGCGTGTTCTGGCGCGACATGGGGGTGGTGAACCTGCCCTCGGGGCGCCCCACCATGGAACTGACCGGCGGTGCCCGCGCGCGGCTGGACGCCATGACGCCACCGGGCTTCGAGGCCCGGATCGACCTGACCATCACCGATGACGGCCCGATCGCCCAGGCCTTCGTCATTATCAGCGCCGTGCCCAAGGTGGCGGGCGCCTGACGGCGCGGCACCTCGTGCGATCGTGACCGCGCCGCGTTGCCGCGGCACGCCCGAGCGGCTATAGAGCCCACGGCCCGGCGGGCGGCACAGGCCGCGCCGCGCAGCGGAAAGCGACATGACCTCGACCACCGAACCGAAGAAGCAGGAAGGCGGCCTTGGCGAAACCGTCAAGGTTATCCTCCAGGCGTTCCTGATCGCCATCCTGATCCGCACCTTCCTGTTCCAACCCTTCAACATTCCGTCGGGGTCGATGAAGGAGACGCTGCTGGTCGGCGACTATCTCTTCGTCTCGAAATTCAGCTACGGCTATAGCCGCTTCTCCTTCCCCTTCTCGCCGCCGCTCTATAGCGGCCGGCTGCTCGGCTCGACGCCGAACCGGGGCGATGTGGTGGTGTTCAAGCTGCCGCGCGACGAGACGACGGACTACATCAAGCGCGTGATCGGCCTGCCCGGCGACGAGATCCAGATGATCGACGGCGTGTTGAACATCAACGGCCAGCCGGTGAAGCGCGAGGATGCGGGCTACTGGATGGACGACGAGGGCGGCGGGCGCGTGCAGCGCGTGAAGCGCTGGCTCGAGACCCTGCCCAATGGCGTGAGCTACTACACGCTCGATCTCGTCGAGAACGGCTTCTACGACAACACGCCGGTCTACAAGGTGCCGCCGGACCATTATTTCATGATGGGCGACAACCGCGACAACTCCACGGACAGCCGCGTGCTCAGCCAGGTCGGCTATGTGCCCTATGACAATCTGATCGGCCGCGCCCAGATGATCTTCTTCTCGGTCAAAGAAGGGGATGCCGCATGGCAGTTCTGGAAATGGCCGTGGACGGTCCGGTGGGATCGCCTGTTCTCCTTCGTGCGATGAGCCGCGGTAACCGCCAGGGGCCCCCAATCGACACGGCGAGCCTGGCGCCGCTTGAGGAAAGCCTCGGTCACAGCTTCAACGACCGCGCTCATCTGCTTCTCGCCCTGACCCATATCAGCGCCGTCACCGGCGCGCAGGGAGCGCGCGCCCGTGTGCGCTCCTATCAGCGGCTCGAATTCCTCGGCGACCATGTGCTGGGGCTCGTGGTCTCCGACATGCTCTACCGCGCCTTCCCCAATGCGGAGGAAGGCGAGCTGTCGCGCCGGCTCGCGGACCTCGTTTGCGAGGATAGCTGTGCCGCCGTCGCCCGCGTGATGGATATCGCGCCGCATATCAGGCTCGGCGCCGGCGAGGACCGGGCGGGCGGGCGCGAGCGCGCCGCCATTCTCGCCGACATCGCCGAGGCGGTGCTGGCGGCGGTCTATCTTGATGGCGGTTACCCTGCGGCGGTCGATCTGGTGGAGCGCTTCTGGCGCCCGCGCCTGCAGATGCCCGGCGGTTCGGCCCGCGACCCCAAGACCGCGCTCCAGGAATGGGCGCAGGCGCGCGGCCTGCCGCCGCCCACCTACCGGCTGGTGGATCGCTCCGGTCCGGACCATAATCCCCAATTCCGCATTGCCGTGGAGCTTCCCGGTTTCACCGCCGTCGAGGCTGCGGGCTCCTCCAAGCAGATTGCGCAGAAGGCCGCTGCCTTGGCCTTTCTCGAACAGGTTGATTCATGAACGATACCGCGGATGACGGCATTGCCGCCTCGCAGACGCCCGCTCCCACACGCTGCGGCTTCGTCGCGCTGATCGGCGCGCCCAATGCCGGCAAGTCGACGCTGACCAATGCCCTGGTCGGCTCGAAAGTGTCCATCGTCTCGCACAAGGTGCAGACCACGCGCTCGCTGGTGCGCGGTATCGCGCTGGAAGGCCCGACGCAGATCATCCTCGTCGATACGCCCGGCATCTTCGCGCCCAAGCGGCGGCTGGAGAAGGCCATGGTCCGTTCTGCCTGGAGCGGGGCCGGCGATGCCGACGCCATCGTGCTGCTGATCGACGCCCGCGCCGGCCTGACCGAGGAGGTCGAGGCCATCATCAACGGGCTGGCCAATGTGAAGCGGCCGCGCGCGATCCTGCTCAACAAGATCGACCTGGTGAAGCGCGACACGCTGCTGGAACTCGCCGCGGCGATTTCCGCGCGGATCAGTTTCGACCGGCTGTTCATGGTCTCGGCGCTCACCGGCGACGGCCTCACCGAGCTGCGCGACTGGCTGGCGCAGACGCTCCCCTTCGGTCCCTGGCTCTATCCCGAGGACCAGATCTCCGACGCGCCGATGCGGATGCTGGCGGCGGAGATCACCCGCGAGAAGCTGTTCCATCGCCTGCATGAGGAACTGCCCTACCGCTCCACGGTCGAGACCGACTCCTGGCAGGAGCGCAAGGACGGCTCGGTGCGGATCGAGCAGACGATCTTTGTCGAGCGCGAGAGCCAGCGGAAGATCGTGCTCGGCAAGGGCGGCGAGACTATCAAGGCGATCTCGACCGGCGCGCGCAAGGAACTGACCGGGATCCTCGAGCAGCCCGTGCATCTGTTCCTGTTCGTGAAGGTGCGCGAGAACTGGGCCGACGACCCGGAGCGCTACCGCGAAATGGGCCTCGAATTCCCGAGCGCCGACTAAAGCCGGCCTCAGCCCATGGAATGGACCGATGAGGGCATCATCCTGGGCGTGAGACGGCACGGCGAGGCCAATGCCATCGTCGAGCTGATGACCGCCGGCCACGGGCGCCATCTCGGCGTCGTGCGCGGCGGCGGCTCGCGGCGGCAGGCGGCCAGCCTCCAGCAGGGCAACAGCGTGCGAGCCATCTGGCGCGCGCGCCTCGACGAGCATCTCGGCACGTTCACGCTGGAGGTGACGGAGGCCCGCGCCGCTGGCGTGATGGGCGCGGCCCACGCGGCCTTCGGCTTCGCGCATATGGCGGCGCTGCTGCGCCTGCTGCCCGAGCGCGACCCGCATCCGGACCTCCACGCGGCGCTGTCGACCTTCACCGAGCATCTCCAGCACCCGGCCCTGGTCGGCATGATGATCGCCCGCTTCGAGCTGATGATGCTGGCGGAACTCGGCTTCGGGCTCGATCTCGCCTCCTGCGCGGCAACGGGCGGGCGCAACGACCTGCTTTATGTCTCGCCCAAATCTGGCCGGGCGGTCAGCCGCGATGCCGGCGAACCCTGGCGGACGCAGCTCTTCGACCTGCCGTACTTTCTCGTCGCCGAAGTCGCCGAGCCGCCCCAGCCGGACGCTCTTCAGGCGGCCTTCCGCCTCACCGGCCATTTCCTCCAGCAGCGCGTGCTCGATCCGCGCGGGCTCAAGCTGGCGGATGCCCGCGAGTCGCTGCTCGCCATCCTCGCCCGCCCGCCGGTCAGTCGAGCGGGACGCTAAAGCCCGGATCGGCGTAGTAGCGGCCGTTTGAGAAATAGCGGCGGCTGACCCAGACCGGCAGGCATACCGGTGCTTGCAGGGTCACCAACCGTCCCGTCCGGTCGCGCCGCATGAACTGCCGTTCCCGGCAAACATTCTGCCAGGCGACATTGGTCACCTGCAGTCCATCCGCATCGCCCATGTCCGCCGAGATGGCCGGAAAGGCCCGCGCCGGGGCGCTGAAAGCAAGGCACGCTGCGGCTGCCGCGATGACGATGGCGTATCGTCTCATGGCGTCCTCCCACTTTTCTTATGGGCCCATTTTACCGCCCGGCAGGGTTAAAGGCGAGAAATTGGGGATAATTTTGAAATATCGTTTGCTGATAGGGACGAAACCGACATCGAAACCCCTGATCCTGCGGCTGCACCTATGTACCTGCCGAAGCAGCGAAATGGCTGGAAACAAAGCGAAACCAACCGCGCGTCACGGGTCATGCGTGCCTGCGGCATTGCGTCGCATCTGAGGGGGCAGCCTGACGGGCAATAGGCTTGGGGAGATCCGCGTTCCTGTCTTGTTCCCGTTGCCTCCACCCTGTACCTAGGAGCCATGGGAGAAGGACCGATTCCGACGGATAGCGGTGCGATCGAGCCGATCGGGCTGAAGGCGGCGCTTGAGGAGCGCTACCTCGCCTATGCGCTCTCCACCATCATGCACCGCGCGCTGCCGGACGCGCGCGACGGCCTGAAGCCGGTGCATCGGCGTATCCTCTATGGCATGCGCCTGCTGCGGCTCGATCCCGGCGGCGGCTTCCGCAAGAGCGCGAAGATCGTCGGTGACGTGATGGGCTCGTTCCATCCGCACGGCAACATGGCGATCTATGACGCCATGGTCCGCCTCGCGCAGGATTTCTCCCAGCGTTACCCGCTGGTCGACGGGCAGGGCAATTTCGGCAATATCGACGGCGATAATGCCGCCGCCGAGCGCTACACCGAGGCGCGGCTGACCGAGGTCGCCCGCCTGATCCTCGACGGCATCGACGAGGACTCCGTCGATTTCCGCCCCAACTACGACGGCACGACGGAAGAGCCCGTCGTCATGCCCGGCGCCTTCCCGAACCTGCTGGCGAACGGCTCCACCGGCATCGCTGTCGGCATGGCGACGTCCATTCCCCCGCACAACGCGGCCGAGCTGATCGACGCCAGCCTCCACTTGATCGACAACCCGAACGCGACGACCGACGACCTGCTGCGCTTCGTGAAGGGGCCGGACTTCCCGACCGGCGGCGTCATCATCGAGACGCCCTCGTCGATCGCCGACGCCTATGCCACCGGCCGCGGCGGTTTCCGCCTGCGGGCGCGCTGGCACAAGGAGGAGACGGGGCGCGGCACCTATCTGATCGTCGTGACGGAAATCCCCTATGGGGTGCCGAAGTCCCGCCTGGTCGAGAAGATCGCCGACCTGCTCAACGAGAAAAAGATCCCGCTGCTTGCCGATGTGCGCGACGAGTCGGCCGAGGATGTGCGCCTGATCCTCGAGCCGCGCGCGCGCAATGTCGACGCCGAGCTGCTGATGGAGAGCCTGTTCCGGCTTACCGAGCTGGAAATCCGCTTTCCGCTCAACATGAACGTGCTGGTCGGCGGCCAGGTGCCGAAGGTGGTCAGCCTGCTCGAAGCGCTGCGCGAGTGGATCGACCACCGCCGCGACGTGCTGCAGCGGCGCTCGCGCTTCCGCCTGACCCAGATCGAGCACCGGCTGGAGGTGCTCGGCGGCTACCTGATCGCCTATCTCAACCTCGACGAGGTGATCCGCATCATCCGCGAGGAGGATGAGCCGAAGGTCGAGCTGATGCGGCGTTTCGCGCTCAGCGACGTGCAGGCCGAGGCGATCCTCAACATGCGCCTACGCTCGCTGCGCAAGCTCGAGGAGTTCGAGATCCGCAAGGAGCATGACGCGCTCTCCAA
This sequence comes from Ancylobacter sp. SL191, assembly GCF_026625645.1. Lineage (NCBI taxonomy): Bacteria > Pseudomonadati > Pseudomonadota > Alphaproteobacteria > Hyphomicrobiales > Xanthobacteraceae > Ancylobacter > Ancylobacter sp. SL191. The sequence goes on along the minus strand of NZ_CP113056.1, from coordinate 3,457,722 downwards.
GGAGAAGGACGGGCTGGAGAAGCTGCTCGGCTCCGAGGGGCGGCAGTGGAAGGCGGTCGCCGGCCAACTGGCGAAGGTGCGCGAGGCCTTCGGGCCCGATACCGACATCGGCCGCCGCCGCACCGGTTTCGGCGAGGCCGCCGCCCATGACGCGGATGCGGTGATCGAGGCGCTGGTCGAGCGCGAGCCGATCACCGTCGTCGTCTCCGACAAGGGCTGGATACGCGCGCTGAAGGGCCACGTCGCCGACCTCGCGGCGCTTACCTTCAAGGGCGACGACAAGCTGAAGCTCAGCTTCTTCACCGAGACGACGGCCAAACTCCTGGTCTTCGCCACCAATGGCCGCTTCTACACGCTGGACGCCTCCAAGCTGCCCGGCGGGCGCGGCCATGGCGAGCCGCTGCGCCTCTCCATCGAGCTGGAACAGGACGCCGATATCGTCGACGTGCTGCCCTATCAGGGCGGGCGCAAGCTGCTGGTTGTGGCGAAGGAAGGGCGCGGCTTCCTCGTGGCCGAGGATGATTGCATCGCCAACACCCGCAAGGGCAAGCAGGTGCTCGGTGTCGATGCGCAGGACGCCTGCAAGGTCATACCGGCGGTTGGTGACACAGTGGCGGTGATCGGCGAGAACCGCAAGCTGCTGGTCTTCCCGCTGGCGCAGATTCCCGAGATGACGCGTGGGCGCGGCGTACGGCTGCAGCGCTACAAGGACGGCGCGATGAGCGACGTGAAGGTGTTCAAGGCCGCCGACGGGCTGACCTGGACCGACACCTCCGGCCGCACCTGGACGGTGGCGGACCTCACCGAATGGCGCGGCGAGCGCGCCAGCGCCGGGCGCCTGCCGCCCAAGGGCTTCCCCCGCAACAACAAGTTCTGACGCTGAAACGACGGCCCCCGAACAACGGGCCTTTTCAAACAGGAAACGCCGCCGCTCCTCTCGAAGCGGCGGCGTTGTCATGTGGGAACGAGGGCGCGCTCAGGCGCCGATCGTGCCGCCATCCTTCTTGGTGATGACGACGACGGCCGGACGCACCGGCATGTCGTCCTTGAAGTCCGGCCAGCGGGTGGAGAGATCCTCGTAATAGGACGGCCGGCCGAACGGCGCCCAGTCGGTCCCGCCATCGCCGGGGTGCTGCACGGCGACAAAGGCGGTGCGGTCATCCGGCGTGAACTGCGGGCCGCACATTTCGGCACCCACCGGCACGCGGAAGAACAGCTTCGAGGTGGCGCGCGCCGCCCCGGCGACGTCCACCGCCCAGAGCCCGTCCGTGCGGCCGGTTTCCTTCGGGTTGTTGCCGTCCGTCGCCACCCAGAGGCGGCCGGCGGAATCGACCGCGCAATTGTCGGGCATACCGAACCAGCCATTGCGGGTCGTGTCGGTGGAGAAGGAGGCGCCGACCGCCGCGACCGACGGGTCGCCGCACTTCAGCAGCACTTCCCACTTGCCGTTCGTCGCCGCGAAGTCACCCTCGGCTTCCGTCAGCTCGATGATGTGGCCAAAGGCGTTCTTGGCGCGGGGATTGGCCGCGTCGACCTGGTCGTCCTTGCGGCGGGTGTTGTTCGTCAGCATGACGTACACCTTGCCGTTCACGCCGTTCGGCTGGATGTCCTCGGGACGGTCCATCTTGGTGGCGCCGAGCAGATCGCCGGCCTTGCGGGTCTCGATCAGCACGTCGGCCTGGCTGTTGAAGCCGTTGGCGGCGGTGAGCGGGCCCTCGCCATGGATGAGCGGCAGCCACTTCAGCGCGCCGTCGGCCTCGAAGCGGGCCACATAGAGCGTGCCCGAATCCAGCAGGTCCATGTTGGCGGCGCGGTTGTTCGCGTCGAACTTGCCGGCGGTGACGAACTTGTAGACATAGTCGAAGCGCTCGTCGTCGCCGAGATAGAACACGACGCGGCCATCCTTGGCGACGATCGACTCGGCGCCCTCATGCTTGAAGCGGCCCATGGCGGTGCGCTTCTTCGGCACGGAGGTCGGATCGTTCACATCGACCTCGACGATCCAGCCATAGCGATTGGCGCTGTTCGGCTCCTTGGAGAGATCGAAGCGGTCGTAGAAATTGCCCCATTCATAGGTGCCTTCCGGAACACCGTACCGCTTGTAATTGGCGGCTTCCGGGTGGCCTTCGGGCAGCTTGCCGAGGAAGTAGCCGTGGAAATTCTCCTCGGCCATCACATAGGTGCCCCAGGGCGTGACACCGCCGGCGCAGTTGTTGAGGGTGCCGAGCACCTTGGTGCCGGTCGGGTCTTCCTTGGTCTTCACCCGGTCATGGCCGGCGACGGGGCCGGAGAGCACCATCTCGGTGGTGGAGGTGATGCGGCGGTTGAGCTTGCCGTCCTTCACCACCTGCCAGGCGCCATTGACCTTCTGGATCTCGACGATGCTGCCGCCATGGGCCGCCATCTCGATGTCGACGCGCTTCTGGTCGGCCGGGGCGACCTTCAGCTTGCCGTCGGCCACCGTGACGATGCCGGGGAACATCAGGTGTTCGTTGGTGTATTCGTGGTTCACCACCAGCAGGCCGTGCTCGGGCGAGCCATTCAGCGGGATGTAGCCGACGAAGTCATTATTATACCCGAACTGCCGACGCTGGGCCTCGGCGCTCTGGTTCTTCGGGTCGAAGGCGGGCGAGTCGGGGAACAGGCCATCGCCCCAGCGCAGCAGGACGTCAGCATTATACCCTTCGGCCACGTGATGGGTCTGGTCGACGCCGGCTTCCACCTCGACGAAGGTGAAGGCGGAGCCGCCGGTGGTCGCCGTGGACGCGGTCGCCTGCGCCTTCTCGGCGGTCAGCAGCGCGAGCGGGCCGACCGTGCTGGCGATGGCGGAGACGGCGAGCGAACCCTTGAGCAGGCCGCGACGCGAGAAACGCAGCGAGATCAGCTCGCCCATGGTCGGGTTGGCGGTCGGGTTGCTGCCATTGCCCTCGGCTTCTTCCAGCAGGCTGGTGCGGAAGGGCGAGGCGTGCGGATCGAGAGTATCGTCGTTCATCGGGCGCTCCAGCGGATGGACGTAATCCAGACTGGAGCCATTCCATAGTTTGACTACGCGTCGATGACGCCGGATCAGGGCGCCTCGATGCGCTCCCACCCGTTCGGCATCAGTCGCTCCTGCGGCAGGAAGCGACGCTTGTAGTTCATCTTGTCGGAGCCATCGACCCAGTAGCCGAGATAGACGTAGGGCAGCCCCAAGGCCTTGGCCTTGCTCACATGATCGAGGATCATGAAGGTGCCGATGGAGCGGGCGGGCTCGTCGGGCTCGTAGAAGGAATAGACCATGGACAGCCCGTCCGCGAGCACGTCGGTCAGCGCCACGGCGTAGAGCGCGCCCTGGCCGCGGCCGTGGATCGCGGTGTCCGGTCCCCGGCGGCGATACTCGATCAGCCGGGTGCGGACATGGCTGTCCTCCACCATCATCGCGTAATCCAGCACCGTCATGTCCGCCATCCCGCCATCACCGTGGCGGCTGTCGAGATAGGCGCGGAACAGCGAATATTGCTCGGCGGTCGGCACAGCGGCGCGCATGTCGCCGATAAGGTCGGCATTGGCTTGCCGGACGCGGCGGAAGGAGCGGGTTTCCTCGAAATCCTCGACGCAGATCCGAACGGAGATGCAGGCGCGGCACTGTTCGCAGGCCGGGCGGTAGGCGATGGACTGGGAGCGGCGGAACCCGCCATGGGTCAGCACGTCGTTGAGCTGCGTCGCGCGCTCGCCGACGAGGTGCGTGAATACCTTCCGCTCCTCGCGCCCCGGCAAATAGGGGCAGGGGGATGGCGCCGTCAGATAGAATTGCGGTGTATCGCGCGGATGTTCGGTCACGGCTGCTTCACGCTCTGGACAGGCACCAGATTGCCAGAGCCAGCCGGCGCGTCAAACGCCGCAATGCACGGCAATGTCACAATCGCTCAAGACCGAGCTCATGGCCGCCTCACGCCCAGCGACGGCGCAGCGCGGCGGCCCGCGTCTCAGTATTGGTGACGACCGTGCCGAGGACCAGGTCGTGCAGCAGCCGGCTGCGGCTGTTGAGCAGGCCGACGATCAGCACCAGCGGTGTCAGCACGCTCATGAACACCCAGAACAACACGACGCTGAGCACCGCCAGCAGGCTGTTCATCGGCGTGCCATCCCATTGGCGCATCTCGATTTCCATCGCCCGCATGCCGAGCGTCGCCGAGTGCGGGCCGCCCAGCGTCAAGCCGCTATAGGCGAGCGCCCAGATGACAAAGCCCGGACTGAGCAGGGCGAACAGGAACCAGCCGAAGCCCAGCGTGACGAAGCCGAACAGGAAGATGAACACCGCCGCCGCGCCAACAGGCGCGCAGATCATCACCGCGTCGATGAGGAACGCGACAAAGCGCCGGCCCAGCACGCCACGAAAATATTCAGGCTGCACTAGGGGATCATAAGCATAGGGCAGGGGCTCGGCGTAGCCGGGCCGCTCACCCAGGGGGCTTGGGACATCAGGTCTCCTCCAGCCCCCGTGATGTAGGGAGCGCGGGTGGCGGCGGCAAGATCAGCCGCCGGTGCGCCAGTCCACGCGCACGACATCCATGCCGTTGAGGATGAGCTGGCGGTACACCTCGTCGGCATGGGCGCGGTCGCGCGTCTCGACCGTCACGTCGAGGCGGGCGCCCTTGGCGTGGACGTCGAGGAAGTGGCGCTTGTGCTCCACTTCCAGGATGTTGGCGCCGAGCTGGCCGAGCAGGGTGGAGATGAGGCCGAGTTCGCCGGGGCGGTCGAGCATGGAGAAGCGGAAGGAGACGATGCGCTCCTCGCGCTCCAGCTCGCGCATCATCACCGAGGCGACGATGCGCGGGTCTATGTTACCGCCGGAGACGATGAGGCCGACATTGCGGCCGCGGAAGCGGTCGGGATCGGCCAGCAGCGCCGCAAGGCCCGCCGCTCCGGCGCCTTCCGACAGCGTTTTCTGCTGCGTCAGGAACAGGTTGACCGCGCGCTCGATGGTCGGCTCGTCGACCAGCACGACATCGGACACCAGCGCCGAGACGATTTCCCGCGTCAGCGTGCCGGCCTGCTTTACCGCGATACCTTCGGCCAGCGTCGCTCCCTCGCAGGGACGGTTCTGCTGGTGCAGCGCGTTCCACATGGACGGGTAGAGCGACGTTTCCACGCCCACCACGTCGAGGCTCGGGCGCATGGCGCGGGCGGCGACCGCCATGCCGGACACCATGCCGCCGCCACCGACCGGCACCAGCAGCGCGTCGAGCTCCGGCGCGTCCTCGATCATCTCAGCGGCGATGGAGCCCTGACCGGCGATAACATGAGCATCGTCATAGGGATGCACCCAGACGAGATGCTCGTCGCGGGCGATGCGGTCGGCCTCCACGCTGGCATCGCCGACGGATTCACCGTGCAGCACGACGCGGGCGCCATGCGCCTCGGTGGCGGCGACCTTCACCATGGGCGTGTGCTTGGGCATCACGATGGTGGCGCGGATGCCGAGGCGCGTGGCGTGGTAGGCGACCGCCTGTGCGTGGTTACCGGCGGACATGGCGACGACGCCGGCGGCGCGTTCGGCGGGGGAGAGGCTCGCGAGCTTCACCAGCGCGCCGCGTTCCTTGAAGCTCGCGGTGACCTGGAGATTTTCGTATTTCACGAAGACATGAGCGCCCGTAATCGCCGAAAGGCGCGGCGCCGGCAGCGTGGGCGTGCGCAGCACCGCGCCGGCCAGCACAGAGCGGGCAGCGGCGACGTCGGCAGGAGTTACGGGCAAGGTCATGAAAATTCTCAGAATTCTCGCGGCGTCGGCGCCGCACGATTGAGGAGTCCCCCCGGTCGCATCACCAGGAAGACGACCAGAAGGGCGTAGGTTACCACGTCCCGGTACGCAATATCGAACGTCGAGGACCACCCGATTTCAACGCCCGCCACCAGAGCGGCGCCAAGAAAAGCTCCGGGCACTGAGCCAATGCCGCCAATAACCGCCGAAATCAAGGCTTTGAGCGTGATGGACAGGCCGTCGCCCGGTGAAATAGTACCAAAAGCGATCACAATCACGCCGCCGGCCAGTCCCGCGGCCGCGCCGGCCAGCAGAAACACCTGCGTGCGCAGGCGCGGCACATCGACGCCGAGCAGGGCGGCCATGCCGGGATCCTGGGCGTGGGCGCGCCAGAACAGGCCGAAACGGGTGAAGGCGACAATGCCGAGGAGTACGGATGTACCGCACATGCTGAGGCCCGCCGCCAGCAATTGAGCGGGGGTGACGGTGGCGATGAAGGCGTCCTGCCCGGCCACGGCGATCGGGCGATTCATGAGCGCTGGCAACCAGTTGACACGGTCGGGCGCGGTGAGGCGCAGCAGTTCCGCCAGCGCAATGGCAAGGCCTGCCGTGGCGATCAGCACCGGCTGGGGCGAGCGGGCTCGCGTCGCCAGCGGCGCCACCACCAGATGGCCCGCCAGCCAGCTCACCAGCGCCGCGCTGGCGATGCCGACGAGCAAAGCGAGCGTGAGTTCGGCGGGCCCCAGCCGCCCGACATCGCTGGCGACGCCCACCGCGATCAGCATGTAAGTACCTGCCACAACAGCGATTTCACCGAAGGCAAGGTTCACCCGGCCGAGCAGGCCATAGACCAGCGAGAAGCCCGTCGCGATGAGGCCATAGACACCGGTCATCACCAGCCCGCCCAGTGCCTGCTGCACCCAATAGGCGGCGCGGGGGCCGAGATGGAAGAGGGCGGCCATGGTGCCCTCGGGCGGGGCGTCGGCGAGCCACCAACGCTTTAGAATCAACAGCTTGATCTCGCTCAGGCTGCCCCGATCGGTATCGACGGCGGTAAGATCGAACCTCCCGACACCGGTCTGCGCGGCGAAGGTGCAGATGAGCCAGTGCGGCGTCGTCCCGCTCTCGCTGCGGGCGCGGTAGCTGTAGCGCAGCGCGGTCGGCGCACCCGGTACGGAATTGAGAGAGGTTTCAAGGACTTCCACGTCATCGCTGTGCAGCGCCGGGGCGACCGCGCGGCAGATGCGGGCCTGATCGGCGTCAATCACCGAGCCACAGCCGGCGAGCAGGAGCAGCGCGGCGAGCAGCGGGAAAAGCCGCTGGAACGGCTGGCGTGTCCGTGCAGTGAGGTGGACGATGAGGCCAGTGAGGTGGACAGTCAGGCCAGTGAGGGTGAGAAACCGGCCGATGCCCGGCACCGTCCCGCAGGTCCGGCGCGGCGGCCGGGCCGGGGCGCCGTCACTCCCGCCGCTGCCGCCCTGCGCCCCCGCGCCCAAGATGCCGCTCAGCCCTGACGGGCGAGCTTCTCGGCGACGCGCGGGGCGAAATAGGTGAGGATGCCATCGGCGCCGGCGCGCTTGAAGGCCATGAGGCTCTCCATCATCGCCTTCTCGCCGTCGAGCCAGCCATTGCGGGCGGCGGCCTCGATCATCGCGTACTCGCCGGACACCTGATAGGCGAAGGTCGGCAGGCCGAAGGCTTCCTTCAGCCGGTAGACGATGTCGAGATAGGGCAGGCCGGGCTTCACCATCAGCATGTCCGCGCCCTCCTCGATATCGAGGGCCGCCTCGCGCAGCGCCTCCATGCCGTTGGCCGGGTCCATCTGGTAGGTGAGCTTGTCGCCCTTGAGGCAGCCCGAGGAGCCGACCGCGTCGCGGAACGGCCCGTAAAAGGCCGACGCATATTTGGCGCTGTAGGCGAGGATCTGCGCGTCGAGATGGCCGGAGGCGTCGAGCGCCCGGCGGATGGCGCCGACGCGGCCGTCCATCATGTCGGACGGGGCGATGATGTCGGCGCCGGCATCGGCCTGCACCAGCGACTGCTCGACCAGCACGGCGACCGTCTCGTCATTGAGGATGCGGCCATCGCTGGAGAGCAGGCCGTCATGGCCGTGGCTGGTATAGGGGTCGAGCGCGACATCGGTGATGAGGCCGATATCCGGCACTTCCTTTTTGATGGCGCGCAAGGCGCGGCACACCAGATTGTCGCGGTTCAGCGCCTCGCGCCCATCGGCGGTGCGCAGTTCCGGGTCGGTATAGGGAAAAAGCGCGATGGCGGGGATGCCGAGGCCGGCGGCGCGGGCCGCCTCGCGGACCGCCTCGTCCACCGTCAGGCGCTCGACGCCGGGCATGGAAGCGACGGGGGTGCGCGATTCCGAACCGTCCATCACGAAGATCGGCCAGATGAGATCGGCGACGCTCAGCGTGTTCTCGCGCAGCAGCTCGCGGGCCCAACCGGCCTTGCGGTTGCGGCGGGGGCGCTGAACCAGGTCCAGCTTCGACGACACGTCCGGGCGGCCCGTGGGCTCGGGAAAGGCGGGGCGCGGACGGGCGAAGGGGATTGTCATGAGGGGACTCTCACGGACCAGTTTCGAATGCTTATAACGTCATACGGGCGTCAAGGCGACATGTTCAGCGGGAGGATTGCGTATGCGACCGCTTTCCTGCGGCGGGTCACGTTGACGCGGCAGGCTGGCGCGACGCTGGCGCAGGGTGCGTGGCGCGGCTTCCTATACGGGGCATCCCGTCCTTCGTCCGGCTTTGCCCCTGCCGTGCTCTGGTCTATGTCCGGGAGGACGCGACAGGCGAGGGCAGAACATGGCGGAAGATATCGGGGTCCGGTTCGAGCTGCGCGGCGTCGCCGGCATCATCACCCTCGACCGCCCGCGCGCGCTCAACGCCATCGACCACGCCATGGTGCGGGCGATGCGGGCGCAGCTCGACGCCTGGGCGGGCGATGAGTCGGTCGCCCATATCGTCCTGCGCTCGGCGCATGAGCGGGCCTTCTGCGTCGGCGGCGATGTGCGCGCCATGGCCGAACTGGGCCGCGCCGGCAATACGGAGGCCGCCCGCGACTATTGGCGCGACGAATATGCGCTGGATTATCACATCGCCACCTACCCCAAGCCCTTTGTCGCGCTGGTGGATGGGCTGTGCTTCGGCGGCGGTTTCGGCGTTTCCGGCCATGCCCGCTACCGCGTCGCCGGGGAGAATCTCGGCTTCGCCATGCCCGAGGTCGCCATCGGCCTGTTTCCCGATGTCGGCGGCACCTATGTGCTGCCGCGCCTGCCGGGCTGGAGCGGCACCTGGCTCGCCATGACCGGGGCGCGCATCGGCCTGTCCGATGCCATGGCGCTGGGGCTTTATACCCACCACGTCCCCGTCACCCGCTGGCCGGAGCTGATCGACGCGCTGGCGGAGGGCGAGCCGGCGGACCGCACGCTGGCGCGCTTTGCCGCCCATGCGCCGGCGGCCAGCCTGCGCACGCTTTTTCCCGCCATTGACCGCATCTTCGCCGGTGGCTCGGTGGAGGCGATCCTGCTGGCGCTCGATCTCTGCTCGGCCGGCAGCACGGAGGAAGCCGAGTTCGCCCGCATCCAGGCGGCAACCATCCGCCGGGCCTCGCCGACCAGCGTTCACATCGCGTTCCAGCAGATGCAGCGCGGGGCGGGAATCGATCTCGCCGGCTGCTTCGCCTATGAGTTCCGCCTCGTCTCGCGCCTGCTCGCCATGCCGGACTTCTATGAGGGCGTGCGCGCCGTGCTGATCGACAAGGACCAGGCGCCGCGCTGGAGCCCGGCCAGCCTTGAGGCCGTCGACCCCGCCGCCATCGCCGCGCTGTTCGACGAACCGCTTCCCGACGAATTGGTGCTGACCTGAGCGCAATCTGGGTTATGCAAGCGCCATGAGTTCGCCCTACGACCCCATCGACGCGTCGCGCGGCCCGGCCGGCGCGGAAATGCCGCTCTGGCAGAGCCGCGTGGTGCTTTATCTGCGCCTGCTCGCTGGCTTCCTGCTGGTGAAGACCGTCTATAGCTGGACGCTGATCTGCGGCGTGTGGGACGGCGAGACCAGCCGTTTCGAGATGCTCTCGCTCGCCGCGCAATCCGCCGTGATCTGGGCGGCGATCATGAATCCGGTGGCGGCGGTCGGCCTGTGGCTCGGCGCCTCCTGGGGCGTGGTGCTCTGGCTGGTGACGGCTTTGGTGCAGATCGCCATCAACGCCAACGCGCCCGAGGGCGTCGGCCGGCTGATGATCGTTGCCGGCATCGAGACGGTACTGGTCGCCGTCTACGCCTTCCTCACCTACAAGGCGGCGCGCGAAAGCGAGGGCTGAGGCGGCACGGTTAATCCCGGCGGGCGGTATTTAAGCCTTTGTCAGGCATATCGTTTCACGAAGGATTCAGCCTGCCGCTTAAGCCGTTCTTAGCGCCGGCCCCGGACACTCGGTCGCTTAGAGGGAGCAAATCCCCGGACGGCGACAGGGGTTTGGGCATGAAGAGAGCAGGGCAGGCGGCTCGGGTCGACAGCTCGCAGAGTCTCAGTGGCAATGTCGTGCCGCTGGGCTCTCGGCGCGGTCCCACGGGCAGCGAGCAAGGTGAGGAAATCACCGCGCTCTATCACGAGGCGCTCACCCTGGTGGAGCGGCTGCATCGGCGGCTGCTCGACGTGGTGAAAGACGAGTTCGACCGGCGCGGCCGCGAGGATGTGAACGCGGTGCAGGCGCTGCTGCTGTTCAACATCGGTAATGCCGAGCTGACCGCGAGCGAGCTGCGCACGCGCGGCTATTATCTCGGTGCCAACGTCTCCTACAATTTGAAGAAGCTGGTCGAGACCGGCTATCTCGACCACCAGCGCTCGCGCATCGACCGTCGCTCGGTGCGCATCCGCCTCACCGACAAGGGCGAAGAAGTGCGGACCATCGTCGGCGGGCTCTACGCCAAGCACATCGCCACCATCGAGCAGATCGGCGGCATCGGCCCGCAGGAGTTCCAGCAGCTCAACAAGGCGCTGGGGCGGCTGGAGCGTTTCTGGACGGACCAGATCCTCTACCGGCTCTGATCCGCCCCCTGTGCGATGTCAGCGCTGGAGGAAGCCCTCCAGCGTGTTCGCCACATTCACCCCGATCGCCTCGACCGCATAGCCGCCCTCCTGCACGAACAGGGTCGGCAGGCCGAGCCGGGCGATGCGTGCGCCGATGGCGAGATAATCCGGGCTGTCGAGCTTGAACTGCGAGATCGGGTCGTCCTTGTAGGTGTCGACGCCGAGCGAGACGACGACCACGTCCGGCGCATAGGCGGCCACCCGGTGGCAGGCATGGTCCAGCGCCTCGGCCCAGGCCTCGAAGCCCGTGCCCCAGGGCAGCGGGTAATTGCCATTGAAGCCCTCGCCGGCGCCTGCGCCGGTCTCATCCGCATGGCCGAGGAAGTAGGGGTATTCCTGGCGTGGGTCGCCATGGATGTTCAGCACCAGCACGTCCGGCCGCTCATAGAAGATGGTCTGCGTGCCATTGCCGTGGTGGTAATCGACATCGAGGATGGCGACGCGGCGGGCCCCCGCATCAAGGAACGCCTGCGCCGCCACCGAGGCGTTGTTGATGAAGCAGTAGCCGCCCATCGCATTGGCATGAGCATGGTGGCCGGGCGGACGGCACAGCGCGAAGGCGCTCGATTCCCCCGCGCGGATAAGGTCGACACCGGTCAGCGCCACATCGGCGGAGGCGCGGATCGCGTCCCAGGTGCCGGCGACGAAGCAGCAGCCGGCGTCGAAGGAAAAGTGGCCGAGCTTGCCGTCCACCGTCTCCGGCTCGATGTAGCGCATCCCCGGCGCGCGCCAGAAGCTCGGCAGGATCGGCAGCGGGCGCCCGTCTTCGATCCACAGCTCGGTGAGCTGCGACAGGAAGTCCACATAGCGTTCATCATGCACGCGTTTCAGCGGGGCGAGGCCGTGTTCGGTGGGGGCGATCGTCGCGCCGAAGCCGCGCGCCTCGACCGCCGCGCGGATCATCTCGGCGCGCTCGGGCTTCTCGAAAGCCGGGACGATCTGGCCGTTATAGAGCTCGACATGGCCGGAATGGCCGTGATGGCGGGGCGAATAGACGGTCTTCATCGCGGGGGCACTCGGCTGCTGTGACGGGGCGCCGACCGTTTTAAGCCAGCCGCGGCGATTCCGTCAGCCTGCCAATCGGGCCCGCCCGGCGGCTGTGACGCGCGTGATGTCGGTTTCACGCAAGGCGCCCCTGCGTCCGGCGTGCTTTGAAACCGGGGAGGGGCTGTGCTAAGCGACCCGCCTTGATTTCTCGGGTCCGGCACGAGGCCGGGCCGGAGGCGTCGCCACCGCCCGCGCCAGGGAGGCCGGAAAACATGTCGTCCGAAGCCCACGCTTCTTCCACCAGCTCCATCAACCGATTCTTCTCCGCCCCGCTTGCCGAGACCGATCCCGAGCTCGCCGGTGCGATCACCGCCGAACTCGGTCGCCAGCGCGACGAGATCGAGCTGATCGCCTCGGAGAACATCGTCTCGCGCGCCGTGCTCGAGGCGCAGGGTTCGGTGCTCACCAACAAATACGCCGAAGGCTATCCGGGCCGGCGCTATTATGGCGGCTGCCAGTATGTCGACGTGGCCGAGCAGCTCGCCATCGACCGCGCCAAGAAGCTGTTCGGCGCCGGTTTCGCCAATGTGCAGCCCCATTCGGGCGCGCAGGCGAACACCGCCGTGTTCTTCGCGCTGATGCAGCCGGGCGATACCTTCCTCGGCCTCAACCTCGCCGCCGGCGGTCACCTGACCCATGGCGCGCCGGTGAGCCTGTCGGGTAAGTGGTTCAAGCCGGTGCCCTACAGCGTGCGCCCCGACGACCAGCGCATCGACTATGAAGAAGTCGCCAAGCTCGCCGACGAGCACAAGCCGAAGGTCATCATCGCCGGCGGCTCGGCCTATCCGCGCCATATCGACTTCGCCAAGATGCGCGCCATCGCCGACTCGGTGGGCGCCTATCTCATGGTCGACATGGCCCATTTCGCCGGCCTCGTGGCGGGCGGCGTGCATCCGAACCCGGTGCCGCACGCCCATGTGGTGACCACCACCACCCACAAGACCCTGCGCGGCCCGCGCGGCGGCATGATCCTCACCAATCACGAGGATCTGGCGAAGAAGTTCAACTCCGCGATCTTCCCGGGCACCCAGGGCGGCCCGCTGATGCACGTCATCGCCGCCAAGGCCGTGGCCTTCGGCGAGGCGCTCCAGCCGGACTTCAAGATCTACGCGAAGAACGTGGTGGAAAACGCTAAGGCGCTTGCGGAAAACCTCAAGGGCCATGGCTTCGAGATCGTCTCCGGCGGCACCGACACGCATCTGATGCTGGTCGATCTGCGGCCGAAGAAGCTCACCGGCAAGGTATCCGAGATCGCGCTCGGCCGGGCCCACATCACCACCAACAAGAACGGCATCCCGTTCGACCCCGAGAAGCCGATGGTCACCTCGGGCATCCGTCTCGGCACCCCGGCGGGCACCACCCGCGGCTTCGGTGTGGCCGAGTTCCAGCAGGTTGGCGACATGATCGCCGAGGTGCTGGACGTGCTCTCGCAGAAGGGCACCGATGAGGATAGCCTCGTGGAAGCGGCGGTGCGCGGCAAGGTCGCCGATCTGCTCGCCCGCTACCCGATCTACGGCTGAGGCACACCGATGCGCTGTCCTTACTGCGGAAGCCTCGACACACAGGTCAAGGATTCCCGTCCGACCGAGGACAGCGCCGCCATCCGCCGCCGCCGCATCTGCCCCGATTGCGGCGGCCGCTTCACCACCTTCGAGCGCGTGCAGCTGCGCGAGCTGACCGTGCTCAAGCGCTCGGGCCGGCGTGTTCCGTTCGACCGGGACAAGCTGGCCCGCTCCATCCAGGTGGCGCTGCGCAAACGCCCGGTCGATCCCGAGCGGATCGAGCGGCTGGTCTCCGGCCTCGTGCGCCGGCTGGAAAGCATGGGCGAGAGCGAGATCACCTCGGAGATGATCGGCGAGCGGGTGATGGAGAGCCTCAAGCAGCTCGACGACATCGCCTATGTCCGCTTCGCCTCGGTCTACCGCAATTTCCGCGAGGCCAAGGATTTCGAGGCCGTGCTGGGTGAGCTCGGGCCGCGCGCCGGCGATCCGCTGGTCGAGGACGAGGATGACGAACCGCTGGCGTCGCGCCGCGCCGGGGCCGCCCCGGCGGAGGAGTGAACGCGGTGAGCCGCGCCGCCGCGAGAGTGCCCATGAACCATTCCGATGCGCAGGATGAGGCCCGCGATGCGGCGCTGATGTCCGCCGCGCTCAGCGTCGGCCGGCGCGAACTCGGCCAGACCTGGCCCAACCCCGCCGTCGGCGCCGTCGTGGTGCGCGAGACCCCCGAGGGCCCGCTCGTGCTCGGCCGCGGCTGGACCTCGCGCGGCGGGCGCCCCCATGCCGAGCCGCAGGCGATCGCCGCCGCCGGCGCGGGCGCGCGGGGCGCGACGCTTTATGTGACGCTGGAGCCCTGCTCGCATCACGGCCAGACGCCGCCCTGCGTCGACGCGGTGCGCGCGGCAGGCATCACCCGCGTGGTCGCCGCTATCGAAGACCCGGATTTCCGCGTCGCCGGCCGGGGCTTTTCCATCCTGCGCGAGGCCGGCATCGCCGTGACCGTCGGGCCGGGCGCGGCCGAGGCGCGGCTCGCCCATGCCGGGCATATCCGCCGGGTCACCGAGGGCCGCCCGCACATCATGCTGAAAATGGCGGTCTCCGCCGATGGCAAGGTGGGCCTCGCCGGGCGCCGGCCCGTCGCCATCACCGGCGCGGTCGCCCGCGCCCGCGTCCATCTGCTGCGCGCCACCCATGATGCGGTGCTGACCGGCATTGGCACGGTGCTGGCGGATGATCCGCTGCTGACCTGCCGCCTGCCGGGGATGGAAGACCGCTCGCCGGTGCGCGTGGTGCTCGACGCCGGCCTGCGCCTTCCCGCCACCAGCGCGCTCGCCCGTTCCATTGCCGTCGCCCCGCTCTGGGTCTTCGCCGCCGAGGATGCCTCGGTGGAACGCGAAAAGATGCTGGTCGCGCTCGGTGCCGAGGTGATGCGGGTGCGCCGCAAGACCGATGGCACGCTGGCGCTGGACGAGATCGTTAAGCTGCTGGCGCTGCGCGGCATCACACGGCTGATGGTCGAGGCCGGCCCGCGCATCGCCGCCGGCTTCCTTCAGGCGAGCCTCGTCGACGAGGCGCAGATTTTCGAGGCGCCGATCCGTCTCGGGGGGGATGCGCTCGACGCGCTGGAGGGGCTGCCGCTTTCGGCCCTCGCTACCTATCTGTCCGAGCAGGAAAGCGAATGGCAGGGCGAGGATCGCCTGCGCATCATGAGGCGTCGCTAGCATGTTTACCGGCATCATCTCCGACATCGGCACGCTCCGCACGGTGACCCCGCGCAACGATGTGCGGCGGCTCACCATCGCCACCGCCTATGACACGGCGGGCATTGATCTCGGCGCGTCGATCGCCTGCTCGGGCGTGTGCCTGACGGTCGTCGCCATGCTGCCCGACGCCTTCGAGGTCGAGGCCGCGCCGGAGACGCTGGCGGTGACCACCGCCGCCGCCTGGCAAGAGGGCCGCACGCTCAATCTCGAACGCGCGCTGAAGATCGGCGACGAGCTGGGCGGGCATATCGTGCAGGGCCATGTCGACGGCATCGCCCTCGTGGTGGAGCGCGAGGATCTCGGCGAGACCACGCGTTTCACCTTCGAGGCGCCGGCCGCGCTCGCGCCCTTCATCGCCATCAAGGGCTCCATCGCGCTCGACGGCACCTCGCTGACGGTGAACGAGGTAGACGGTAACCGCTTCACTTGCCTGCTCATTCCCCATACGCTCGCCCACACCACCTGGGGCGATGTGCGCGCCGGGGACCGTGTCAATATCGAAGTCGACATGATGGCCCGTTACGCCGCGCGGCTTGCGGAGTTCCGCTGACGCCTGTACGTGGTCGGCCCAATCAGTTTCACGAGGTTTCCTGCCATGGCGAGCCCCCGCCCGCCGCGCGCGTCCGCGGCTCCCGTCCTCCCGCTCGACGGGGCGCGCGTGCTGATCGTCGAGGCACGCTTCTACGACGACATCGCCGACGAGCTGCTGGCCGGCGCGCAGGGCGCCGTTGACGCCGCCGGCGCCACCGCCGACGTGCTGACGGTGCCCGGCGCGCTGGAGATTCCCGCCACCCTCGCCATCGCGCTCGACGCGGCGGCGGCGGCCGGCCGGCCCTATGACGCGGCCGTGGCGCTCGGCTGCGTGGTGCGCGGCGAGACCTATCATTTCGAGATCGTCGCCGGAGAATCCTCCCGCGCGCTGATGGACCTGTCGGTCGCCCGCAAGCTGGCGCTCGGCAATGGCATCCTCACCGTCGAGACTGACGAGCAGGCCTGGGTGCGCGCGCGCATCACCGAAGGCAACAAGGGTGCCGGCGCGGTCGAGGCGGCGTTTGCCGTGCTGCGCCACCAGCGCCAGCTGGCGGGGGCCTGAGCGGGCATGTCCACCCCTTCCAAACCGTCCACCCCGGCCAAACCGGTGAACCACAAGCCGCTGCGCAAGAGCGCGGCCCGCCTCAACGCGGTGCAGGCGCTCTACCAGATGGATGTCGCGGCGACCCCGCTCGCCGAGATCCTCGCCCAGTTCGAAAGCCACTGGATCGGCCAGGAGATCGAAGGCGACGAGATCGCCGCGGCCGATGTCACGCTGTTCCGCGACATTGTCGGCGGGGTGGTGCGCGAGCAGCGCGCCATCGACCCGATTCTCGACGCGGCGCTGGTGCGCGGCTGGCCGCTGAAGCGCATCGAGACCGTGCTGCGCGCCGTGCTGCGCGCCGGTGCCTATGAGCTGACCGCCCGTCCGGACATTCCCCCGCGCGTCATCGTCGCGGAATATGTGAACGTCGCCGCCGCTTTCCTTGACCGTGAGGAAACCGGAATGGTCAATGCGGTGTTGGACGGCATAGCCCGCGAACAGCGGCCCGGCGATTTCGCGGGATAGGCGGGCCGGGTGGGGTGAGTGATGGCGGATGGCGGCTCCGGTGAAGACAGGTTGATCGCCGGGCTGTTCGCGCCCATCGCCCGCCATCCCGGCGCCCTCGGCCTCAAGGATGACGCCGCCTTTCTTCACGTTCCCGCCGGCCACAAGCTCGTCCTCACCAAGGACGCGCTGGTCGCCGGCGTGCATTTCTTCCCCGACGACCCGCCGGCCTCCATCGCCCGCAAGGCGATGCGGGTGAACCTGTCCGACCTCGCCGCCAAGGGCGCCGAGCCGCTGGGCGTGATGCTGGCCTTCGCCATTCCGCCGGAGATGGACGTCGCGGCGCTCTCCGAGTTCGCCCGCGGCATTGGCGAGGACTGCCTGCTGTTCGGCGCGCCGCTGCTCGGCGGCGACACGGTGAGGACGCCCGGCCCCTTCACCATCTCGATCACCGCTCTCGGCTCGGTGCCGATCGGGCGCATGGTGAAGCGGGCGACGGCGCGGCCGGACCATGCCATCCTTGTCACCGGCACGATTGGCGACGGGGCGCTCGGCCTGGCCTTGCGGCTCGATCCTACGCGGCCGGGCTTTGCCGCGCTCGATGCGGCGCAGCGGGCCTTTCTCGCCGACCGCTATCTGCACCCGCGCCCGCGCCTGTCGCTTGCCAGCGCGCTGCGCGCCCATGCCCGCGCCGCCATGGACGTGTCGGACGGGCTGGTCGGCGATCTCGCCAAGATGCTGGCCGCTTCCAACTGCGCCGGCGAGATCGAGGCGGGCAGGGTGCCGCTCAGCCCCGCCGCCCGCGCCGCCATCGCCGCCGAGCCGGCGCTGCTCGCCACCGCGCTGACCGGGGGCGACGATTACGAGATCCTCGCGGTGATGGGGGAGGGCGATGTCGACGCCTTCGAGGCCGCCGCCATCGCCGCCGGCATCGGCGCCACCGTTATCGGCCGCACGCTGGCGGGCGAGGGGCTGGTGGTCCGCGGGGACGACGGCCAGGCGCTGAACTTCGCCGCCACCAGCTTCAGCCATTTCTGAACGCAACGCTTTTAGCCGAAGCGCCGATTGCCTGCGCGTCGTCGCCGGCCTAGCCTCGGTCCCAAGATGCCGGCGCGACGGCATCCAACATCGGGAAAACCACATGAAATTCGCCAGGATTCTGCTCGCCGCCGCCGCGCTCGCCGTCGGCGCCGGCGCGGCCCATGCCGAGATCAAGACGGTGCGCATCGGCACCGAAGGCGCTTACCCGCCCTTCAACTCGGTCGATTCCACCGGCAAGCTGGTCGGCTTCGACATCGACATCGCCACGGCACTCTGCGCCAAGATGAAGGTCGAGTGCACGTTCGTCGCGCAGGATTGGGATGGCATCATCCCCGCGCTGCTGTCCAAGAAGTACGACGCCATCGTCGCCTCCATGTCGATCACCGACGAGCGCAAGGAGAAGGTGGCGTTCACCGACCCCTACTACCTGACGCCCGGCAACTTCATGGCGCCGAAGGACACCAAGATCACCGAGATCTCCCCGGCCGCGCTCAAGGGCAAGGTGATCGGCGCGCAGTCCTCGACCACGGGCGCGACCTATCTCGAGGACAAGTACACGGGCTCCGACATCAAGCTCTACCCGACGCAGGACGAGGCCAATGCCGACCTCGCCTCTGGCCGCCTCGACGCGGTGCTGGCCGACAAGTTCGTGCTCTATGAATGGCTGGAGAAGACCGACGCCGGCAAGTGCTGCAAGTTCGTCGGCCCGGACCTCAAGGACGTGAACCCGCAGGGCACCGGCATCGCCGTGCGCAAGGAAGACAACGAACTGCGCGAGATGCTGAACAAGGCGATCAAGGAGATCGTCGCCGACGGCACCTACCAGAAGATCAACGCGAAGTATTTCCCCTTCCCGATCAACTGACCGTTCCGTTCAACTGATCCAATCCCGGCGCGGCGGGGGAACCCTCCGCGCCGCCTTGCCTTCTCTCCCTCCCGGATGCGCTGCCGATGAAGACCGATGTGATCGTCCTTGGCGCCGGCATTGTCGGCACCTCGATCGCCCATAACCTCGCCGAGCGCGGGCGCAGCGTGGCGCTGGTCGACCGGCGCGGGCCGGGGGAGGAGACGTCCTATGGCAATGCCGGCCTCGTCGAGCGCGGCTCGATCTTTCCCGTCGCCTTCCCGCGCAGCCTGTCCGCGTTGATCGAGATCGCGCGCGGCCAGAACCCGGCGGCGCACTATCATTGGGACGCGCTGCCCGGCCTGATGCCCTGGATGTTCGCCTATTGGCGGGCCTCGGCGCCGGCGCGCATCCTCGATTACGCCCGCACCATGTCGACGCTGCTGGCCTTCAGCCTGTCCGAGCATGAGCGCCTCGCCGCGCTCGCCGGCGCGCAGCATTATTTCCGCGAAGGGGGCTGGCTGAAGCTGTACCGCAGCGAGGCCGGCATCGCGCAGGAGCGCAAGGAATTCCCGCTCGCCCAGCAGTACGGTCTCACCGCCCGCGAGATCGGGCTCGACGAGGCTCTGGCGCTGGAGCCGCATCTGCGTCCGGTGTTCCGCCATGCCGTGCTGTGGTCCGACCCGCATTCGGTGTCGAGCCCCGGCGGGGTGACGCAGGCCTATGCGGAAAATCTCAAAGCGCTCGGCGGGCAGGTGGTGCGCGGCGACGCGGCGACGCTCACCCGTCTCGGCGCCGGCTGGTGGGTAATGACCGAGCAGGGCCCTGTCGAGGCGCCCGAGGTGGTGATCGCGCTCGGGCCTTGGGCGCGCGACATTCTCGGCCCGTTCGGGGTGAAGGTGCCGCTGGCGGTGAAGCGCGGCTATCACATGCAGTACCGCACTGAGGGCAATGCCGGCCTCTCGCGCCCGGTGCTGGACGAGGAGGGCGGCTATGTCATCACGCCCATGGTCGGCGGCATCCGCCTGACGACCGGCGTGGAATTCGCCCGCCGCGACGCGCCGAAGACGCCGGTGCAGCTGGAGAAGACCGAGCCGCTGGCGCGCGGGCTGTTCCCGCTCGGCGAGCGGGCGGAGGCCGAGCCCTGGATGGGCTGTCGCCCCGCATTCCCGGACATGCTGCCGGCCATCGGGCCTATCCCGACGCAGAAGGGCATGTGGGTGGCGATCGGCCACCAGCATCTCGGCTTCACGCTCGGCCCGGTCACCGGACGGCTGATCGCGGAGATGATGGGCAGCGAGCCGACCTGCGTCGATCCCGCGCCCTTCTCGCCCGAGCGGTTCTGAGCGGCCGTGCTGGCGGGCGGCGAAACGCCGCCCGTGCGGTCACATCGTCGGGTTGAAGCTGGTGGCGTTGAAGAGCTGGCCGAGCATGGACAGCTCGCTGCCACCGGTCGGCGTCGAACGGCTGACGAAGTCGAACACCTTGCCGTCCTTGAGGCCGTAATCGGCGATGCGGGTCACGCGCTTGTCCTTGCGGTCGAAATACACCGCCAGCACGCGCTGTTCGGTGATTTCCGGCCGCAGGAACATGACCTTCTTGGTCTTCTGCGAGATGTAATAGAACACCTCGCCATCCACGGTGGCGACCGTCGAGGGCGTGCCGAGCACCAGCAGAACCTGCTCCTGGCTCGACCCGACCGGCACCTGCTCCAGCGCGCCGGGATTGGGCACATAGCCGCGCTGCTGCTCGCTGACGAAACTGGTCGGCGTGCGCGCCAGTCCCGCGGACGAGGCCGGCATGGACAGATCGCCGCTGGCGCATCCCCCAAGCCCGAGCGCCGCGAGCGCGGCGAACAGGGGGCCATGCCGGTACACCGGCCCGCGAACAGGCCGGCGGGCCGAAACAGCCGGGGACGAAACGCGCGTCACTGCCATCAACTCAACTCCATCAGCCGTGGGGCCGCAGATCTGTTTGCGCACAAAGCACAGCCAGCCGCCGTGAGGCAACCATCTGGCGCACCCCGCAGGGGTTGCCAGCGCCATTGCTGCGCGCTACCCCCCAGAACGACCAGCCACCGCGCGCCGCCCGAGCGGGGCGCCGACGAGACGGAGCCGGCCATGATTCTGCGCTTCTTCCGCCGGAACGACGGACGCGAGACCATTCAGCGGCTCTATGGCGCGATCGTGGCGCAGTCGCGTGAACCCGTATTCTATACCGAATATGGCGTGCCCGACAGCATTGCCGGGCGGTTCGAGATGATCCTGCTGCACAGCTTCCTGCTGTTCCACCGGCTGAAGGGGGAGAGCGAGGAGCGCCGCGCGCTGGGCCAGCGCGTGTTCGATGCCTTCTGCATCGACATGGACGCCAATCTGCGCGAGATGGGGGTCGGTGACCTCACCGTGCCGAAGAAGATGAAAAAAGTGGCCGAGGCATTTTATGGCCGCGTTGCCGCGTATGATGGCGCTCTGGGTGAGGCCGGGGCCGGCGCGCTGGACGAGGCGGTGCTGCGCAACGTCTATCAGTCCGACGCCGACTTCGCCCCGCAGGCCGCCCGCCTTGCCGACTTCATCCGCCGCGCGGTTGCCGCGCTGGCGACCGTTCCCTTCGAGACCTTCGCCGGCGGCGACTTTCCGCTCCCGCCGGCCGTGGATCCGCAATCCAAGGAGCTTGCGACCCCATGACGGACAAGCTGCCGCTCAGCCGCCCCGTGCTCGTGGCGAGCCTTCCCGACACCGGCACCACCGTGAAATTCGCCCCGGACGAGGCCACGCGCGCCGCGCTGGCGGCGGTCTATGGCATTCCCGGCATTCCCAAGCTGACAGCGCAGGTCACACTCGTGCCGCGCAGCAAGGGGCGGGTGCTCGTTACCGGCCATGTCGACGCCGTGGTGACCCAGACCTGCGTGGTGACGCTGGAGGATTTCGACGGGCCGGTGTCCGAGGACATCGAGGTCGAGTTCGCCCCGCCGGAGCAACTGCCAGAGATCCGTCCCGGCGCGGAGATCGACGTGACCGAGCTCGACCTGCCCGATCCGCTGATCGATGGCACGGTAGATGCCGGCGCCGTGGTCGCCGAGTTCCTCGCGCTCGGCCTCGATCCCTATCCGCGCAAGCCCGGCGTCGCCTTCAAGGGCGTCGAGGAGATGACCGACGCGGAGGCTTCGCCCTTCGCCGGCCTCGCCAAGCTGCGCGGCGGCGAGGAGAAATAGCCCTCAATGTGGGATGGGACCGCACGACGCGCTTGTCATGGCCGCGCTTCTGGGGCATCCCGTGGGCGCCTTCGCGGTTCCCTCCGGGCCGCTTCCCGACCAGAGAGACCGCATAATTAGATGTCGTCGACCGTCCGCATAGCCCTCGACGTCATGGGCGGCGACCATGGTCCGGACGTCGTCCTGCCCGGCGCCGAGATCGCTCTCACCCGTCACCCGGACATCAGCTTCCTGCTGTTCGGCGACGAGGTGCGTCTCAACGCGGTGCTCGCCCGGCTACCCCGCCTCAAGGCGGCGAGCCGGGTGATCCACACCGATGTCGTGGTGCGGATGGACGACAAGCCGAGCCAGGCGCTGCGCCAGGGCCGCAAGGTCTCGTCCATGTGGCGGGCGATCGACGCCGTGCGCCTCGGCGAGGCCGATTGCGCCGTCTCCGCCGGCAATACCGGCGCGCTGATGGCGATGGCCAAGGTCAACCTCAAGACCATGGCCGGTATTTCCCGTCCCGCCATTGCCTGCCTCTGGCCCACCAACAAGGGCGAGAGCGTGGTGCTTGATGTCGGTGCCTCCATCGGCGCGACCGCGCAGCACCTCGTCGACATGGCGGTGATGGGCGCGGCGATGGCCCGCATCGTCTTCGACATCGAACGCCCGACCGTCGGCCTGCTCAATATCGGCGTCGAGGAGATCAAGGGCGTCGAGGAGGTCAAGGATGCCGCCGCGGCGCTGCGCGAGGCGAATCATGTCGGGTTCGCCTATCACGGCTTCGTCGAGGGCGACGACATCGGCAAGGGAACGGTGGACGTGGTGGTGACGGAGGGCTTCTCCGGCAACATCGCGCTGAAGACCGCCGAGGGCACCGCCAAGCAGGTCGCCGACTATCTGCGCGCCGCCATCAACCGCAGCCTGATGGCCAAGATCGGCTATGTGCTGGCGCGAAGCGCCTTCAACGCGCTGCGCGAGAAGCTCGATCCGCGCAAATCCAATGGCGGCGTGTTCCTCGGCCTGAACGGCATCGTCATCAAGAGCCATGGCGGCACCGACGCCGAAGGCTTCGCCTCCGCCGTCGATATCGGCTACGACATGGTCCGCAACAAGCTTCTCTCCCGCATCGAGGCGGGCATGAATGACCGCCCGAAGGTCGGCGCTGCCGCCCCGGAATCCGCCGCCCAGGACGACATACAGGTTTCATCGTGAGTGCAATTCGTTCCGTGGTGCGCGGCGTCGGCGCGTTCCTGCCCAGCCGCACACTGACCAATGCCGACCTCGCGCAGATGGTCGACACCTCGGACGAGTGGATCGTCCAGCGCACGGGCATCCGCGAGCGCCACATCGCCGCCGACCATGAGCTGACCTCCGATCTCGCTTTGCACGCCGCCCGCGCCGCCTTGGCCGATGCCGGGCTCGACGCGCAGGACATCGACCTGATCGTGCTGGCGACCTCGACGCCGGACAACACCTTCCCGGCGACGGCGGTGAGCGTGCAGGCCGGGCTCGGCATCACCCATGGCGCGGCGTTCGATCTTCAGGCGGTGTGCTCGGGCTTCGTCTTCGCGCTGGCGACCGCCGACAATTTCCTGAAGTCCGGCAGCTACAAGCGCGCGCTGGTGATCGGCGCGGAGACCTTCTCGCGCATCCTCGACTGGTCGGACCGCACCACCTGCGTGCTGTTCGGTGATGGCGCCGGCGCGCTGGTGCTGGAAGCCGTCCGCGACGGTGAGGATGGACGCGGCGTGCTCACCACCCATCTGCGCTCGGACGGGCGGCACAAGAACAAGCTCTATGTCGATGGCGGCGTGTCCTCGACCAAGAGCGTCGGCTATCTGCGCATGGAAGGCCGCGAGGTTTTTCGCCACGCCGTCGGCATGATCACCGACGTGATCGAGGACGCCTTCGCGGCGACCGGCGAGAGCGCGGAAACCATCGACTGGTTCGTGCCGCACCAGGCCAACCGGCGCATCATCGACGCGAGCGCGGTCAAGCTCGGCATCGCGCCGGAGAAGGTTGTCATCACGGTGGACCGCCACGGCAACACCTCGGCCGCCTCGATCCCCCTCGCCATCGCCGCGGCGCATGCCGACGGGCGGATCAAGAAGGGCGATCTGGTGCTGCTGGAAGCCATGGGCGGCGGCTTCACCTGGGGCTCGGCGCTGGTCCGCTGGTAGAACAGCGGTAGTGAAGTGCCAGATTGCGCGGAACCGTTGACCGTCAAGGGTCTCGCCGCCTAGGCTGGTAATGGTTGATGATATGGGCGACGAGAGGAAGCGGGCCATGGCGGGGCGAACCATTACGCGCGCGGATCTGTGCGAGGCTGTGTACCAGCGCGTCGGACTGTCGCGCACCGAATCGGCCGCGCTGGTGGAGACAGTGCTGACCGAGATCGCCGACTGCGTCGCGCGCGGCGAGACGGTGAAACTGTCCTCCTTCGGCTCCTTCGTGGTGCGCCAGAAGGGCGAGCGCGTCGGCCGCAACCCGAAGACCGGCGAGGAGGTGCCGATCGCCCCCCGCCGCGTCATGGTGTTCAAGCCGTCCAACATTCTGAAGCAGCAGATCAACGCTGAGACGCCCGAATCGTGAGTTCCCCGCCGCGGGGGCTGACGGCACAGGAAAAGGAGCCGGCGAGCGTGGAGAAGGGGCCCGACGCCTTCCGCACGATCAGCGAGGTCGCGGATGATCTCGACCTGCCCCAGCATGTGCTGCGTTTCTGGGAGACGCGCTTTCCGCAGATCCGCCCGCTGAAGCGCGGCGGCGGCCGGCGCTATTACCGCCCGGATGATATCGAGCTTCTGCGCGGCATCCGGCATCTGCTCTATTCCGAGGGCTACACGATCCGCGGCGTGCAGCGCATCCTCAAGGAAGAGGGCCCGCGCTATGTGCAGGCGATCTGGCGCGACGCCGAGGAGGAGGCGCTGGAGGTCGCGGAATTCGAGGATCTGGAGCGCCGGCAGGGCGCCCGCGAGGCGGTCGATGCCGGCCATCCCGGACGCGACCGCGAGCCAGGCCGCGAGGCCGAGCCTGCCCCGCGCGGCGGGGCGCTGAGCGGCCTGCTCAACCTTCTGCCCTCCCGCCAGCGCGAGAGCGCGCGCGATACCGGGCGCGACGGACCCCCGCCGGAGCCCGCGCCGCGCGAGCCGGAGCTGCGCGAGCCCAGCTTTCGCGAGCCTTCTTTGCGCGAGCCCAATCTGCGCGACAGCGATTTCCGTGACGCCGGCCCCCGCGAGCCGGGCCCGCGTGAGCCGGTGCTGCGTGATCCCGCACTGTTCGACGAGCCGCCGGCCGGTCGGCGCGGCGGGCGCCGTCGGCCGGAGAACGAGCCGGACTTCCTCGAACTGCCGCTGCTGCCCGATCTCGCGCCGCAGACCCGCCCGCCGCGCGGCGGCGAGCCGGTGCGACCGGAGCCGGATGTCACCGCCCGCTATGTCGGCCCGCTCGACTCGGCCCCTGCCGATTTCGCGCCGCGCCGGACCGAGCCGCTGATGCGCCCGGTGGAGCCGCGCGCCAGCTTCCCGTTCCGCCCCGTGGCGCCTGAGCCGGACGCTGACGAGGCCATGCCGTTCGCCGCGCCGCCGGAGCCGCGCCCGCCCCATATCCTCGCGCGGCAGCCCACCCGGCCCATGCCGGTAGCAACGCCGGTCGCGCCTCCCGCAATGGCGCCCGCGCCCCGTCCGGTCGAGGACACCCCGCCGCCGCGTATGGTGGAACGGGTGGTCGAGCGCGCCGCCGAGCCCGCGCCGTCGCTCACGCGCGACGACGTGCAGCGCCTTCAGGCGGCGCTCTACGAATTGCAGGAATGCCGTCGCATCCTCGACGCCGCGCGCAACTGAAGGCGCGCTGACGCTAGTACCCATCCGCACAGCGCCACGAGGCGGAATCGGCGAATTTCTCTGAACACCGGCGAGCCGCCGCCCGGATCCCAAGGGATCCGGGCGCAGCGCTCGGGCGTGGTGGTTCAGACAGTGACGAGCGGGGCAGGGCCCTGGCTCGATCGGCTCTCAGTCGACGACCGCGATCTGCACCTTGGCGACGCCGCGCTTGCGGAATCCCAGATTGTCGGCGGCAGCGGTCGAGACGTCGATGATGCGGCCGCGAATGAAGGGGCCGCGATCATTGATGCGAAGGACCACGGAGCGGCCATTCGCGGTGTTGGTCACCCGCACCTTCGTGCCGAAGGGCAGGGACCGGTGAGCGGCGGTCATGGCGGCGGCGCTGTGCCGTTCCCCATTCGCCGTCCGGCCACCATAGCCGTAATAGGACGCCATTCCGGTCGTCGCGATGGTCTTTGGTTGTTCAGCTAGCGCAGGTTTGCCGCTGGCGGTGAAGATGATCCCCATCGCGCATGCCGCGATGGCAACCCGTCCCATTCCCCAAGCCGTCAATACCTCGTTCCTTCTCCCGTTGCATCGAGCGCAACCAAGTGGAAAGAAATTGTGGCGAGGTGATCACGATTTGATGGCCGCAAACGGGCGCGGCAAGCTACGCGTCAGCCTACAGCATAGAACAGCGCATATGTTCAGAATGGATGAGTCTCATCTCATCTGCAAGCAAAATGGTACGATATTGTCTTGCGCGCACAGCTTATACGCATCCGCAACAAAGTTAATGCCACGCGGGCAGGGGTTGCGCTATCAGCGCGCGCCCGGCCATGCGAATGGACTTGAGCCGGCATAGGGTCGGCCGATCTCAGCGGAAAGCCGCAATGGATTTGTCGGCCCGCGGGATGCTATTCAGCCCGCCAGCGGATCATCCGGCGCGGGCCGGCAAGGGAGTGGATGGGATGGCGAGCAACAGCGCAGCAGGCGGAACCCACAAAAGCGTGGCCGAGGAAGTCGCGGCGCTGATGAGCGCGCTCGGCGTGCCTGAGCAAAGCTGGAAGGGCGGCGCCCGCGCCAGCCGCTCGCCGATCACCGGCGAGGTCGTCGCGCAGGTTGCCGAGGCGAGCCCGGCCCATGTCGCCGACGCCGTGACCCGCTCGGTCGAGGCCTATGAGGCCTGGCGTACCGTGCCGGCCCCGCGCCGCGGCGAGCTGGTCCGCCTGCTCGGCGAGGAACTGCGCGCCCACAAGGCCGAGCTCGGCCGTCTGGTGACGCTGGAAGCCGGCAAGATCCTCTCCGAGGGCCTTGGCGAGGTACAGGAGATGATCGACATCTGCGATTTCGCGGTCGGCCTCTCCCGCCAGCTTTACGGCCTCACCATCGCCTCCGAGCGGCCGGGCCATCGCATGATGGAAACCTGGCACCCGGTCGGGCCGGTGGCGATCATCACCGCCTTCAACTTCCCCGTCGCGGTCTGGTCGTGGAACGCGGCGCTGGCGCTGGTCTGCGGCGACAGCCTGCTGTGGAAGCCTTCGGAAAAGACCCCGCTGACCGCGCTCGCCGTGCAGGCGCTGTTCGAGCGCGCGGCCGCTGCCTTCGGCACCGCGCCCAAGGGCCTGTCGCAGCTTCTCATCGGCGGTGCCGAGGTTGGTGCGGCGCTGACCGATGATCCGCGCGTGCCAGTCGTCTCCGCCACCGGCTCCACCCGCATGGGCCGCATCGTCGGCGAGCGCGTGGCGCGGCGCTTCGGGCGTTCCATCCTCGAGCTCGGCGGCAACAATGCCGCCATCGTCTGCCCCTCGGCCGATCTCGATCTCGCGTTGCGCGGTATCGCTTTCGCCGCCATGGGCACGGCGGGCCAGCGCTGCACCTC
Source organism: Ancylobacter sp. SL191 (assembly GCF_026625645.1). Taxonomy (NCBI): domain Bacteria; kingdom Pseudomonadati; phylum Pseudomonadota; class Alphaproteobacteria; order Hyphomicrobiales; family Xanthobacteraceae; genus Ancylobacter; species Ancylobacter sp. SL191. Next base: position 3,430,211 of record NZ_CP113056.1, on the reverse strand, counting down.
GCTGCGCCGGCTCATCGTGCATGAGAGCGTCTATGACCAGCTCGTGCCGCGCCTTGCCAAGGCTTATGCCTCGGTCAGCATCGGCGACCCCCGCGAGGCGGCGACGCTGATCGGCCCGCTGATCGACAAGGACGGCTTCGACAATATGCAGAAGGCATTGGAGGCCGCCCGTGCCGCCGGCGCCACCGTGCATGGTGGTGACCGGGTCACCGTCGCTGGCGCGGCGGACGGCTATTATGTCCGCCCGGCGCTGGTGGAGATCGACGAGCAGGTCGAGATTGTCCGGCACGAGACCTTCGCGCCGATCCTCTATGTGCTGCGCTGCTCCGGCCTGCCGGAAGCCATCAAGCTGCAGAACGGCGTGCCGCAGGGCCTTTCCTCCTCGATCTTCACCAATGACCTGCGCGAGGCCGAGACCTTCCTGTCGGCGGAAGGCTCGGATTGCGGCATCGCCAATGTGAATATCGGCCCCTCGGGCGCCGAGATCGGCGGCGCCTTCGGTGGCGAGAAGGAGACCGGCGGCGGGCGCGAGGCGGGTTCGGACGCCTGGAAGGCCTATATGCGGCGGGCGACCAACACCATCAACTATTCCCGCCAGCTGCCGCTGGCTCAGGGCGTGTCCTTCGACATCGAGGACTGATCGGTCCACGCAACGACCACATCGTCGAGGGCCGGTCGCGGCCGGTCCTCGGCGATAGCGACGGGCCGGCCGATATGGATGAAACCGGCGATGCGCTCGCCGGGCGTCGCCCCCACCAGCGCCGCCGCCTGCGGGTCGCGGCCCGGCCATTTCAGCAGCCATTGCGTGGCAAAGCCCAGCGCGCTCGCCGCCAGCGTCAGCGCCATGCCGGCGGCACCGACCGAGAGCACCTGATTCCACTCCGGCACCTTGGCCGCCGGGTCCGGGCGGGCGATGAGCACGACCGTCACCGGCGCGCGCCCCAGATACAGCGTCCACATATCCGCCTTGGCGGGCGGCAGCTCCGGGTTCTGCGCGGCATAGAGCGCATCGAGGCGCGCGCCGAGCTGCGCGCGGGCCTCTCCCGCAATCACGATGAAGCGCCACGGCACCAGCCGTCCGTGATCCGGCACGCGGGCGGCGAGGCTGAGCATGTGGCGCAGTTCCTCCGGCGTCGGGCCGGGCTCGACGAGGCCGCGCAACGGCGCCGAGCGGCGGCGCTGCATCAGCGCCAGCGTCTCCGTGGCGGGCGGGAGCATCAACGGCGCGTCGGTGCTCGGACCTTGCGGCGGCGCGGCGTGATGGGGAGCGTGGCGATGGGGAGTGGCGTGATTCATGGGCGGGCCTCCGGGGATGAGTATACCGCGCGTGGCGCCGCGCCGCTCAGCGTGGTGTTCGTGGCCGGTTACCCCTTGCCGGCACGCGCGACCGATCTAGTTACCGCCGGTCTCCACCGGTGGTCCCGCCATGAGCCTCATCATCCGCCTCGTCTTCGCCCTTGCCGCCTGCGCCATCATGCTGGTCGCGGCCGGGCTTATGGTCTACGCGCCCTATGAGGTGATCGCCGGTCTCCTCGCGGGCGAGGGGCCAACGCCGGACGCGCTGCTGGGCGCGGTCGGCTATCTCATCGTCGCCATCGCCCTGTTCGATGTCGCCAAGTATTTCTTCGAGGAGGAGGTTCCCGCCGGCCGGGAGCGCCGCACGGCGGCCGATGCCCGGCGGGGGCTGACCAAATTCGTCTCGACCATCATCATCGCTCTGTTCCTGGAGGCGTTGGTGCTGGTGTTCGAGACCGCGCGCGATGACCCTTCCCACGTCGTCTATCCCGCCCTGCTGGTGGCGGTGGCCTGCGGGACGCTGCTCTCGCTCGGCCTGTTCCAGCGCCTCTCCGCCTCCACCGAGGAAACCGTCGGTCCCGAGCCTGACCTCGAGGAAGAGGAGGCGGCCAGCGAGGCGGTTGCCAATGCCAGCGGCTCCACGCTGGGGCGGGGCCGGCAAAGCGACGGGGATGGCGGGAAGGGGGCGCTTGCGTCGCGCGGCGCAAATGGCTAGACAGGCGACGCCTCGCGGCAGTCGGAGCGTAGCGCAGTCCGGTTAGCGCACTAGTCTGGGGGACTAGGGGTCGTGGGTTCGAATCCCGCCGCTCCGACCATTTAACCGCTTGGTATTTCAGGATAAATGCCCCCTCTGGGGGCGCCGCCGGCCGTAGCAAAAACGGAACCTTTGGGCAACAAATGTCCCATAACGGCGCCGAAACTCCCGAAAAAAGTCCCGAAGTGTTCCGCGTATTCCGACTGTCCTGGCTGAGGCCGCTCATGTCGAAGTCCTACCTCCCGCGGCTATAATCCCCCCATGGCCTTCAACGCCTCCACAATAGGTGCCGAGATCGACGCCGGCTTCGATCTCTGGGCCCAGTGCTACAATCCGGCCTGTAGGCACGCGGCACGGCTTGATTTGCAGATGCTCGCCGAACGGCTCGGCCGCGAGCACAGCACGCTCCGCAAGGATCTCTGCCCCAGGCTCCGCTGCAGCGCGTGCGGCGGTAAGGACATCGGCACATGGAGCGCAGGGGGCGGGTGCGCGGTCGGAAAGATCGTTTAGATGCCCCCAAACGCAAAAAAGCCCCGCCCTCCCGGCGGGGAGAGCGGGGCAAGTCTCGGGGTCAATTCGAGCGCGCCCGGACGGGGCGCGCACCGCAGATGCCGGGATCGGTCCCGGCTGCCATCCGCGCGGTCGCGCGAATCTCAGTTTTCCTGACGCACCCGCCGCGCCTCCCAGCACGCCGCTGTGATCTCTGCCGCCAGCCGCGCCATGTCCTCGAGCGAGCCCGAGGCGCATATCCCGCCGCGACTGACGATCAGTAGCCCGGTCGGGCGGTGAAGGATGGCGCGCGCGCCATCCTCAAGCGTCGGCAGGCGGACGATGTCGGCCGGGCGCTCAGCTTCGAGAGATGAGGCCACGCAGGAATGTCCAGATTTCGTTGAAATAGGTCCACACGAGGTAGGAAACGCCGCCGAACACGGTGCTGACGCCCGCCGCCCCGACGGCGATCACCGCGCCGATCCGGTCGCGGAACAGCTTGTTGGCGTCGACCTCCTTGCCATGAGCGGCGAGCGTGGCGGCGTGCTGCTCGACGGCCTCGGCCACCGGCTGGATCGCGTGCTTCACATCCGCCACGCCGGCTTTGACCGTCCCGATTTCCTCCCGCACTTCGCGGCGGAAAGCGGCGCCGGTCTCGCTCTCGAAAGCCGCATCATCCTTCAGGTTGCGCACATCCGCCCGAAGCTCGCCAAGCTTCTCCATGATCTCCAGCAGGATCGGGTCGCTCATCAGCGCGGCCCCCCGAAGCCGGCGGCCACGTCGTCGTAGAATGCCGCGCAGCGGGCGGTGAGGGCGTCGCGGTTGTCGGCGACGATCTCCCATCGCGTCTGCACCCAGCGCCATTTCTCCCCGGCCTTGGGCACCACGCGCGGCATCCTCTCCCGGCATTCGGCCGGCAGAGCGGGAAGGGCGATGCCGGCGCTGATCTGGCCGGTCGTGCTGGCCGCCACTGTCAGGCGCTGTTCAGTGGTCGCGCAGCCAGCGCAGATCACCGTCATCGACACGAGCGCCATCGTCGCCGCTGTCCTGCGCGACCAGATCGTCATAAGCGGCTTGGGCACGGGCGGCCTCCTGCTGGGCGGTTTCGGCGCGGGTGAGGGCCGCGCGCAGCGCATCGTCGGCCACTCCGCGCTGGCGTCGGATCTCGTCGAGTTCGGCTTGAAGGGCGGTCTTTTCGGCGATCTGCACATAGCCCTCGCGCGCGGCGCGGGCGACGGCGGGGTCGTCGACCAGGCGGTCATAGGTCGTGAGTGCCGACCAGGTGAGAACCACGCCCAGCGCGGCTCCGGCGCCGATCTTGAGGCTGTCGAGGATCCCGAACATCACTCGAGCCCCGTCACGCAGAGCTCGCCTTCGCCGATGCGCGTGGCGTCGCCCATCTCGCGGCGGCGCTGCAGGCCGATCAGCACCTTGCCACCCGCACGATTGAACGCCGTCGCCGCCTCGCAGCTCGCGCGGTACTGTCCGCCGCGCCCCAGCCGGGCTGCGGTCGAATTGCAGGTCGCGCCGACGCCCACATTGTAGGCGAGCGAGGTCATCATCGCCTGCCAGGACTGCGGCTTGCCCTCGAATCCGGCGATGCAGCGGGTGAGCGGCACGTAGAAGTCCCGCACCAGCCGCGTGCGCAGGCGCGTGTCGCAGCCGGCCGGCGTCTCCACCATGCCGGGACGGACATTGGCAGTGTCGCCGTCGCAGATGGTCAGCACGCCGACGACATCGCGATAGGCGCGCAGCTCGCGGCCCTCCCACGGCTGCACGAGGTTCTCCATCGCCAGTGCGACGGGCGCGGGCACCTTGTCGCCGCCGGGGAGCAGCACATAGCCCCCAACGCTTGCGGCGACGACAGCGGCAATTGCCGCCCCCGCCCGCCTGGTGGGGCGAAGCTTACTCGGTGCCATCTCGGCCTCCGCTGATCGATTTCTGGGGGATGAGCCGCAGCAGCGCGGCGAGAATGGCGACGGCCAGCGTCACCCAAGGCAGCCACCCCTCAGGGATGGGCAGCGCATAGCCGATGAGCGGCAGCGCCACGTCGAGCCCCTGGATCACCGCGATGAACGCGATGCACCAGACGCTCCACGCACGCAGCAGCACCCGGCGCCAGTCAGGCACCAGAGGCATGGTAGGCTCCGATTATCAGGGGGGGCCCGCGCGATGAGCGCAGATCAGTGGGTGACGGTAATCCTCGTCGGCCTCACGCTCGCCGGCGCGATCGCGATCCGGCTCCGCGCCGCCTATTTCCAGCGCCAGCGACGAGTTAGGTCGTCTGATGCACCCAGAGCAGCGGGCCGAGCATCGCTTCGGCCCACTGGATGGCGTTCTCGCCGGCGTAATGCACCACGTCCGCGACCGGATAGGTGACGGTCCCGGTGTCCGCGTCGGTCGAGACGGCGCTGCCGACGACGTAGCCGCCGAAGGCGTTCATCATCGCCCACGCCGGCACGAGCCACACCCGATCCGATTCGCGGTTGCTGAACAGCTTGAGCTTCAGCGCGATCAGGTCGGAGGTGCGCTCGCGATAGGTGGCCGGCGCATCGGCGAAGTTCACCGTGTCATTCGCCTCGCCGACCGTCTCCGAAGCGACGAGGATCGTCCCGTTCGGAAACGCCGCCCGGAAGTTGGTGACGATGTGCGCCTGCGCCAACTCCTCGTCGGCCAGCCAGTTCGCGGTCGTGGAACCGTTGCGGCCGAGCTGCATCCCGACGCGCAGCTTTTCCGCCCCGGTCAACGCCACGACGCCGTTCGTCCGCCAGAACGCGAAGTCGAACATGCTGTAGGTCGCCTTCACCGTGCCGGCTGCCACGTCGGCGGCGTAGCTGGTGCGCGTGCCGGTGCCCGGCGCATAGGAGAGCGCCGGGTCATCATTGGCGAAGCACACGGTCGGGTTGGCCGTGAGGATCGCGAGGTCGCCGGAGTTGGCGACGGTCAACGTCCGCAGGAACGGGTTCGTGCCGGCCGGGCGCTGCCGTCCGAGGTAGTTCATGCTCGACCATCCAGCGCGGCCTTCATAGGCGATGCCGCCCGAGGTGACCGTGCCGACGCCCGTGAAGGTCGCGCCGCTCGCGTTCACACGGTTGCGGAGCGCGTTCAGCGCCAGCGCCGCCGTCGAATCGCCGAGCATGCAGAACAGCAGCGCGCCGGCCTGGCTGGCGTTGGCGAGGTATCGGGTGAACGCCCGGCGGCGCACCTGCCCCAGGCTGATGTTCCCGCCCTTCACGTCCCAGAAGCACGTCGAGCCTTTGAGCTGTTCGCCCTTGAGCCGCAGCGTCGGGCCGAGAAGCTCACCAAAACCCGGATCGTTGTCGCTCTCGGTCGCCGGCGATACCAGCGAGATGTCGAGATTGATCTGGCGCTGCCGCCCCTTGACGATCTGCCGCGTGAAGATGCGGGTGTCGCGCCCCGTCACGAAGGCGACCGGCGTCGGCCACAGGATGCGGGTGTCATCCGTCGTCCACGTCTCGTTGCCGACCGGCGCGGCGAAGATGTTGGCGAGAGCCAGCAGCATGGCCTGCAGGTTGGTCGAGGCCGGGGACGCCTCCGAGCGCAGCCCCGGAATAAGCGCATAGAGGATGCGCACATTGCAGGCGGTCGCGTTCCAGAGGATGCGATTCGCCTGCTGGGTCGTCGTGAAGTCAACGAAACGCACGCCACCTTCGAGGTTCAGGAACACCTCGCTGGTCGCGCCGCCGAGGCCGATGTTCTCAAGGCTCGCCTTGATCGCCCCGGTGATCGGCTTGGTGCTGTCGATCGGCACCGCCCGATAAACCAGCGTCGCGGTGCCGCCGCTCGAAATGGTCGAGATCGGCGAGCGGGCATAGGACGCCGAGCCCGACGCTTCGATGAAGGACACGTCACCGATGCCGTTGGTCGTCAGCGTGTCGAAAGCAGCGCTCCCTGTGGTGTTGTTGACCGTCTGGCCAGTGACCAATCCGATATTGCGCACCGTGTTGTCGCGCGCCGGCAGCGCCATCGCCTTGGCGATAAACAGCAGCAGGTGGAACAGCGTGTTGTGCCTCGGCGTCGTGTCGGTCCAATCGCCCGCCAGCACCATGTAATCGATATCGAGCGTCCCGGCGCCGTTGGTGTCGACGATCAGCTCGTTGGCGACGGCGCTCGCATGGGTGTTGGTCAGCACCATGCTCTGCACGATGCCGACATTGTTGCCGATTCCCGGCTGGTTGCTGATGATGCCGAAGCCGCCCCGGAACAGACCGAACCGGCAGGACATGCCGGCCGTGATGGTCTGATTAACGACATAGACCACGGTCACCTTGTCGCCAGGGTTGAGCCAGCGGCCGAGGCCCTGCCCGCGATACCGATAGCCGGCGGAATTGGCGATCAGCAGCGCCGACATCATGCCGCGCAGCGTGAAGGTGTCGTAGCTGCCGGAATTGGTGCCGGCGCCCAGCGCAGCCGAGGGACCGAACTGCAGCGCCGCCTTGAGCGCCGAGGGCGTCACCGCCTTGGTCGTGTCGGTTCCGGCGGCTGCTTCGTTGCCGGAGGCCGTGCCGGTGACGTTCAGGTCTCCGTCGCGCCGCCACGCGCCGGCGGTCAGCGCGTAGGCGCCGTACACGCCGGCATTGAGCGGCACGCTCACGTCGGCATCGGGGCTCAACGCCGTGCGTCCGGTGTGGGAGCCGGTGTCGCTGGCGCTGATTCGCGCCTGCTGCCCGAGATAGGCCGGGACCAGCAAGGCAAGATCCGACCACGACGCGGCCGAGAGCGGCTGCGTGTCCTGCGCCGCGGCGAGGGCCGCGGCGGCAGCCGACTGCGCGGCTGTCTCATGCGCCGCCGAATTGGCCTCCGAGGTCGCGGCGGCTGCCGCGGCTGGGACAGCTTCGTCACGCAGACCCTGCACGGCGGATCGGTCGTCGGCGACCGCCTGCCGGGCGGTCTCCACGGCCTGCGCATCGCCCGCCACCTGCGCGGCATGGGTGGCAACCGTCGCCGCCGCACCCGTTGCCGATTCGGCCGCCGCGATCGAGGCCGACGCCGCGCCATTGGCAATCTGCGCCGAGGCGAGCGAGGCACTGGCCCCGGATGTCGCCTGCGCCGCCGCCTGTGTGGTCGTCTGCACCGCGCTTTGCACGGCGGAGAGCGCCTCGGCGGCCTCGGTCAAAGCGCTCTGTGCCGCAGCGACAGTGGCAAAGCGCGTGGCATCCGCCGCCGCAGACACCCACCCGGCGGCACCGAGATAGGCGCCGATGCCGGGCTTCGGGCCGCCGCCGCCCGTCCAGTCGGCCACGCGCAGCACGACGCCATCCTCCAGCGTCTCCGCCGCCAGCAGCGGCGACCAGCCATCGCGGCCGGGCGTCTGGATGCGAACCTCGGCCGCCTCGCGGAACTGGCCGATGTCGAGCACCTCGATCTGCCCGCCGCCGATGGTCTCGCGCACGTCGCCGGCCACGCGCTGCACCTCGAAATCGGACAGCAGGCCAAGCGGCAGCGGGTCGACGATGGCGCGGCGCACCGTCCAGCGCAGCACGCGGTCGCTCTCGATCACCAGGTCGGCGCTCTCCGTGGTCAGCACCGTGTCGGTCGCGGCATAGCGCACCCGCACGCGCAGCTCCACCGTCCACCCGGCGAGGCTGATGCCGACGGGAAACACGATGCGCTGCGTGGCCTTGTCGGCCCGGCGATAGAGCGTGATCAGGGTCTGGGTGGTGTCGATGCTGGTCACGCGCGGGCTCCAGAAATGAAAAAGCCGCCCGGAGGCGGCATGGAAGGGGGCAATGTCGGCGGCGCTCAGGCGCCGAGGAAGTCGTCGAGGATGGCGTCGACCATCGGGATCTGGAAATCGTGGGTATCGCCGGGCAGCACGCGGATGCGCAGATCGCCAAAGCCACCATCCGCCGCGTGCCGTTCCAGAGCAGAGCCGAAGCGCGAGACCGCCTCGCCGCTGAAGCAGACGGGATCGCACATGCTGTAATAGAGGTGCGACCGCCGCCCGGCATCGGCCACGCCCATCAGGTACAGGTCGTCATAGTCGGCCGTGCCGACCAACGCCGGCTCATACTGCTCGGCATCGCCCTCCCGGCCGGCATAGCCAGGGCGGATGACTTCGCGGCGATAAGCCAACGGCACGCTGCCGGACACGGGGTAGGACCGTTCGATACGAGGATCGAGAGCCGCCGCAACCGTGCTGGTCCAGCCGCCGCCCGAGACGCCTGTGATGCCCACGCGATCATAGGCGCGGGCGGCAAGCATCCAGTCGAGCCCGCTCAGCACCGGATCAAGGAAGAACTTGAGCCAATGCCCCGTCACCGGCCAGAGGTCCGGGCGGATCGGGAAGAACTCATGCGGGTTGCCGTCGGGCGTCTGCGGCCCCGCGACCACAAGGTCGACATTCTCGCCGTCGCGGTCGCAGAAGATGCGGTTCTCGCCCATCAGCGGCATGGGCACCATCAGCAGATCGCAGCCGTTGACCGCCGCCCGCTTGATGAGCCAGCGCATGCCCGGCGGCTGCCAATGCACATCGGCCGGCGTCGTCCCGCCCGTGTACCCGCCGTCGGTCGGGTTGGGCCATGTGAAGCCCTGATGATGCCCGCCGTGAACGATCAGCAGCCGCGTCGCGCCGGGGAACTGCGCATACAGCATCTTGGAGTGGATCTTCGCCGGGGCGGACGGTGTGAGGCCGACCCCGAGCGATTGCACGACCAGCCAGCCGCAATCGTCGGCATCCGGCGCCCAATAGGTGGTGAGCGCGAGATTGGCCGGCCCGCCCGCCTCAGAGCAGGAATAGCGAGTGACGGGGAGGGGGATGCGGGCAGAGCTGCCCCAGATGGCATTGGTCAGCGCGGCGCGCTTCGCCAGCGCGGCGGCGGGTGTGGCGAGGGTCATGATCAGGCGCCACCCGGCCAGATGACCACAGCGGCGGCGCGCGCGGCTTCAGCATCGGTGGCAGCACCGATTGCCTTCTTGGCGCCGAGTCGCACGCCCTCAATCTGCGCCCCGAGCACGATCCAGCTCGCGTGAGCCTGCCGCACGACCGCGCCGACCTCGGCAAGCGTCGCCGCAGTGATGCCCACCTCGGCGGACAGCATGGGATATGAGGCCGGATCGGGCGACGGGTCATCCTCCAGCATCACGGCCTCGCTGGCCTTTTGCTGGTACGTCATCGCCTGGCCGGCGCCCCCCGTGATGTGCTTGGCGCGCTCGACTTCGGCCGCCGCGTCGACCGCCGCTCTCAGCCGGGTCTTGAAATCGTCCAGCGACACGCTGTCCGCTGGATCGACAAGCACGGGGTGCCCGTTTTCATCCGGCACGATCTGGTGGCCGACCGACTGCGCGGCGAGCAGCGCCTCCCATTCTTCATGGCTGAGGTCGACGGCATCTTCCGGCGCCGCCTGTCCGCCCGTGTAAAAGCCACGGGTGCTTGCCGAATATTTCATGATCGTCTCTCAGGTCGGGCCAATGGCCATCCAGAAGAACCCGGCGACATCAAGCACCATGGCGCTACCCGTCCAGTTGACCGAGCGGAAGATGCAGGTGGTGGAGGTGCGGGTGGAAACGCCGAGGAACGTGGCGTTTGTCGTCGTCCATGACAGCGCGCCGCCGTCAATGCCAACCACGGAATAGGGGGACGCGGAGAACGCCTTCGGAAAGGTGATGGTGGCCGTGCCGCTCGCCGTGTTTCCGTTGCCCCATTGCAGCGTCAGGCCGCCATGCAGATCAATCCAGCCATTGCCGCTGATCAGCGACGCACCGAAGGGCACCGAGAGCACCCGGAAATAGGTGCCGTCGAACATGAGTTCGGTGATGCCGGCGCGGATGTCGCCCGGCAGAAGGCTGTTGCTGTTCCGGCGGTAGACCGTGGTCGCCGCCAGCCCGTTGACCGAAAGCGTGACGGTGCCGGAGGTATTGGCCACCGTCACCAGCCGCAGCGGCACGCCCACCAGCGCGGCGAGGGAGGCCGGCGCCGGGTCAAGCGTCGCGGTCAAGGCATTCGCCGTGCCGCCCGCCACGCGGTAATTCATCGCCTGCGAGCGCGCCGCCGTCGCGACCTGGTCAAGATCCTCCTCGGTTGGGGTCAGCCCGCTCGCCAGCAGGAAATTGACCAGTTCGCGCTGCGTCGCCTCGACCGCTTTTCCCGGCACTGCCGAGCCTCGGACGGCTCCCGGCGTGTTGCGGTCGACATAGGATGCGTTCGGGTCGCTCGACCCGAACGGAGCGTAGTATTTCATGAAAGCCTCGGGAGGTTGTCGGCGGCGCCGCCGCTCACTCTTCGACCACGTAAACCGGCTGGGTCCAGCCGGGGTAAAGCTGCCGGAACAGGCATTGCAGCCGCTCGATATCGGCGATCTGGAACAGCGGATCGAAGCCGCATTCGCTCTCGCCGCAGATGAAGTAATCGACCGCCAGTCCGTAGACATGGACGATCCAGTAGACCTCCTGCAGCGGATCGCCGGTCGTGTGCTCGCCGCCGCATTCCGAGAAGCCGCACTCGAAGATGTCGGGCTCCTCGATCGCGATGTCGAAGCCGCGGTCATAGGCGAGGCGCACGAAATCCTGCGGCGTGATCACCGCATTGCCGCGCACCCGTGCCTGCACCGTGGCCTTGCGCCCGGCCGTGCTCTGGTCCGCTGCCGTGCAGGCGTCCGGCAGGCCGTAATCCGCCTCCCATGCCGGCAGGCTGGCGTCCATCGTGGTCGCCGTGCTTTCCAGCACCAGCGACCAGCCGCGCACGCAGAGGTCGCGGAACGGCGCCACCAGAACGCGGGTGAAGCGGGCGAGCACCGTATCGGTGCCGGCCGCCATGCCGTCCGGCGTGCCCCACACTGGCCCGCGCGGCCACAGCGCGAGCCCGGCGGGGAGCAGATCCTCAACGCTGGGGTTGGAGAGCGCATCGCCGGGCACCGGCGGCAGCGTGTCGCCGCCGGGGGTGACCGGCTCGTAATAGGTCCAGGTGTTCAGCCCGGGATCACGCATCGCTTGCCTCCCGCATGGCCAGCCTCAGGCATAGTTGATGGTGCCGAGCACGGGGTAGCTGGCGGTGAAGACAAGGTCGGAAGCCGGTACGCTCAGCGTGTGGCTGTCCTCACCCGTCGCGGTCGAGATCGCCTCGGAGAGCCAGGAGCGGTAGAGCGTGAAGGGCTCCGCCACCACGCCCGGCCGCGCCCGCTCGAAGAACAGGGCGGCGAGATTGGTGGCGATGGCCGCGCGCACATCATCCGTGTCGACCGCGAGGTCGGTGATGGTGATATCCACCGGTTCGGCCGTTGGCGCGGCGACCACGTCGCCATCCACGCGGATCAGCCGGCGCGCGTCGATATAGGCCTGCACCACCGCGACATCCGCCTCGGTGGGGATGAGGTTCGGCCGGCCCCGGAACAGGAAGAAGACGACGATGGAGCCGACACCGCCGGTGAAGGCATAGGCCCAGGCCTTGAGCACGCCGGGCACCTCGAGCGCCATGGCCTCATAGTCGGGAAGGGCGCCACCCTGCGGCGGCCGCCCCTTGCGCGCGAGGATTCGCCCGCGGAAGTCCTCGATATCCTCGACATCGGCGCCGCCGCCCAACCCGTCGCTGGAAACCGCCGCCGTGTCGGACAGGGTGGGGTACAGCGCCGGGTCGGCCAGCGTCAGGTTGGCGCCGCCGTCGCGGTTGGTCACCGAGCCCGTCGCCTCGGCCTGCACCGTCGCGCTGAAGCTGCCATCCCCCGCCGCCGTGAAGGCCGCCATGGTCACATAGGTCTGCCCGGCCGAGAGGTAGCGCACCCCGGCGGGATAGGTTGCGCCCGCCTGCCCGGTGCCGGTGATCACCCCGCTCGCGGCGGCGGCAGCCTTGAGATAGACCCGCACATCCGCGCCATGAATGCGCAGAATGGCGAGATCGGTCGCCGTGCGGGTGAAGATCTGGCGGGAGATGTAGACCAGCCGCAGCTCGAAGGCCCGCCCGAGCAGAGCCAGCACCTTCGCCGTCACCGCCGCGAAATTCTGCTGAATCCAGGCATCCGCCCCCGTCAGATATTCCCGGAAATAGCCCCGCGCCCGCGCGCCGAGCTCGTCCAGGCCGCGCGCTTCGAACCACGCCATCTCATCCCCTCGCGTCGATCTGGTCCCACAGCACGGCGAAGCGCCGCTGATAGGTGGCCGCGCCATCGCGGCCGAACAGCCGCACCTCGAGGTCGAGCCGGTTGTCGGCCGGCCGCCGCTCGACGGTCACCTCCACCCGCACGCACACACCCTGGTCGATCAGCGTCTGCAGCGCCTCGCGGGCGTAATCCTCGGCCTCGGTGTCGATATCCTCGGTCAGCGCCCGCCGCCGCAGCAGCCAGAGCTTGGAGCCGAGCGGCACCTCGCCCCTCTGCCGGTCGAAGCCGTCGCCCGGCCAGCCCCGGTTGCTCTCGCCCTCGGGCAGCTCGCTGGCATCGACCCGCCGGTCGGTCATCAGGCAGATAAGCACGGCGGTCTCGATCGCCGCGCCACTTTGCAGGTCCGCCGTGCCGGCATCGAGGGCGAGATCGCCGATGAAGCCGAGCGGGTTCCAGATCAGATCGGGGATCCGCACCGGCTCCTGCGCCTGCGTGATCGGCACGATGCGCATGGCGGGCCTCGTTGGGATTAGATGGACGGATCGGGGTCTGCCCCGGGAATGATCGGGCGGGAGGACAGCAACTGCCCGTCCAGCACCGCGATCCAGTCGGCGCCGAGGCGCAGCTTGATGATCTCGGCCTTGGCGACGACGCGGGCGCCACCAGCCTCCATCCACACTTCCTTTGCGTGGACGACGCGGGTCTTCGCCGCGACGATGGAGACGATGTTGCCGAGATGGTCATAGATCGCCGTGCCACCCAGCGGCAGTTCGGGCACCAGCGCCGGATTGGCGCCGCCCATGGCATAAAGGCTGTCGCGATTGCCGCGGGCGGCGAGCACGGTGGCGATGCCGCCGGCCACCGGGTGCGAGGTGAAGCCGTGCGGCTCCACCCGATGCACCCGTGGCAACCGCTCGCCGGCATAGCCCTTGCCGCCGAGAAACTGTTGCCCGCCTCGGTGCTCGACCTCGCCGGTCAATTCCATGCGCGTCACATTGGCATCGGACGCCATGGCTAGCCCTCCCGGCCGATCAGTCTTCGCGAAACGTCGGCTCGTCTTCCGGCGCGTCCCATCCCTCGGCGCTTTCGCCGCGCGGATTGTCGCCGCCGAGCGCGCGCGGGTCTTTCACGGTCAGCACCGCCTCGGTGCCCCCGCCATTGGCGTCCTGCGTCAGGCTCACCGAGGCGATGATCATGTCCTGGCTCAGGCCGATCCACGCGTCGCGCACCGGCACGAGGAAGTTCGGCGACCAGATCGTCCCACCGGCATCGCGAAGTCCCGGCACGGTGATACTGGCCGTCTTTGCCCGCCCGGCGGCGCGCCGCGCCTCCCAGCCCGCCCGCTTCTTGGCGCGGTCGGAGGTCAGCTCGCCCTCGTGATAGATGATCAGCGTGCGCTTGCGGTCGGCCGTGCCGCGCGCCTCCGCCTCCGGCCGCGTCGCCGCGCCCGTGACACCGACCGAGGACTGCCCGCGCACCTTGACCTCGGAATAGTTGAACCGGCCCGACAGCGTGCTGCTGGCGCGCTTGATGTTCACGCCCAGCACCAGCCCGCCCTGGTGCCGCCCCTCCGGCCCTTCGATGATCTTCAGCCGCCCCTGCGGGGTGTCATAGATCAGCGCCCCGGCCGCCCGCGCATCCCGCTCCAGCGTGGAAAACAGCGTCTCGCCGGGCACGATCTGGTGCAGGGCCTTCTTCGCCGTGTCGATCATCACATCGACGCCGATGCCCGCCGTGTCGAAGGCGCCGGCGATGTCCTTCAGCGTGCAGTTTTCGAGGGAGCCCTCGGGATGGTCGATGGAGCACTCGGTCGCGTCGACCGTCCGGGAGGCAATCGCCACCGAATACATCCGGGTGCTGTCGTCATGCGAGGCGTTCACGTCGCGCACATAGCCGGTAAGCCAGAGCGCGCCGTTGATCTCGACCGTGCAGGCCTCATCCTCGCGGCAGGGCAGGCCCGGCCCGTTCCATGCCACGTCGAAGCCGCCCGTGCGCGCCGCCTGCTCGGCGCCCGCTTCCAGCGTGCAGCTCACATGCGGCATCGGTCGCCCGCCAACGGTGAGCGTGATGATGTCCAGCATGGCGGCTCACTCAGATCAGGGCGCGAGGGCCTCAAGGGTCACCGGCATCAGCATCGCCGTGCCGGTGTTGTTGCGCTCGACCAGTTCCGCGTCGCGGCTCGGGTCGCCGTAAAGATCCCAGGCCAGCAGTTGGGCAGGGAGCGAGACGCCGGTCTCCACCCGCACCAGCGGCGCCCGCGTGGCGGCAATTTGCGACAGCTGCAGCATCGCCTCGCCGACCAGATTGGACAGCCAGCCATAGAGCACATGGCCGAAGGCATCGCCGGCCGCCTCCACCACCGGGCCTGCCCGGTTCGACAGGGCCGTGCGCGCCCGCACCGCGTCTGGCCGCGCGGCGTAATCGACCCGCAGCGTGGCAAAGCAGGCCACGACCAGCACGCCCACCTGCGCCAAAGTGCTGGTGTCGGTCACATCGTCCAGCGTCGCCAGCAGCTCCGCGCCATCATCCGCCGCCTCGCCGAGCAGCCGGCAGGCCTCGAGATAGGCCGTGCCGCCCGCCTCGCCGCCGGTCGCCATCTTCGCCACCAGCTTGGCGGCGGTGACCCGGCCGGCCTTGTCGGCGATGAAACGGTCGAGCAGATCCGTCAGCCAGTCCATCCCGCCCTCACACGCTGATCGAGGCGCTCACGCCAGCAAGGCTGGCGGACACGTCGGCGGAGACCGCAAGCCCCGCGCCGCTGAGCCCGACCGCGAAGGTCGACCGCAGCGCCGCCACGCCGGTAATGCCTGCCAGCGCGTTGACGCCGATGCCGGCGGAGAGGCCTCCAAGCGACAGACTGCCGCCCAGCGAGAGCCCCCCGCCGCTGAAGCCGACCGAGGCGCCGCCCAACGCGGAATTCACACTGTCGGAGGCCTCCACGAAGAGGAGGTCATAGGCCACATAGCCGGCCTGGTCCCGCGTGCGGCTGCGCCGGCAACTCACGCAATGCGCCAGCGCCGCCGGGTCCATCGGCAGAGTGAGCAGCGAGGGGCCGGCGGCGGAGCACGCCGCCTCCAACGCCCAGCCTTCCGCATCGGCGCTGTCGCTGGCGACATAGGCCCGCACCCGGTACTCGGTCGCCACGCGCCCGAGATCCTCGGTGACCGGCGCCTCGCCGGCGGCGATGTTGTGCACCGCCACCCGGCGCCCGCGCTCGGGGCCATCTTCCTCCACCCAGAACTGCACCCCGCGAAACGAGGCGCGCCGCAAGGCTTTCTGCCAGTTGCGCATTCCCGTTCCTCAGTTGGCGCCGGGCAACCCGGCATTCGGCATCGACTGGCCAGTATTGGCGTTGATCGCCGGGCGGGGCGTGAAGTTCGGCACGTTGATCCGCGCCGACGATATCGCCTGCGCTGCCTGCCGCCCGCCTTCGGCGATGGCGTCGCGGATGGCGTCGGCCGAGCCCTGTATGGACGTGGGATCGACGATCAGCGGCGGCACGTCGGGGATCTCGACAAGTGGCGCTCCATTACCGTTCGGGCTGGAGACGGCACCACCAGATGCCCCCGACTGAGGCGGCTGCGGTCCGTTCGATGCGGCCGCTGCATTCTCGCCATTGAATGAGCTTAACCAACGGTCAATCTCATCAATTCCATCGGCGATCCTGTCGGCGACCCCGCCTTTGTCGAACGTTATGAGACCACCAAAGAAACTCCGGCCCGCTTCCTTCGGCGCTCCGTCTCCTCCCAGATAGTTTGCAATCTTGTCGGCAGTGCCACCCTTCTCAAGCGAGACTATTCCGCCGAGTACTCCCGCCTCCGGGTCAGTAGAAGTTGGCAGCGAGGTTTTGATATCGTTAATAACCTTTGCAATTTCGTTCACAAGGTTAGCCAGATCACGAAACCCCGACGCAATTAGGGATTGATTTGGATCGATACCAAGCAGATCCATGACGTCAGATGCCATGCCCTTCAGGGCCTCGCTTGCATCATCAATAGCTTTAACGTCGATCATCTCCGGGAACTTGGCGAATTCCTCGCTGATCTCGCGCACCGTGTCGCGCGCGGCGGTGAGCGAGGATTCCAGCGCCGGCATCGAAAGCGTGCCGAGGTCGATGGCGAGTTTCGAGACTTGGTTCTTGAAGAGCTGCCAGCGCGACGACAGTGCGTCGAGCTTCATCTGGTAGGACTTATCGAGCGAGCCGAACCAGTCCGTGCTCGCCGCGATCTGGAGGTTGCGATCCAACTCCTCCAGGCCGTCCACCAGGCGCATCACCTCATCGGTCCACTCCATGCCGAAGATGGAACCGGTGATCCGCGCCCGGCGGAATTTGTCCATCTTCGAGAGCTTCTCGAGGAACTTGCGCAGCGCCCCCTGCGGGTCGGAACTCAGCTCCTTCTTGAACTGCTTGACGTTGCCGACGACCTCCTGGAGCGCCCCATAACCCTTTTTCCCGAGGTTCTCCGGAGCGATCAGCTTGGAGGTGAGCGCACTCATCATGCGCGCACTGGTCTCCGGTGCCATCTTCAGGTTCAGCAGCGTGGCACCATAGGCCGCCGCTTCCTTGGCATTGAGGCCGAAATTCTTGAGGCCGGCCCCGGCATTGTCGAGGAACGTGATGAGATCTCGCTCCTCAGCGATGCCGCTGTCGGCGAGCGAGTTGATCAGGTCGAAATAGCGCTCCATCTCGGCCATGGGGATGCCGAGGCCGACCTTGAACCCCGCCGCCGCGTTGCCGACTTCCTCCGCCGCCATGCCGAAGGCGTCCGCTGCCTTCGCGCCCAGCTTGGCGAATTCACGCCATTCTTCCATCGGCAGGCCCGCCGCCGCCGCCCGCTCATAGGCCGCGAGGATTTCTTCCAGCGGCACCGCCACCTCGCCGCTGGTGGCCAGCGCCTTGGCTTCCTCACCGACCTTCTGCATCTGGTCGGCGGTCAGCCCGCCCTTCTTGGCGATCTCGATCAAAGCATCCTGATAGGAGGTGAGGGTGGTCAGCCCCTCGCGCGTGCCGCTGGCCGCTGCCAGCCCGCCGAGAATGGCGCCGCCGCCCATGATCAGCCCGCCGCCGCCCCGGTTCAGGGCAGCCATCTGGCGCTCCTTCCGGTTCAGTTGATGGAGCAGGCGCTCCTGACGATGGATCCGCTGTTCAATGGCCGCGAAGGCCCGCGCGGTGCGATCCTCCGCAATAATCCTGAGTATAGCTTTGACGACGCCCATCCGCTCCCCCGCTCGCCCGGGTCATCATCCCGGCTATGTTCTGGCGCGCCGCGCTCTCTCGTCCTGATGCCAGCGCACCGCCCGGTCGAACCAGTCCGCGATCTCGCCGAGCGTCAGCCCGTCGATGTAGGCGGGGCTCCAGTGGAGTCGGAAGACGAGTTCGGAGACCGCGCGATCGACCGGCGGGCTTTGGAAAAAAAACCGAGGATATGGTCCTCGAGCGCCATCGTGTCGGCAAGGTCGAGCGCCGCCAGCGCGCCGGGCGCCGGGCTGGTCACCAGCCGGTCGACATAGGCGAAGATGGCCTCGCGATCGCGCAGCAGAATGCCGCGCTGCACGTCATAGACCGGGCCGATTTCGCGATAGTCGGCGAACCGGGGGTCGCGCAGTTCGATAGCCGAAAAGCTCTGCTCCCCGACCGTGTAGCTTTTCGACAGGGTCAGCTTGTCCATCATGTGTCCTGATGTCGTCGGTTACGGTGTGGCCAGTTCGATCTGCGGCACCGGCAGCGGCGCGAGGTCGTAGCGAAAGCCGAGAAAGCGCGGGAAGCGGGGGCGACCCTGCGAACCCACGCCCTCGAAGCGGAACGTCACCGTCCGCCCGAGCAGCGGGCCGGTCCACAGCCGCCGCCGATGCCAGTCCGAGAAGCCGCTGCCGAGACCGAAAGTCACGTCGCGCCAGCGGCAGATCAGGGCGCCGAGGCTGCGATGATCCTCGCGCTCTGGCACCACGCCCACCACCACGGCCTCGTCATCCGCCGCGCCCTTCAGCTTGAGCATGAAGCCCTCGCGGGTGGAGGAACGGCCGGCCTTGTAGATGCCCGTCGGCGCCCGCAGCATCAGCCCTTCCCAGCATTCGTCCCCGACCCACTCGGCCCAGAGCTGGCGCACCTGCTGCACGCTTGTCGCCCGCACGTGAGGCACCAGCCGCACCAGGCCGGAAGGCTCGGCCGCCACCAGTGCCTCGGCCTCGCGCAGCCGCTCGGTGAACGGCGCCGCCGGCGAGCGGAAGCAGTCGAACACGTTGAAGGTGAAGTCGGTCGCCAGATCGGCCGTCGCCACCTTCGCCTGCACCATGTCGAACGGGTCGCGCAACCCGTTGGTAAAGGTCAGGATTTCCCCATCCAGCCCCGCAGGCACATGCGCCAGCGCGTGGGCGATGTGCTGGTTGCGCACCGGGTTCAGGTTGCGGGTGCAGATGGTGTCGAGCACGCCCGTCATGCCGCGCACCCCGTCCAGCTTGGGCGAGACGAAGGCGGGCAGGGCCAGCGCGTCAATATCGGCCTTGCCGGCCTCCATCGGGCGGAAACTGGCAGGGGAAGGGGCGGCGAGGTCGGTCATGGCTCGCCACCGGGGTCCGGCAGGTTTTTCAGCCGGGGCAGCCCGCTGTCCTTCCATGCCGCCAGAGCCGCGTCCCGGCCGCCGGCTTTCAGGGCTTTACGCACAGTAGCAAGGCCGGCTTTGATCTCCTTCGCCGTGGCGGTGCTTTTCTCGAAGCCGTGCCCACGAGTGGCGTTTATTTCCGGCATCGGGCTAATGCACCAGGCCTCATGTCCGGCATCGCTCCCCCCGATATCGCGTGCGATTTTGGAGAAGGCGGTCCACGCCTCAAGCTCGGGGGTCGTCAGCTTTTTCGGGGCGGGTGTCTCACTGGTCATTGGTGCCTCCCTGTGCAAAGGCCGCAGCGTCGGCCGGGCGGATACCATAATAGACCACCCGCCCCGTCGTCTTGGTCTTGCGGAAGCCCATCTTGCCGAAGCGGGTCGCGAAACTCTGCTGGCCGGGGTTATGCAGTCCCGTCCGCGCGCAATAGGCGGCGAAGGCGGGCCAGAGCATCGCGGCGGGCGTCACCACGCCGCGCACCTTCTCGATTCCCTCGATGGCGAAGCGCGCCACGGCGTCTTCGTCGTCCTCCGCCTGTTCGATGGTCACCCGCTTGGTGCCGGCCAGTTCCGGCACCCAGGGCAGGCCCAGCCGCCGCCACACCGCGACCGCCGCATCCTTGCCGCGCGACAGCCGCGCCTCGCGCACCAGCCGCACGCTCTCAGCGAAGTCAGAGTGGCCAGGCAGAAGCTCGGTCGCCTTCGGCTCGGGCTCCGGCTCGCTCACCTTGCCGCCGAAGAAGTGGTCGAACAGAACGCGGTAGCATTCGCGCTTGTAGGCGAGCACCCGCTGGCGGGTCTCCTCATCCTTCACACGGCTCTCGTCGATGCCGAACAGCCAGCCATTGATCAGGTCAAGGCGAAGACAGAACGTCTCCTGCACCCCTCCGGCAGAAGGGAGAGCCATGATGGCTATCCCTTCGCTCAGAACCGCATCCCGCTGGATACGCTCGCGCTGCTTCGTCGCGGCGATCCCGAGCCGATCACAGATCGGCGTGACGGCGACAAACACGCCGTCGCCGCGCTCAACGGCGAACAGCGTGTCGCCGTGGAAGTTGATGGTCGAAAGTGCATTCATGGTCAGTCTCCATCGGCATCCGGCCGGCCAAGCCTGAGATGCACAGGGTCGCTTTCGCGAACACCGGAGCCGATGAAGCTCTGGGTCGCACCTTCCCCTTGGCCTCGGGGAAACTCGAAATGTCAGGCGTTCTGCCGCAGATAGGCGGCGATGCGGGCGATCAGGGCGCCGAGGGCGTCATCATCGAATCGGAAGGGCACATTGCCGGCGTTCAGATCCCGCAGGTGCCTTGCATAGGCGTCCATGAAGGCGGCGACATCGGCGTGCGAGCGCACCGGGGCGGCGAGCATCCGGTCCTCGATCTCGTGAGACAGGTCGCAGGCGACACAGCACTGCTCATAGGGAATATCGTAACTGTCGGCTTCGTCGCGCAGCGACTGCCAGAGCCGGGCAAGATCGGCCAGCGGCAGGGGCTCGGCGGAGCCGGGGTCTAGGCGCGGCACGGCGGGCCGCGCTAGGGTGGCAGCAGCTTCAATCATCGGCTTAGCTCCGATGGTGGGGGTTAGGGCCGGGAGCGAGGTTGGCGCCTTGCCCCGGCCTGCATTTATGGATATCCTTATATCCGGAAAAGGTCAATACGGATATCCGGATATTTTAATGGCTCGCCCGCTGCGCTTTCCTTTCAAGAAGCTCGTGGCCTTCGATCAGGACACCATCGACGGCATCGAGCAATGGAGACGGGAGCAATCCCCCATCCCATCGGAAGCAGATGCTATCCGTCTCATTGTTCGCGACTGGCTGATCGGTCACGGATTGATGCCTCTCCCACCAGAGCCCGACGAGGCTTTGGAGGACTGACTAAGCCTGGAAGGTCGCACCCGCTTTTGGTCAAAGGGGGAACCATCATGGTTCCCCCTTTGCTTTGGCCCCCGCTTCAGCAACTCGTCGAAGGAACGTGTGTGATACACGCACCCTCTGTCTCGGGAGTGCAGGAAGCCACATGCTCCGCATCGACCTAATCAATGGCCGGCTGTCTGGCTCCGCGACCGCGGCTAACTACCGAAGTAGCCCCAGACTCGACTCCCGCTCACCTCCTGCTACCGTTCGGGTAGGTGGGGGATGCAACATGGATGAAGCGACACGGCTTGCCTTTGAGGCGTTAGCCAAAAGCCTTGGCGATGAGAAAGCGCGGAACGATGCGCAGCTCATCATGATTAGCGCCATACTCAATGCACTGCGGGAGACCCACATCGGCGCGTTCAATACGGCCCGTATGTTCTTGCGTCTCAACGAAAAGCAGCTCGTACAAAGTAACACGCACGGCGCCACAATCCGCGAACTGCAGCTCGTTCTACGGGAGGTGTTTGCAGCAGAGCCTTACGGTCCTCAGGCGAAAGACGCTGGGAACGAATAGCCTCCAGAATCATAGCCAATCGGCGCTCATCTTCGGCTTGCATATCCTGGCCCTCTAAAGGTCACTTCCCCGGCTTACGCGGGTACGCCGCATAAATGTTCAGTGCGAACCCGATCTGGTGCTCGACATCCTTCTCGAGGTCGCGATTCACCACCTCGCGCCAGCGGGCGACGGTTTCGCCGCGCAGCATCTCCTCCGGGATGTACACGCCAGATTTGACTTTTCGGAACGCATCCTTGCCGTTCTTGGTCTTCACGCCGGTCCGCTCGAAGACGTGGCCGCCCCATCCCGGCTTGTCCACCCGGTGGGGCCACCAGCCGGCGCGCATGAAGGTGCTCGGGAACACGCGCCGCCCACCCTGCGGCGCGGCGCTGACGCCCTTGCCGGTCTCTCGCGGCCGGAAGTATTTCAGCGCGATATTGCCGCCCTCTGTCTTCAGCTCATAGGTCAAGTCTTTATAACTCGGCTTGCGGAACTGCACCGCCCGCACCAGCACCTGCCGCCGAAGGCCGGTCTGCCGCGTCAGGCTGCGGATGACCTGCGTCTTCGCCTTGTTGCCGGTGCGCGCCAGGCCGCGCTGCAGGATCTTGTTCATCTCCTTCTGGCGAAGGTGGCCGAGCTGGTTGGCGAAGCGGCCGAGAACGTTGTCCAGGTTCATCCGGATCTCGATATCGGCCACGCCGCTCACCCACCCAGCCGCTGATAGTCGGGCGCGTTGATCGTGGCGCCGGTCACCTCGCCGGTCAGCCGGTTGGTCATCGGCTCACCGGAGAAGAAGGCGCGGACGAAGACATGCGTCACACCGGTGAACTCCTCGGTGATGTACATGTCCTGCCGCCCGGCCTTCATCAGCGCGTCGTGATCGAGGCCCGAATCCTCGAAGCTGATCTCGGCAGTTCGCGGCTTGGGTGTGCCCACCCGGGCGAGCGAGCCATCCTGGTTGGTGAGGGTCTCGATCGACGTGCCGGCAGTGCTCAGATTGAACGTGCCGCGCAGCGAGATGTTGGTGCCATCGGCGAGGCGGAACTTCATCGTCCCGCCGAAATCATTGTCGGCCATGGTCTCGTCTCCCGATCAGGCCGCCATCGAGGCGGTGTACTGGCTGTAGATGCGGGCATTCGCGGCGAGCACGTCGAGCGGGTTCACCATGTCGAGCGGCGCGTAGATGTCGACCCGGTTGGGGTTGTCGGCATTGCGCTGCACGTCGAGATTGGCCACGAAGGCCTCCGCGTTCTCGAGCACGCCGGGCATCTCGCGATAGGTCGCCGCCATGGTGGCGCGGATATCCGCCACGGTGGTGATGGCCAGCAGATTGCCCGGGTTATCGTCGGCGATGGCCTTGCCGCCATGCTCCGCCTGCAGCCGCGCCCGGAAGCGGCGCAGCGCATACATGAGCTGCCCCATCTTCTGGATGTCGCGGAAGGTGGTGTCGACATTGTTCGCGCCGTCGGTGCGCTGCATGGTCACGATCTTGTCGATCGTCACCGCACCATCCGTGCGCACCCCATAGGTCGAGAGGCCCGAGCCGATGAACGCGTCACGCGTGGCGTAATCGTTCATCCACTTCGTGCGATCGCGCGGCGCCAGCACGCCCTCGACGACGAGGCCCGTCTGGTTGCGCGAGACATTGCCGAGCGCGCCATCCGAAAGCCAGGGCACCACGCGCGCCGCCAGCGCCGCCACCCACACCCAGGGCGGCGTCGCATCCCCGCCGCCGGCGATGCGCGGCAGCAGGCTGATGTGGCGCGTGTCGTAGCCGAGGCCGAAGGTGGTGAGGTTGGCGCTCGTGTCGGTCAGCGTGGTGAAGACGTGGCCGTAGCTCTGCCGCAGCCAGGCCCAGCGGCCGGACACATCCGACAGCGCCGTGTTGTACCTGCCCATATTCGTCGCGTCGGCGAAGGGCGTCACCCACCAGTCGAACGGGTCGTCACCCAGCGCCGCCAGCGCGGCCGAGAGGTTCGGCGTGCCGCTGCCCGCCGTGGGGGTGGCGACCGTCAGCAGACCGGACAGCACATTGCCGGAGGCGAGCGCCGGGATGTTGATGTCAACCGTGTTGAAGATTGCACCGGTATGGCGGGCGGTCAGCGTCACCACATTGGTCGCCGCCGCCGCCGTGAAGGGCAGGGCGGATTTGGTGAGCGGATCCTGATAGGCGTTGATCAGCGCCGCCAGCGCGGTCGCGACCGCCGCCGCCGAATCCCCGGCGCCGATGGTGATGTCGATGCCCGCACCGGCGATCTCGATCGCGCCATAGCCGCCATTCGCCGGCACGGTGCCGACGGTCAGCGTGCGCACCTCGGCCGTGCCCGTGGCGGGCACCGCGATCAGCCAGATGTCCTGCGCCGGCGCATTACGGCGGGCGGCGATGACCATCTCGGCCAGCATCGAGCCCTTGCCCGCCTGCGCGATGGCGTCGGTCACGCTGTTGCAGCGCGTGGGCACATTGTCCGAGAGGGGCGCGCCGCTGTTCTTGTGGCCCATGAGCACGAGCCGCGACACGCTCTCGAACTGCCCGCCCGAGTTGACCTCGAAGGCGATGATCGGCGCCCGGATATTCCCGGGGATATAGTTGAAGCCAATGGCCATCAGTTGGTCCCTTCGCGGCTGGCGGAAGCCTTGCCCGTCTTGCCGGCCGCCGGGGCCGCGGGCGTCTCATCGGTCACCGATGCCTCGGGAGGCTCATCGCTCACCGAGGCCTCGAGCATCTCATCGGTCACCGGCACCAGGTCGCCGTCGGCGATCAGGCGCAGGTAATAGGGGTTGAGTTCGTTGACGCTGATGCCCTCGCCGGCCTCGGGCACCTGCTGCCCCGGCCGGTCAGGCATGGGGATGCGAGCCCCCGTCTTGGCGCGGTAGCGCGTCATGGTCTGCCTCGTGTCGAGAGGGTGGAGTGGGTCAGTCCGGCGTGGCTTCGGGCCGCCGGATCACCGGCACGCCGTTCACGCTGGCGATCACGTCGATGCCGTCGAGCGCGTCGCGGCTGGTGGCGAGGAAGGCGGCACCAAGCTCGGCGAGCTTGGCCTTGGCATAGGAACCATCCGGCAGTTCCGCCGCGACCGAGCGCAGCGGCTCCGGCAGGCCGGGAGCATCGGTGAACTTGTCGTCGGCGATCTCGCAGGAGACCAGCATGAGATAGCGCAGCCAGCGGCGGCTCAGCTGCGGCAGCGAGAATGCCTCAAGCTCGATGCTTTGCACCGCCTTCATCACCCTGCGGACAGCCACAGCCTCGGGCCCCCGCACGATCACCTTGCGCACCTGCGCCGTCAGCGCCTCCAGCACCAGGCGCTGACGCGGATCGCTATCGACAAGCGCCATCGTCGCCAGATTGCCGTTCTCCTGCCGGACCGCGTCTCCGTCCGGATCGCGTGCGATCTCGGCCAGTTCGGTGACAATCACCAGCGTGCAGGTCGGGTTGCCGCGCACGGAGGGCGCCGCATCGCCCCGCCGCTCCACCCGCACATCCTCGACATAAACCGAGATGCTGGGCGTGTAGGGGCGCGCGTCGTCTAGTTCGTCGACCAGGATCTGCCGGCTGTCGAACACGCGGTGCTCGGCCAGCGTCGGGAAGGTGGCACCGTCCTCGCCGCGCACGGCGGCGGTTGGGCACAGGGCCTCGATCACGGCGAGGCGGAGGGCGGCGGCGGCAAGCATCAGGCGGATATCCTGTTGAGCCAGAGCACGGCGCGGCCGGAGCCGTCCGTCTCGGGCGCCGCGACCAGCTGATAGAGCGCCGACTCCGTCCGCAGCCGGTCATCCTGCTTCGGTGTCCACGGCCAGCCCGTCATCAGCGCTGTCAGGCACACCCGGCTCACCTGCCGCCGGCTTCGCTCATCCGCCCCGCCCGACCGGCTGCCGGCAAAGGCATTGAGCTCCGGCGCCGTATCGAGCGAGCCGTGGAAGGAAAAGCCGGGCCGCGTCGGGTCCGGCTCAAGGGCCCCGTTCACATCCCGCCCGGGCTTGCGCATGGGCACGACGGTGAACGCCACCGTGTCGAAATACGCCGCGCAGGCCTCATCCGCGCGGGCCAGCGCGTCATCCCAGGACATGGGCTACGCCTGGAGCGCGGCGATAATTTCCGCCTTGGTGTCAGATTCCTTCACCGACACGCCGCGCCGCTCCGCCTCGGCCAGAAGCTCGACCTTGGTCATGCTGTCGAGATCCGGCGTCGCCTCCGCCGGGGGAAGCGCGGCGGCGATGATGGCGTCGGGCACCTCGGTGCCGACGCGCAAATAGCGCCCGCCATAGAAGCCCGCCTGAGTGATGGTTGCCATGTCAGCCTCACTGCATCTTGCCGCGCAGCAGCATCAGCGGCCGCGTGCAGATGAAGAGCGGGTAGCTGTACATTTCCACCCGGTCCCAGGCGTCCCGCCCGGAGGGGTCCGCCAGCACCAGGCCAACATAGGGCTGGCCGCGCCGGTTGAGGTAGGGCTTGAACTCATTCGCCGGGCCGAAACCCACCTTGAAGGCGCCGCGCGCATTGCGCGGGAAGAAGCGCACCTTGTCGGTGCCGATGGCGAGCTTCGAACCGTCGTCGGTGCCGCGATAGTTGATGAAGGTGATGCCCTCGATATCGATCGACGAATAGCCCTCGATGTTCTCGAGCGCCGCCGCCCGCTCGCTGCCGAGCTTGGTCTCCTTGATCTGCGGGTGATTCACCAGCTTGTCGAAGAAGCTGTCGCCGGCAAGCGCCACGACGGTGGTCGACGGCGTCCAGACGCCCTTGGACTCCTTCATCATGGTGCGCTTCACGTCGCGGCACTTCTTGCGCACGTCGGTCGCCGCATCGTCCAGTTCGAAGTCGATCTCGGCGGGCTCGGACACACCCCACTCGGTGTACCAGTTGACCAGCACCGTGGTGCCGTCGGCGTCCAGCACCTTGCCCTGCACGGCGCCGAACCGCATGTGCTCCCAGGTGAGATCCAGATCGTCGAGGATCTGCCCGGAGCGCTCGGTCACCTCCTGGGTGATTTCCTTCGTCTGCTGGTCGAAGGGCAGGGCGAGCACGCCGGCCAGTTCGGAAGCGAAGATGGTCGAGCCCTTGGCCAGCCGCACCGTGTTGAAGGTGCGCACATTGGCGCCCTGCGGGACGAGTTCCTCCGGCGGGGAGCCGTCGGCCGAGGTCGGGATCAGCGTGAGCGTCCGATCCTTGGCGGCGATGGCGATGGTGCGCGAGCGGGAATAGATCGGCTCGAACAGACCGAGCGCGCCGAGGAGCTGCGGCTTGTAATCAATCTTCTCGACGATCTCTTCCTGGACTTCGATCGCGCCGAAGGCGTTCTGATTGAAGACGTCAACGACAAGAGCCATGGTCGCGCTCCTCAGCGGCTGATGATGCCGAGAGCCGCGAGCGCGGCCAGGGCGGTGTTCTTGTGGGTGTCAGTGGTGACGGCCGGACCCCAATTGAGGACATCGGCCTGCACCTCGCTGTCGCGCGCGGTGATCGTGCGACGCACATCCGCCGAGGTCGCGTCGCAGCCCTGGTAGAGGATGGCCGCGGCATTCTGGCTGCCGTCGCTCGCGCCGGGCGTGTAGTTCACATACTTGCCAGAGGCGGTGACCTTGCCGAGCACGCGGCCGGCCTTGAGCACGCCGGCGCCGCTGGCGACGGTGATCTCATCGCGCGAACGATAGCCGTTCGCCTCGGAGATGATGTAGTGGCCCGGGCGGGCCAGATCTTCGGTAAGAACAGCCATCAGACCCTCCGTCAGCGGCGCTTGTTGAAGCTGGTGACGGCGGCAGCGAGCACGCTGCGGTCGCCCTTGGTGGTCGGCGGCTTCCCGCCCGGCGCCGCTGCGCCTGCACCGGCGCCCCGCTGCGCGGCATAGGCCTGCGCGTTGGGAAGGTCGGCGCCTTCCTCGTCATCCGCGCCGGCGGAGGCCTTGGGGCCGGCCGCGAGGATCTTCTTCGCCGCATCGACCGAAACGCCGGAAGCCGCCAGTTCCTTGGCCTGCGCCTCGCGACCCTGCGCCTCATCGAGGGCGAGAATGGCGTCGCGTCGATCACGATCGGCAAGCGACTTGGTCAGTTCCGTGACCTGGGCCGACAGAGCCTTGTTGCTTTCCTCGAGCGCCGAGAACTCCTTGGCGCCCGGCTGGGTGTCTTCGCTCATCTTGGTTCCTCTTGCTGAGCGGGTGAAACGGCCGGGCGACCGGCCGGAATTCTGGAGTTGGGCGAGCGTGCCCTCGAAAGTGCCGAGTCTGTCAGCGAGCCCGGCGGCCACGGCTTTCGCGCCGACGAGCATTCCGCCCTTGCCGAAGTCCGCCATCACCTGTTCGACGGTGCGGCCCCGGTTCGTGGCGACGCTCTCGACGAACACTTGGCCGAGATCGTTGGCGAGGCGCTGCAATTCGCTGGCGCCCGATTCCGTCTCGGGGTCGACCCGCTTCAAGGGGGACTGGCTGGAGACAAATTCGAAGCTTTTGGCCCCGCTCGATGCCTCGCGCTTGGTGACGCTAAGCACGACGCCGATCGAGCCGAGGGTCGCGGTATCGCTCACCACGATTTCGCTCGCCGCCGAAGCCAGCCAGTACCCGGCCGACGCCGCTTGGCCGCCGACATAGGCGACGATGGGCTTCACCGAGCGGCCGGCCGAAACTGCCTTTGCCAGTTCGTCGATCCCGTTCGCATCACCGCCCGGCGTGTCGAGGTTCAGCAGGACGGCCCGCAACGCGGGATCATCAAGCGCCACCTGCAGGTCGCGACGCATGATCTCGTAGCTGGTTGCCCCGGACATCGCGGTGAACAGGTTTGCTCGCCGGAAAAGAGGTCCGATCGCATTGAGGACGGCGACACCATCGCGCTGTTCCAGCGTCTCCGCTCGTCCGACGGATTGCGCCCGATAGGCCTCAAGTGCCTCGGGCGTGATGTCATTCTCGCGGAGCGCAATGGAGAGCATCGTCTCCAGCGCTTCGGGCAGCATGGCCCAAGCGGTGCCGAGAACCGCGTCGAAGGCTCGCATGTGAGTGGATCCTCAGTAGGGGCGCGTGACGCGACCAGCCAGAGCGAAGCGCGTGCGCTTCCCGTTCTTCGCGTCGCAGGCCCGGGCCAGCGAGCGC